>CALXOZ010000015.1 GCA_944390195.1 uncultured Alphaproteobacteria bacterium
TTAAAAACGCCGGATTAAGGGATTTTTGTGAAGTGATTTCAAGTAACTCCGCATGAAACCGGTTTTGTTAGAGGAGATGGTGAAGAGTGGCAGGCTCTGAGAAAGCGATACGTTGATTAAGGAGTATGATTTCAAGTAACTCCGCATGAAACCGGTTTTGTTAGAGGAGAGGGTGAAGAGTGGCAGGCTCCGAGAAAGCGATACGTTGATTAAGGAGTATGATTTCAAGTAACTCCGCATGAAACCGGTTTTGTTGGAGGGGTGTGAAAATAAGTTATATATCAGGTGATACGTTTTTGGAAAAACAACAAAAAACCCCCAAGATGGGGGTTTGGTAGCGGAGGAGGGATTCGAACCCCCGACACGCGGATTATGATTCCGCTGCTCTAACCGACTGAGCTACTCCGCCGTTTATGGAGGCAACTTTTAGCTCTTTTTGATGTGTTTGTCAATATGTTTTTTAAGAAATATCCTTTTCCTTCTTATTTAATTCATTCATCTTTTCTTCTAATGTCGTTACTTGTGCCTTTAATTCTTCCAAAGCCTTCATCATCGGATCTGTTTTTTCAGCAGCATAAGCTTCAAATGATTTTTCCGCTTTCTTACGGTGTTGGACAATTTGAGCTGGCACGCCGACGGCGGTTGCCGAATCCGGTACGTCTTTTAAAACAACTGCATTCGAACCGATTCTCGCATCGTCTCCGATATTGATCGGTCCTAACAGTTTTGCTCCGGCTCCGACGATAACACGATTCCCTAAGGTCGGGTGGCGTTTTCCTTGGCTGGTTGATGTCCCGCCCAATGTAACACCGTGATACAAAGTGACATCGTCTCCGATTTCCGCTGTTTCACCAATCACGACACCTGTAGCGTGATCAATGAACAGATTCTTACCGATTCGGGCTGCAGGATGAATATCGACTCCGGTGATAAAACGACCGAATGCAGAAATAAGACGTGCTGTTGTGAAAAAATTTTTTTTCCATAAAAAATGAGCCAAGCGATACATCATAATGGCATGAAGCCCAGGATAACAAAGAAATACTTCGATTTTTGAACGTGCCGCAGGGTCACGTTGCAAAACGGAATTTGTATATTCTGAGGCTTTTAAAAATAAATCTTTTGTCAAACGCTTGAACATTGTACCTTCATTTCGTTAATATAGCTACCTTACAAGCTTATAACTCACCCTGTATAAGGTTTCAATATGCCAGAAGTTATTTTTAACGGTCCAAAAGGACGTTTGGAAGGTCGCTATCAACAAGGGAATAATGAAGAAGCGCCTTTGGCTTTGATTCTTCACCCCCATCCGCAAATGCCAAACGGTACGATGAATAATCGCGTAACATACACACTTTTTCAAACATTCAGTTCTTTGGGGTTTTCTGTGCTGAGGTTTAATTTCCGCGGTGTCGGTCGTTCTCAAGGAACCTATGATGAAGGTCTGGGGGAATTGGGGGATGCTGCGGCGGCTTTGGACTGGTTGCAAATGATGAATAAAAACGCAAGAACCTGTTGGGTCGCCGGTTATTCTTTCGGTGCTTGGATCGGTATGCAGTTGTTAATGCGACGTCCGGAAATATCCGGTTTCATCTCGGTTGCTCCGCCGGCTAATTCAAAAGATTTCTCTTTTCTCGCCCCTTGTCCCGCATCCGGATTGATTGTTCATGGAGGAAATGACGAGTTCATTCCCGAACCTTCTGTCGCCGCCTTGGCCGATAAGCTGTCAAATCAACGGGGCATTTATGTTCGCTATACGCTCTTTCCTCACGCAGGTCATGATTTTGATAATCATTTGAAAGATATCAGTATGGCTGTCCGTGAATATGTCGTCGATGTCATGACAAAGAAACATAAAAAATCCATGCGTGGAAAAGGGGTGAAAAAAGTCCGTCCTAAAGAAGACTGATGTTGTGGGAATATATGAAGATTATTGATACGAAGAACATTTTTTAAAAACAGTTTTTTTTGTATGCATGGTCTCCTGGCTTTTATTCAGAAATCTTTGAAATTTGTTTTTGTTTCGCGGATGGAAATCTTAAAACGAGATTGTTTATCCATCTTTCATGCCGAAACGGTGTGGACAGGGAAGGGAAAATGTTTCTCAATACAGTCTGTTTTTGATTGTTGTTGTAAAGTATGCAAGCTATTTCTTGTTCTTGAAAATGTTTTCGGACACTTTGGCAGAATTTTATTTGTAAATGATTGTGACAAATTTAAAAGCCGGAATAATGTTGTGTTGATTGTTTGTCGGAACGGTATTGAAAATATTTATAAACCGTAACAGTATGTCTGTGCTGTCAGTAAAGAAGGAAATCCTTTTTTGTTTTCTCAGAGATTTCATTTTCATGCTTGCTTGCCAGTAATATTATGTCAAGAAGATGAGCTTTTACTTGCAAAGTATGTTTTTAAAAATCTTCTTTTTTGATTTCAAACGTGTTTTAACATATGAAAATAATCAAATAGTCATTCATTTTTGTAAATAGCCTTTTATCCTATTGTTTTGTATAAAAAACTCGTTTTCAAGAAGAAATAACAAAGTGAATTTGATCTTTGTTTTGAAATCATGTGAATTGCATTTTTTTAATCATTCAGGATAGAAAAATGCCGGAAACGTTTTAACATCAAAGTGTTTTACTGCTAGAATTTTATAAAATTGGAAAATACTTTTAAGACAATATAAAAAAAAAGCGGTACGAAAATATTTTCATACCGCTTTCCGCTTATATTGAGACCTTTTACCTTGAACGGCGATGATTGTCTCCGGGACGAAGATTCTTTTTGGGATCTTTGAATTTAAAAATCTGTTCGTCCAATTCGATGTTTGTTTCCATGTTGTCCAAAGTTACAGTTGTCGTTATTTGTTGAGCATCTGTTACGCGCCATTGTTTCAAAGTAAAGGGGCTGTCTTTGAAAACAAGGGTTATTTTTCCGATTTCCGGATGTTTTTTATTTTGAATGGTCAAAGAAATCAAGCCGTTTTCAATATCGAAGTTTGAAATGTCCAGTCCTTCCTTTTTAAAGGAAAAATCTTTTTTCAAGATGATTGCGGCAGGATTGTCGTCTAAATTCAGGTAAGTAACTTGTTCCAGTTTTTTATCGTGAAAGATTAAATAATAGCCGTCGGCGACGACTTCAATCGGATGTTTGCTGTCGTATTCCAAACGCATTTTATTCGGTTTTAAAGCATAAAAGATTCCTTCTGCCGTCGCACCGTTGTCGCTGATCTGGTAAAACTTGCTTTTTATTGTTTGAATACCGTTAAAGTACGATTCCACTTTCTGAGCCAGTTCTTCTTGTTGCAGGCTGAAAGCCGTAGAAGGTACACTGTCTTGAGCCAAAGCGGGGGAGGTTAATAAAAATAAACAGAAAAGAAAAAATTTCATCATTGTTTTTCCTAAATGGTTTTTTGTGAGCTTTTATAGCAAATTTACCGATTGTCAGGTACTAAAATTTCGCGTTTTCCGGCATGACTGGGGGCGGAAATTACTCCTTGTGCTTCCATTTGGTCGATTAAATCGGCAGCTCTGTTATATCCGATGCGCAATTGACGCTGGATATAACTGGTTGAAACCTTTCTATCACGCAAAATAATGGCGACGGCTTTATCATACAGGCTTTCTTCTCCAGTATCTTGAGCGCCGTCGGAACTTGCCGAAGTTTCAGGCGGTTCTTCGACAACGGATTGCTCATATTCTGGGATGCCTTGCGTCCTGAGATGGGCTGTAACGGATTCGACTTCGGCATCACTGACAAAAGGTCCGTGTAAACGAACGGGGCGCTGTCCTTGGGCAAGATAAAGCATATCTCCTCTTCCCAGCAATTGTTCCGCCCCTTGTTCGCCCAGAATTGTCCGGCTGTCAATTTTTGTGGTTAAACGGAAACTGATTCTTTCCGGAAAATTCGCTTTGATCGTTCCAGTTATGACATCAACTGAAGGACGTTGGGTTGCTAAAATCAAATGGATACCCGCCGCTCTGGCTTTTTGAGCAATTCTTTGAACGGCGATTTCAATTTCTTTTCCGGCGGTTACCATTAAATCCGCCATTTCATCAACAATGACGACAATATAGGGGAAGGGCTTTAAATCCAAAGGCTGTTCTTCATAAACGGGTTCTCCGTTGTCATACCCCGTTAAAACCGTGCGTGTCATTGGTTCTTTGGCATTGATCATTTCTTTTATTTTTGCATTGTAACCGTCTATGTTGCGCACGCCGAGTTCGCTCATTTGCCTGTAACGGTCATCCATTTCCCGAACCGTCCAGTTCAAAGCCAAAACAGCCTTTTTCGGGTCGGTAACAACAGGGGTTAACAAGTGGGGAATGCCGTTATACACCGACAATTCCAGCATTTTCGGGTCGACCATGATCAGACGGACTTGATCCGGTGTCAACCGGTAAAGCAAAGAAAGGATCATGGTGTTGATGGCAACGGATTTTCCTGATCCGGTCGTTCCTGCGACCAGTAAATGGGGCATCTTGGCTAAATCGGCGAAAGTGGGTTTTCCTCCGATATCTTTTCCAAGGGCTAATAACAAAGGTTTTGTAGCATTTTTAAAGTCATCACTTGCAAACATTTCTTTTAAATAAACGTCCGCCCGCTTTTCATTGGGCATTTCGATTCCAATGACACTTTGCCCCGGGATGACGGCGATGCGAACGGATAAGGCGCTCATTGATCTGGCAATATCGTCGGCCAGATTGATCACGCGTGTTGTTTTTATGCCGGGTGCCGGTTCGAGTTCAAATAAAGTGACAACAGGACCGGGACGGACATTGACAATTTCCCCTTTTACGCCGTATTCCTCCAAGACGTTTTCCAATTGGCGAGCCCGTTTTTCCAAATAATCGCGCGAAATAGAGTTGTCCTTTTCATTTTTGGGTTTGGCAAGAAAATCGATTTTCGGCAAAATAAATTCTTCCGGCCGCCGTTTTTGGACTTTAACGGATTTTTGTACGCCCGGTTTTATCGTTGCTTTCTTTTGAGGCTTGGGCAAGACGGATTGCTGTTCTTGTTCAATTTCTTTTACGGTTTCGCTTTCTTCATCAAAAAGACTTTCAGGGATATCTTCCAAAAAGGATTCTTCATTTTCAGGTTGTTTTTGTGCTGTTTTGTTTTGCAGTTTGTTTTTCAAGAAAAGGAAAAACGCTTTTATTCCCCGTCCCAAAGCGGTAATCCAGCGTTTTACAAGATAAAAGGGGATTCCCAACGTCCAAGCCAGCCCGAAAAAGGAAGCCGCAAAAACGATTGCAAGCATAACATATTCGAGATAGGGCATATGGGCGGCATTCATGCAGTACACCAAAGGGTGATAGAATGCCGGCATGATTGCACCGCTGAAACCGGCAATAAGAGGGGTTAAGGAGACTGCCGGCAAAGCGGAGAATAAAATCAATAACAGGAACAGTGTAGGGACGAAACACAACGCACGCAAGAACTGATATTTATGCCATTTTAGGCGCAAAACGATAATTCCCCAAGAAAAAATAGCGGCAGGGAATAATAAGGCGCCAAGCCCGAAATATTGCCATAACAGGTCAGAGCATATGGCTCCGAAACTCCCCAAAGCATTTTGAGGCGTGTTACCCGACGCCGTATTAAAAGAGGGGTCGGCCGAATCATAGGTTGCCAAAGCTGCCGCCAATGCCAACGCGAAACAGATCAATAATAGTCCTGAACAACGTATAATCAGTTTACGAAAAAAAAACTTCAGGTTATCAGGCAAAAAGGTGTGTTTTTCGGAATTTATCATAGCATGACCGTTCACAGATAAATTGAATCCAAGATTGGTTCAGTTATGACATTAAAAAGTAAAATCTCCGTTTAATTTATCCGTCCGCCGGTGTTCATGTCCAGCAACAATGAAAGAGTATCGTAGAATTTTTGAATTTGGACGCACTCTAACAACGCCTGTTTTTCTGCTGGAGTAAAAGGAAGGATGGAAGCCAATGTCATTAAAAGCTGTTTATGAGGGATGTCTTTCAATGTGTCGGAGGTTAAATCGATTTTATTGGAATAAGCGTACAGATCCAGCTTTGCAAAGAGTTCTTTTTTATTGAATTTAAAATCATATAGCTCGAAGTCTTGGGAAAAGGGGGAAAAATCGACAAAAGCGTCTTTATAAATGCCGTTGTGGTCGGATTCTCTGACGACATTAAATCGGGCTATACCCGTCAAAGTGATCAGCAAAGTGTTGCCGGATTCTGCAAAAGAAGAAATTCGACCGGCGCAACCTGTTTTGTATAATGCGGGAATTTTCATCGGCATATCCTGTTGTGTCGGTTGAACCAAACCGACTAGCCGAGAGGAAGCCAAAGCATTAAAGATCAAACGGATATACCGCATTTCATAAATGCGTAAATTCAATTTTGTTCCCGGGAACAAAAAAGCTCCGGAAAAGGGCAGAACAGGCAAATTTGAAGGCAACTCGACAATTGTAACGTCAAAAATGCTATTGCTCATTTTTTCCGCCCTCCTTTTTTAAGAAAAGAGAAAAGAGGACAGTTTCCTTCGTCCCGCGACAGTAACCGGATTGGTTTGCCCTAATGCTGAAAAAATCTGAAACAACTGTTGGCGCGCGGCATCATTATTCCAATTTTGTTCTTTTTTAATAATGAAGATCAACTGGTCAATGGCTTCTTGCGGATGCCCTTTGGCAAACAGGGCGCGAGCGTAGTCATAATGAAGTTGCAGGTCTTCGGGGGTTTGCAATAATTTTCCTTTGATTTCGTCAAGCTCCGGAGCGTTTTGAGATTCCAAAGCCAATTTTAAAGCGATTTTAGCGGCTTGTAAGTCCGGACTTTTAATTGAATCTTCCAAACCGTCGGCAAGATCTTTCGCGGCGTCAAGTTGTTTCAGATCAATGAAGCAACGGATCATTCCCGCAAAAGCGGACGGATTGGCTTCATCTTTTTCCAAAACGGCGGCATATTCTTCCAACGCCTCTTGAGCTTGACCTTGAGCCAGTTTCTCAGCGGCATCTTTTAACATTTCATCCAAAGATAAAGCGGCTTTTCCGATTAAAGCTTGCATGAATGATTTTAATTGAGATTCCGGAACGACACCGGCGAAACCGTCCGCCAATCCGCCTTGGGCAAAGATCATGGTTGTCGGGACACCTTGTATTCCTAATTGTATGGCTAAGGACTGACACTCTTCGATATTGAATTTAACCAGAACGGCTTTACCGTTTGACAGACGAATGTATTTTTCCAATAATTGCGCGAATTGTTCGCATTTCGGATTCTTCGCTGATTGAAAATAAGCGAAAACAATTCTGTTTTTTGATTCTTCCATGACATCGGATTTGAATGATTGCATCGTGCCTTGTTTTATAACACTGTCATGCTTGCCGGCTCCATTTTTTAAATCTTCAAAAATCAACGCCATAGATACCCTCCGCTAACAAATTGGAACGGGCATATCATATATGAAAAAAACTTTGATTAAAACGGAAAAATATTCCTCTTAATCCGACCTTTTGAATAGAAAGATAAAAAAAATTGAAAAAAATAAAAATTTTTGTTGCAAAAGATTGTCCGTTTGTTATAATCCTCACCTGTAAAGAGAAAAGAGTTGCGGGCGTAGCTCAGGGGTAGAGCGCAACCTTGCCAAGGTTGATGTCGAGGGTTCGAATCCCTTCACCCGCTCCAAAATTCACCTCCCGTGCGGGAGGTTTTTTGTTGCCTGAAAAGTTAAAAGAAATCCCACCCCCTTCTTTTAAAGGTACTTGGAAAAGTTTTCATTCTGATTCAAAAACTTTAATCGCTTCTTCCAATTCTGAAAATTGTGTGATGACATAATCGGGACGGGCTTCGGTAAAAGTGTGATCTCCTTGATTCGATCTGAAAAAAACAGATCGCATATTCATTAAACCGGCTCCGTAAATATCACGATACAAATCATTGCCGATGAAAACAACTTCATCTGCGCTCAGGTTCATCCTTTTTAAAGCTTTCTTAAATAAACGAGGATCGGGTTTGCGATAACCGTAATCTCCCGAAATGATCAGAGGATTAAAAAAATTCAGCAAGCCGACCGCATTTAATTCCGCCTTTGCCCATGCGGATTGAGCATCTGAAACGGCTCCTAATTGGTATTTTTTTTTCAACTTTTTTAAAGTCTTTTTGACATCATTGTATAAGTCAAGCTTGAATAAAGAACTTGCACGAAAAAGTTCGGCGCAAATTTGACCAAGCCATTTTTTCTTTTTCTTAGGCAAAGATTTCGTGTAATCGGAAGCAGAGTGGGCAATTATTTTTTCAAAAATATCGACCACATTAAATTCCGGAAATTTTTCTTTGCTTGAATTACGCTGTTCTTTGTTAAGATTGAAATACAGAGTACGTATTTCATCAGGTGTAAGGAATATTCCCTGATAAATTAAAAAGTTACTTAAAACGCGGTAAATTTCTTTATTTTCTTCATCAGTCAGGATATCGGTAAGCGTTCCGTTTATATCGAATAACAATCCGCGAATCATGCTTTTCCCTCTTGGAAACAGTTTTTAGCTTCATCAATCAATTTGCGACGGTAATCGGGGGCGATCCAGAAATTGCGAGCGATTCGCAATAAAGTGACACCCATATAAAAGGGAACGCGTCGAGTGATTGAATAAAAGGCGCTTTCCCTGTCTGGGAAATGAGTCGCGTATTCCCACAAAAAATGACCAATGAAAGGTTCCGCTGCAAATGTGTTCGCTGTATTCATTAAAAAAAAGTGTTTTAATTCGCCTGCCATGCGTCCGATATCAAAGACACGGTCTGTGTAAATGGATCTTTCCAAATCGAAAGTCATCAAAGTATCTTCCGAAGAAAATAAAAAATTTTCAGGGGTCGCGTCTCCGTGAACCAAAACGGGACAATCCTGCCACATTTGGGCTTTATCGTGCCAGCATTGCCGGAACGAATAAAAAGTCTGAATTTCCTTTTCATTCATTAAAACGGAACATTGACGGACAACTTGATCCATATAATGGCAGACATTGTCAAAATCCAATGGGGCTGGTGTTGCCGTTCTGTTATGTAGTTCCGCAAAGAAATAAGCCAACAGACTGAGTTTATCAAACAGCAACTCGTTATCTTTTTCGGAAATGGCTCGGGAAATGATGCGGCTGAGCAGTTCCCCTTCGCAATATTCGACAACAAGCAGTTCTCCCAAGTCCGCGTTTTTTCCCAAAGGCTTGGCAACATAAAAGGGATGACAATCAAAGCCGAAACGGCGTATCGTTTCCAATCGTTGGTATTCTTTTTCCAGATGATGGGCTGCGTTTTGTTTGTTTTCTTCGCGTTCGGAGTAAAAGTATTTTCCGATCACTTTTGTTTGAGTGTTTTTTTCTTCATAAAGATAAACGGCGTTTGATCCGTTCAACCGGTAAACGCGATAAACCGGATCATCAAAGAAACCGCTTAATTGCGGTTGGATGTCGTATTTCAAGTACCCGTATAACGGGTCGTTATTGTCCAAATAACCCAAGTATTTTTTCATTACTAAAACATTCAATCACCAAAAAACGCGACAGATTTCATCCCGACAAGAAGTGCGAAGATTCCCAATCCGATTGACAGGAACAGATATAAGAAAGCTTTCATATTGTCGTGATTTTCCAATAATAGCACAAAATCCATCAGATAAGATGAAAAAGTGGTGAAGCCTCCCAACAATCCGGTTATCAATAAAGGTTTCAATCCTGCGGGTAGGTTTGATTTTGAACGCAAAAGTTCATACAAGAAGCCGATTAATAGGGCTCCGAGGATATTGACAGTCATTGTTGCGTAACAAGATTGGATTTTAGCACAGATCAACGCTCTTAACAAAGCGCCACAGCCTGCGCCGATGAAGATGGCGATCATAAGAGGATTCCCTTCAGAACAGCATGATACCGAGCACTTGAGCGGAAATGACGCGTAAGGCGATTGTAGCGGGATACACGGTTGCGTATCCCAAAGCGGGTGCGTTTGTATTGGACATATTAGCGACGAAGGTCATTGTCGGCAAACTGGTTATGCAACCGGACAAGGCGCCGCAAAGTGTCAGATAGTTCATTTTTTTCACAAAACGCATGAAAAATCCGACAATCAACAAGGGAACGGTTGTGATCGACAATCCCAAGGCAACGAAGTACAAGCCTTGCGTACTGCAAATCAGTTTTGCGAACCCCGGACCGGATGCCAATCCGACGACGGCCAGAAAAAGCAGGATTCCTAAAAACTTGAAAGCATTTAAAACATGAGCAGGCGTGTAAAAAACGATCGGACCGACTGATCCGCGATAAGACAGATACATTGCGATGACAAGAGGACCGCCGGACGTTCCGAGCTTTAAAGGAATATCGACGCCCGGAATATGAAAAGGAGCCAATCCGACCAGAATGCCCAAGATCATGCCCAGAAAAAACGGGATAAAACGCGTATCGTTTGCACGTTCTTTGTCGTTTCCGAGATATCGGATCAGCATTTTTGTTTCTTCTTTTTTACCGACGACGACAATTTGATCAGCGTAAGCAAGCTTTAATTCGGGCGTCGGAGATAAAGAAATGCCATTTCTGATGACACGGGAAATCACCCAATGATGTTTGGTGTCCCCCAATATTTTTTTCAAAGGTGTTCCAACACGGCGGGGATTGGTTAACAACAGATTTTGGCTTTGAATTTGTTTGGCGCTTTCCTCTTCCAGGTTTCTTTCCGTATCGACACGGAATAGGAAAGAGATTGTCTGGAAAATTTTTCGTGGACCGAAAATCAACAGGATATCTCCCATTTGCAATTTGATATGCTCATGCGGAATGATGTATTCGTCCCCCCGTTTCATGCGGGAAATTGTCATGGTATAATGCATCATTTTTAAAAAATCGCCGATTTCCAAACCGTCGAAGCTTGGATTGTTCACCAAGACGTTGAAGCCTTGCATATGAGGATCGTCGTCGACTTTTTCCGCTTCATAAGCGGCGACTTCGTCTGTGATTTTAACGCGGAAGGCAATCTTTAATATGATGAAAACAATGATGCTGGCAATGATTGTAAAGGGATAGGCGATAGCGTATGTAAAACCGGATTGTTCTATAATTTCGGCAGAGCCACCCAATTCTGTTAAAATCTGCTGTCCGGCACCCAAAGCCGGTGTACTGGTTACGGCGCCGGAATAAAGCCCGATTAATTCGGGCAGTGATATTTTACCGAATTTGAATACAAGGATGGCGCATAACGTTCCCAAAGAAACGACGGCCAAAGAAATCAAGTTCAGTGTCAACCCGTTTTTGCGCAAAGAGGAAAAGATATTCGGTCCGACACTCAATCCCATCGAATACAAAAAGAGGATTAATCCGAATTCTTTTAAAAAAGCCAGAACGTCCGGATTTAAAACGATGGCGTAATGTTCCAACAAGTAACCGGATAACAGCCCTGCGAATAAAACACCACCGACACCCAACCCGATTCCCTTGAATTTCAAGCTGCCGATGAAGATGCCGATACAGGATGTAATGCTAATGCACAAAATGGTTAAAACCGTTAACGACATGGAATGCCCCGAAGAAAAAAGAAAAATTTTTTTTAGCATAATCCTTTATTTCTAAATAAAGAATAAATATTCTCTATCAGCATGAAAAAGACATCAAAAGCGGCTCTCATTTTTAAAAGGGCGTGCGAACAAGGATTGAATGACGGAATCGACGGATACGTTTTCATTCATAATTTTATTCAGTCCTTCACAGATGGGCATTTCAACGCCGGCTTTGGCGGCACGTTCTAGAACGGCTTGGGTTGTGAAGACTCCTTCGGCGACAGTTCTTTTTTCAGCCAGTATGTCAGCAAGTTTTCTTCCTTTTCCCAATTCAAGTCCAACCGAAAAGTTTCGTGATTGAGTGCTGTTTGCCGTCAAAACCAGATCCCCCAAACCCGACAGTCCCATCAACGTTTGTCCTTGTCCTCCTAAAGCGATTGCGAGGCGGGCGATTTCGGCCAACCCTCTTGTGATCAAGGCGGCTCGCGCATTATCTCCAAGCTGTTTTCCGGCAACGATGCCCGCAGCTATAGCCATGACGTTTTTGACAGCGCCACCGATTTGAACGCCGATGATATCAGCGCAGTAATAAGGTCTGAAAGTTTGTGTCCCGATGGTTTCGACGATTTTTTTTGCCACATTTTCGTCTTTGCAGGCTAATGTTAGTGCTGTCGGTTTATTCATGGCGGCTTCTTGGGCGAAAGTAGGTCCCGATAAAACCGCGATTTCAGCTTGGGGCAGAACTTCTTGGATCATTTCGCTGAGCAAAGAACCTGTATTTTGCTCAATTCCTTTTGCGCAAATGACGGCGGGTAGCCCCGGAATCCAAGCGGAGGTTAACAGCTTGCATATCGTCCTGAGATGTTGAGCCGGAACGGCTAACAAGACAGCCTGAACACCGGTGATCGCTTTTACGGGGTCGTTTGTCGGGATAATGTTTTCATGCAAAAGAATGTCGGGAAGAAATAAAGTGTTTTTATGCTTTGTTTTAATGTCCTTAACCAATTCGGGTTCTCTGACCCATAAATTTACATTTATATTGTTACAGGCTATAATTTGAGCCAAAGCGGTTCCCCAAGCTCCGGCTCCTAAAACGGCAATATTTTTCATAGATCGGGACTCCTGTTATTTTTTGCATGACGGATCTAAAGGCCAACGCGGGCGAGGACTGAAATCCAACGGATCCGACAAACCTGCCTGCAGATGCTCCATTCCCGCCCATGCGACCATGGCGCCGTTGTCCGTGCAAAGGTTTATCGGAGCGGCTGCCAAAGTCAGTTTATATTTTTTCACCAAAGATTCCAAGTCTTGACGTAACGCTTTATTTGCGGCTACTCCGCCTGCGACAACCAGATGTTTTGCTTCAGGGTATTTCTTTTTGAATATTTTTATGCCGTTTTTCAATCTGGAACAAAGGGTTTGCAAAACAGCGTTTTGGAAACAAGCGCATAGATCAGCTTTGTCTTGTTCTGTCAATTGTGCGTGTTCAACTTGTCCGTCCGCTGAAAAACTTTCGATCGTCCAGCGCAAAGCTGTCTTCAGTCCGGAAAAAGATAAATCGCATCCCGGCTTGCCAACCATGGGACGGGGCAATTCAAAACGTTGCGGATCGCCCTTTAAAGCGTATCGTTCGATTTCAGGTCCTCCGGGATAATCAATTCCCATCATTTTCGCTGCTTTATCAAAAGCTTCTCCCGCAGCGTCGTCCAACGTTTCCCCCAATTTTGTAAAACGTCCTATTCCTTCGGCGATTAAAATTTGACAATGCCCGCCAGATGTCAATAAAAGCAGATACGGAAAATCAACCTCTTCAGTAAGACGTACTGTTAAAGCATGGGCTTCCAAATGATTGATGGCAATAAAAGGCAGGTGATGAACTGCCGCGATCGCTTTTGCCATCATGACCCCGACAATCACGCCGCCGATCAGTCCGGGACCCGCTGAAGCGGCAACCGCACTTAAATCTTGAAAACAGACATTTGCTTTATCCAAAGCTTTTTGAATAACTGCCGGAGCCTTTTCCAAATGGGCTCTGGCGGCTATTTCAGGCACGACACCGCCGAAAACCTGATGTTCAGATTGAGAATATACAACCGAAGACAGTAACTGTTTGTTGTCATCAACGACTGCCGCCGCTGTTTCGTCACAACTGGATTCTATTCCTAAAACAAGCATTTTGATTCTTTCCTTAAAATTATTCTACCCATACTCGGAAAAAATGATAAAATCCAGTAGATTTAATCAAGGAGGCATTAATGGCAGCTGAAGAAAACAACGAGAACATTCAGGAAATTCAAAAAGATCCTGTTGATGATGGCGCTCAGAACACACACGATGGAAAAGAAAACGATAAAACGGAAGAAAGGTCAGAGATGCCGGAACGCCAAAAAAGCCGTAAAGTGAAATATGGCATTTTTTTACTGGCTGTCGTGGTTGTTGTTGCCGTATCAACAGTGAAACCGGTGCGTGAAAATGTCATCCAAAAATATAACGAGTTTTTAACATCTGTTCGTCTTAAACAAACAGGGCTTGAAAGCGGAGAACAACTTTCTGAGCGGATCGAAACACCGACGGAGTTGAATACTGAACAACTTGCTGTCGGTTCTTTCGATCAAACGGAAGCTGATGAAAACGTTCGCTCTGAAGAGGTTGTATCGGAGCAAACACAAACAAGTGCTGTTGAAAATCAAGACATGGCGATTCGTTTGGAACAGCTTGAAAATGAACGCGATTTTAAAAATGCAGAAGTGATTGTCGCCAGTGTGGAACAAGAATCGCAAGGTAATGTTGATGCGACAGCTCTGATAGACCAACAAAAAGCATTATTGGCGGAAATTGAACGCTTGCGTGCCGTGATTGAACAAATTAAAGCGGACACTCAACAGCAAATCGAGCAAATTCAGACCGATACGCAAAAACAAATCGAACAAATGCAAATGTCCGCTTCTCAAAAAAAGGCGATCGAAGAACATTTTCTGGAAATGAATTCGCGTCAAGACGCTTTTGAACGCCAATTGCTGGAAAAGGAAATTCAGATCAACCGCTTGGAAAAAAACAAGGCTGATGCGTCATCCGTATTGGCGTTGATGGTGCGTATGGATGCCGCCGAACAGAAAATAAAAATATCCAATGCGCAAAAAGAACGTATGGTTGATTTGTTGCTGGCTTTGTATCAAATGCGTGAAGCCGCTTATTCCGGACAAAGTTTCCTGACACAACAGCAAGCCGTGTTGGAATTATCTTCGTCTTTACCGCAGGTTGATGAAAAGCTGCGTTCTTTATCCGCCGCGGCCGATCAGGGGATTTTTACAAAAGCGGCGTTGATCCGTTCCTTTTCGGATTATGCCGATAAAACGGTGATCGCGTTGTCCGCAAGCCCGAAAACGGATTGGTTTCATCAAGCAATGAATTCTTTGAAATCTTTGATTGTCGTCCGCAGGATCGAGGCAAAGGCAAAAGATCTAAATTCGCCACAAAATATTTTGGCAAGAGCCCAACAAGCTGTTAATGATGGAGATTTGGCTTTAGCCGTTACGATCTTATCCGATTTGCAAGGAAATGCGGCGGAAATGATGAAAGAATGGAAAACTGAGGCTCAGAGATATCTAAATACAAAAAAAGTCATTGATGAAACGGTTGCCATCGTTTTAAGTGTTGTTAACAAAGAACAGCTTCAAGGAGAACAATGATGATTAAAGTCATTTGGAAAGCTATTCTCTTAGGGGTGATCGCTTTAGCCGTCTCATGGCTGTCGAACAATCCGGGGGAGGTTCATGTTGAATGGATCGGGTATTCTGTACGGACTTCCGTTGCCGTTGTTGTCGGGATTCTTGTCCTTTGTTATGTTGTCTTTTATGTGATTCTTGCAAAACCCTTGTTGTTACTTAAACAGAAGATTTCTTTCTGGTGGGGGGCGGATGAACGCGCCCGGAAAATTGCAAAGGGGAAAATTGAAAAAGAAGTCGATCGTTATACCTTGCTTGGCAAGGGGCTTACGGCTTTGGCGGCGGGAGATATCACAACCGCACAGAAAATGTCCTCTCAAATCAATAAAAGCTTTTCCGACGACACTTCCAAAGTTGTCGTTTTCCAAGCTCAACTGGCGGAAGCGAAAAACAATACGGCGGAAGCCATGCGTCTTTATTCGGATCTATGCCGGATTCCAGACACTTACTTGCTGGGGATGCGAGGTAAAATCAGATTGTATCGCCTGACAGGGAATCTGACCAAAGCCATGGAGTTGTGTTCTGAATTGCTGATACGGAAAAATCCGCCGTCTTGGGTGCTCGCGGAAGGATTTGAATTGCAAATACATGAAAAAAAATGGGCTGATGCTGTTTTGACTTTGGATAAGGCTCATAAACAAAATTTGTTTGACCGTTTGACCGCAAAACGTTTGAAAGCCTCTGTCTTATTGGAACAGGCGAACGGTTGCTCCGATGATCATGAACGGGAAAGATTGATTCGCGAAGCGCATGATACGGATGAAACTTTTGTTCGAGCCGCCGTTTCGGTCGCCGGAATGGATATTCGCGATGGACAAATGAAAAAAGCGCGTCGTTCTTTGCAAAAATTGTGGAAATTGTCCCCCAGCTGGGCGGTGTATGAAGTTTATCTGACGTTAACCGAAGGAGAATCTCCGATCGAAGCCGTTAAGGATGTTGAAGCTTTGATTGCTGAAAACCGCAATGCCGCCATTAATAATCTGGTTTTCGCCGATTGTTCTTTGAAGGCAAAACTATGGGGGCAAGCTAAAACGGCTGTTAACAAATATTTGGAAATCCATCCGGATTCAAAACGGGCGCTGTTGATAGCGGAAAAGATTGCGATCCATAATCAAGACGATAAGGCGGCGGAAACCTATCGGAACAAAGCGGCGTCTGTTCCGTGTGAACAGCCGTATTTCTGCGAGGTCTGTCATTCTTTATTGGAAAAGGATTATACGACTTGTCCCGTCTGTCATACATTAGGGGCGGTTCATTTGTCAGAGGTATGACAATTTTGAAAAAGGAACGGGCTGATGAAGCCCGTTCTTTTATTGTATGACGACATCCGTTCGAATCAGTCTGTTATTTGTGTATAAAGATTTTTTTTGAGACAAAAAGAAATAACCACTCTTTTGGTTGACGGATCGTATATCCGTGCACAAAGACTTTTTTGATACGATTATTGCCGTTCTGACAAGGTGATTTCATCAGTGGAACGGCTTTTTTTTGATATACGGAAACTTGGGTCTTGAGATGGACATTGGGAGCGAAGGAATGATCATACAATGGTTTTAGCACGCGTTACATACAACATTGAACGGTAAAGAACGGCTCTTTTTGTGCCAAGGGAATGTCGGAAAAATTTTATGCCGACAGTATGATATTGGGGAAATGTTGCAAAAACTGAGCAAGAAGAAAAAATATCGTGGACGAAAAATTTTGTTATGGTCGTGTCCGTATGCCGCCGGCAGGGATGAGAGCGTTCGGCTTTACGTTTTTTTAAAGTGAAAGCGGTCTGATGATCTGTGAACATTGGAGTAATATAAAATAAAAATACCGTGTAAAGAAAAGTGGGATACGGCGGGCGGTAAATATGCGTTTAATTACCGTATCCATCAGATGCCACTACATCAAAGACCGGTAGGAAAAGAATGCCGTTTCTATCAATCTGGGACGGATTTGTCTGTTCCGTTTACGGGAGAAAAGTAACGGAAAGGACGCATTAAAACACTTTGACGCCCTTTTAGGCAGTCGCTGGTGTAAGAATCGCATTCCATATGAGGAACCCCGTATTTTACTTTGGAAGCTCTTTTCAAGATTTCCCAAATATTCAATCAGGATCACAATACTTCGCGGGTATCTTATTAAGCTGAGGCGATTGTCGTAAGGGCATGGAAAACAATATCCGTATTTTTTGCGATTTTGGAAAAGCCGAGAAAATGCGATAATAGGGAAAGCGAATCTTTATTTTCACTTATATGTTTGGGATACCATTATGAAGTCTTTTGTAAAAACGATTTTTCCAGACGAAAAGAACGGATTAAAGAACACTCATATTTTTGCTTTATTGTCAAAAAACGGGAAATTTCCTAGTCTGAAAGAAAAAGGCGGGAAATATGATCGTTGTCAATGATAAAATGCAATCGGGTTATGAGTATGAATGTATTGAACCGGAAGGACGGAATTTTGATCCTTTGTTCACTCCTGAATTGACACCGAAGGAAATGTTGGAATTGGGGGTTTTTGAAGGGCATTATTTTACGGATTGTCAAAATGAATTTCCGGCGGATTGGTTTACAAAAGCGAAAATATCAAAAGAAAAGCCTGATCTTGATTGTAATTGTTTCAAAGTCAAAGCGCGTATGTCTTTATTGGAATGGCGCCGGAAAGGATGGATCTATTCGCCTGATCCGCGTGGATGGTTCCAATGGTATTGTCGGTATTTCATGGGCAGGCGTATTCCGCAAGTGGATCGTATGCAAATAAAGCGTTGGCGCGGATTTCGAAGACATAAAGCGCAGTTGGTGTTGCATTGCAAGGCTTTTGACATAACATGCCGTTTGCGTCAGCGTCAGGCGTTATTGCAATGGGGTTATGACCCGTTTGTTTGAAAAAAAATTTTTTCAGGGCTATACAATTTTTTTTAAAAAGCCTATATTCCCCGAAAATCGGAGGGAAGGCGAAATGTTGTTGAAATCTAAAAATATTGATATGACAGAAGGGCGGTTGTTGCCCGCTATGCTGATGTTTGCGATACCCCTGATGGCATCAAGCGTATTACAATTGTTGTTTAACGCTTCGGATATTGCCGTTGTCGGTCATTTCGGATCGACTCATTCTTTGGCGGCAGTCGGTTCGACAACAACTTTAATCAGTTTGTTGACGAATTTTTTCATCGGCTTGAGTGTCGGAACGAATGTGTTGGCTTCAAGGTGTCTGGGCGCACGAGACTTTAAAAAACTGCATCATGTCGTCCATACCTCCATTGCCTTAGGGTTGTTAGCCGGAACTTTTTCCGCTGTCATCGGATTGTTTTTTTCAGAACGGATTTTAATTCTGATGCAAACGCCTCAAAGTGTCTTGCCGTTATCCGTTTTATATACGCGGATTTACTTTTTCGGCATGATCCCAACCGCTGTTTATAATTTCGGAGCTTCGATTTTATACGCAAACGGGAACACAAGAAAACCTTTATTGTTCCTTGTCATTTCCGGAACGCTGAACGTTATTTTAAATCTCGTTTTTGTCGTGATCTTTAAAATGGATGTCGCTGGTGTGGCTTTGGCGACTGTGATTGCCCAAACTTTGGCGATGATCCTTGTTTTGACATATCTGACACACAGACGGGATTCGTCTCGCATCTTTTTACACTATGTCTCTTTGAATCGGGAAATAATTTTCAACATTTTAATGTTGGGTATTCCCGCTGGTTTCCAAAGTATTGTATTCAGTCTGTCAAACATGGTGATACAATCTGCTGTCAATTCTTTCGGTCCCGTCTATATGGCAGGAGCGGCGGCGTCTCAAAATGTGGATTGTTTTATTTGGATCAGTATGAACGCCTTTCAACCGACGGCGACGACTTTTATCAGCCGGAACATCGGGGCGAAAAAATATGCCAGAATTAATAAAATAACACTTTGTGCTTTATTGTGCGCTTGTTTGACAGGAATTGTTTTGGGCGGATTAGCGGTTTCTTTCGGCACTGTTTTATTAGGGATATATACAAGCGATCCTGCTGCCATATCTGCGGGATTGGTGCGTTTGCATATTGTCGGAATGCCTTATGCTTTGTGTGGCTTGATGGATGTCATGACGGGAGCTTTGCGCGGTTTGGGGTCTTCGTTTTTGCCGGCTGTCATTGCTCTGGCTGGAGCGTGTGGTTTGAGACTTGTCTGGATTGCGACTGTATTTCAAATACCGGAACATCATACATTCGAGTTTTTGTACTTGTCTTATCCGATTTCATGGATTGTAACATTAATAGTTTTGGTAATTGCTTATATCTTCATACGCAAAAAATATCCTTTGAAAGATGAAGATTAATCAAAAACAATGATTGTATAAGTAATATTTTTAGCGCTTTTTTTGTTTTTTTCCCATGGACGTTGATAAGCGGCTTGGATGGTTAGTGTCCCTTGATGTTTTGTTACAAAAGAATATTCTTTTATTCCCGATGATCCTAACAGTCCGGTTTGCGGAGAAATGTAATTTTCGTGAATATCTTTGATAACGCTTTGCCCATCAGGCGAAACAAAGAATTGCCATACATAACCTGTTGTCGGATTTTCGGGCAGGGTGATGATGATTTTTTTCCCCACAGGTACTGTAAATGATTTTTCATTATCTTGTTCAGCTAATTTTAACGGCGTGGAACACGCCGTTAAAAAAAGAAAGGAAAATAATATTGAAACAAGTTTTTTCATGCAGACAGATCGGACTTTCTGAAAGCTTCCAGTTCTTCAAGAGTATTTATATCCGCCGGAGCATTTTCATTAAGCTTGATTTTATCGACGATCAAAGCTTGAATATGATAACCGTTTTGTAAGAAACGCAATTGTTCCAGCTTTTCACGTTTTTCCAGAACAGCTTCTTTCATATTCAGGAATTTTTTCAAAACATCTGTTTTAAAAACATAGATTCCGATATGGTGATAATAATCGTTATATATACAAGTTTGAGGATCGCGTATATAGGGAGCCAACGCCCGTGTAAAATAGACGGCGCGTCCTTGCCTTTCACCGTTTTCCAGCCCCATGACGATTTTCACGTTATTGGGGTTTTGTGCGTCTTGCAAAGATTTGAAAACCATTCCGCAAGTGGCGATATCACAGTTTGTTTCTTTGATAATATCGATCAAACGATTATTAATAGCCGGATCGACGTTGATGTTATCCCCTTGAAAGTTTACGGCGATATCATATTTCGATCCGTCCGGATCTATTTGTTTTAAAGCCGTTGCGATACGGTCTGTTCCGGAAGGTAAATTTGGATCGGTCAATACGCACATGGCACCGAACTTTTTTGCTTCTTGCATGATTTGTTCATCACCGCAGGCAATACAGACATCCCCTTTGATGGCTGCTTTGACATTTTCATAGACGCGTTGAATTAAAGTTTTGCCGTTTATATCCAACAACGGCTTGTTCGGCAGGCGGGTTGCCGCCAGCCGGACAGGGATCATGGTAATGACGTTACTCATTATTTTCCTCGTCAGTGCTATTTCTGAGCCGAAAGCCAGTTTTTAAATTCTTCCAAACTGTGCATTTCCGGAATCCATTTCATGTCTTCGGGCAGGTCTGTTGTAAATTCACAACGATAACGGACGGGATGGGCTCCGACATTAATGGCGGCGTGTTGATTGTAAATACGGTCGTCAATCAATACGGTTTCTTCAGCTTTCAAGCCGTATTTTTCAAAACAGCTTTTCAACATGTCCTCTTTTGCCGTATCATGCATGAACTTACCATGTTGAACACATTCAATTGTTAAAAAGTCGGTAACATCTTTAAGCAGGTTTGTTAATAATTTTTTCTTTGTTTCGACATCGAAAGTTGCGGACATCGTGAATTGTTTATATCCCAGTTCGTTTAACTCGCGCAATGTTTCGACAACATGAGGATACAACGGACGATTGTTAAAAAATTCAGGGGAATGGCAGAAATCGTAATCCATCTGCGTTCCCATCGTCGGATGTGTTTTTAATTCCAACGCTCCGTATTTCGGTTGTATAGGTAATACTTTGGGTAAATCCTCCCATTTCAAGTCGGCATATGTGTCTTTATAATTAGGGTGTTTTGTTAAGAAATTAAAGTATGCAAAATTCAAGTTTGCCAAAACACCGTCAACATCCCAAAAGATATTTTTTATAGTCAATTTTTTTCTCCAACAATTAGCACAGACATAAAAGAGAGGGTATAGTGTCGATATTTGCAATGCAAGAGAAAAAAGAGGATCTTATAGTGCCTGTCCAAATAAATCGTACTCATCAGCTTGAGTTATTTTTACGGAGATGAAATCTCCGATTTTGATAACGGGGTGCCGTGCTTTGAAAAAAACTTTTCCGTCGACGTCCGGACCGTTTGAAAAGTCCCGTCCGAAATACATGTTTTCCAGTTCGTCAAACCCTTCGCATAAGACCGTTCTGATCTGACCGATGCATGATTGCTGGTTGGAAAGGCTGATTTGCGCCTGCATCGTCATTAAGGCGTCCAAACGTTCTTGTTTCAGAGAATCTTCGATCTGGTCTTTGAAATCGTACGCGGGCGTTCCTTCTTCCCGAGAATAGGTGAAAGCACCCAAACGGTTGAATTTTGTTTCTTGGACGAAATCAAGCAGTTCTTGGAATTGTTCGTCGGTTTCTCCGGGAAAACCGACAATCAATGTCGTCCGGATGACAATGTTCGGGATTTCGGAACGTAATTTTTCTATGACCGATTTAATTTGTTTTTTATTAGTATGCCGGTTCATGCGTTTTAAAACCGTGTCGTTGATATGTTGAATCGGCATATCTATATAAGGTAACACCTTTGGATTATCCCGTATTTGCGCGATCAAGCCGTCCGTAATTTTGTCCGGATAGCAGTAAAAAATTCTGATCCATGGAATGTCTGTTTCTTTTCCCAAACGGTGCAATAATTTTTCAAGGCAGTAATCTTTGTACAAATCAATACCGTAACGGGCGGTGTCTTCCGCAATGAGATTAATTTCCTTTGCTCCGCAATCTTGCAAATCCTGCGCTTCTTCAATAATGCTTTCAATTGTTCGGGAACGATAACGACCGCGTATTCGAGGAATGGCACAATAAGAGCAACAATTATTACACCCTTCGGAAATGCGCAAAAAAACTCCCGGAGCGTCATCACTGCGAAGTCGTTCCCCTTCAATCGGTGTTTTTTCGTAATCTTCGAAATAAGTAAGTTTGTTTTTTTCAAAAGATTGACGGACGATGTCGACAATTTGATGGATGCCGGCCAAATTTGTTACGGCATCAATTTCCGGCAGAACGGTCAGGATTTTATCTTTCCAGCGTTCCACCAAACATCCTGTTACGATTAATTTTTTCAGTTTTCCCGATTTTTTTAATCGGGCAATTTCTTTGATGGTCTCTATGGATTCTTCTTTGGCATCTCCGATAAAACCGCAAGTGTTAATTAAAATAACATCGGCATCTTCGGCATTTCCGGTGATTTCATAAGAAGCGTTATCCAAATGGGCTAACATCATTTCCGTATCAATGGTGTTTTTGGAACATCCTAAAGAAATAAAACCGAGCTTCATAATTTTCCCGTTCAGATTAAAGTTTTCCAGTTCGGGTTATAATGCGAGGAGTAAAAAGGAATGTCAATTTGATAAATGCCTTATTTTGTTTTTTTCTAATTTTATCAAATCCTTCAAGGATATATTTGCTAATTGCTTTCGGATTTTTTTGTTGATGCAAGACCATACCGTACAGGCGGAACAATTATCGGATCTTGTGCAAACAGTTTTATCATTGACACATTCGACGATACAAACGGGACCTTCCATGACTTCGATAATATTTAACAAAGAGATGTCTTTTGGAGCCAAAGCCAATTTAAAGCCCCCTTTTGCTCCTCGGAACGAGGTGATTAATCCGGCGTTATTCAACTTCAAAGTAAGTTGACTGATATATTTTTTTGATATGTTTTGTGATAAAGAAATCTCGCTCATCAAGCGCGGCGCATCTTTGGCATATAAAGCCAAATCCATTAAAATACGCACACCGTAACGCCCTTTTGTCGATATTTTCATGTCTTGTTCCGAAGTATTTATTTAATACTACCGAATTGATTGACTTTAATAAAGCACTTTTATACCCTTGACCCCATAAATTTCAGTGGAGGTTTTGATGGGGAAAATAGTAAAAAGTATTGCGGAATTAATTGGAAACACGCCTTTGATGGAACTGTCGAATTATAATCGCGACCAACAAATAAAAGCCGTTGTTTTAGCAAAATTGGAAATGTTCAATCCGGCAGGATCGGTGAAAGACCGTGTGGCAAAGTCTATGATCGAAGACGCTGAACGAAAAGGTTTGTTAAAGCCCGGATCGGTTATTGTGGAACCGACAAGCGGAAACACAGGAATAGGGTTGGCGAGTGTTGGGCGTTCCAGAGGGTACAGGGTTATTTTAACAATGCCTGATACGATGAGTGTTGAACGGCGTAATTTGTTAAAAGCGTACGGGGCAGAAATTGTTTTGACAAAAGGCGAAAAAGGAATGCTGGGGGCGGTGGAAAAGGCTGAACAGATTGTTGCTGGAACTCCAAACAGTTTTATGCCAGGGCAGTTTTCAAATCCGGCGAATCCGGAAATTCATGAATTGACGACAGGACCGGAAATTTGGTCTGACACGAACGGTCATGTTGATTTTTTTGTTGCCGGTGTAGGGACTGGCGGTACGCTTAGCGGTACGGGGAAATACTTGAAATCAAAAAATCCGGATGTAAAAGTCGTTGCAATCGAGCCCGATGAATCTCCTTTGCTTTCGGAAGGTCGAGCCGGTAGTCATGATTTACAAGGGATAGGGGCGAATTTTATTCCCGATACATTGGATACGACCATTTATGACGAAATCATTCGTGTTAATACGCAACAAGCTTTTCAAACCGGACGGCTTTTAGCCCGAACGGAAGGTTTGCTGGCGGGGATATCCGCTGCCGCTGCGCTTTATGGGGCGACACAAATAGCAAAACGTCCTGAGAATAAAGATAAAACGATTGTTGTTCTTCTTCCCGATACCGGAGAACGCTATTTATCCACTCCGATGTTTTATGAATAAGGACGACCGGATTATTGAGAGATACTGACCAAAGTGTCCAAGCGTAAAAGCAAGTCGGTTAATCGGCGCAAAAAAGTTCCTCTTAGAATATGTAAAGGGACTTCTTCATTTTGTATTTTGTTTGCTTTGGAAATAGAACGCTATTTATCCACTTTTGATGTTTTATGAATAAGGACGACCGGATTACTGGGAAATACTGACCGAAGTGTCCAAGCGTAAAAGCAAGTCGGTTAATCGGCGCAAAAAAGTTCCTCTTAGAATATGTAAAGGAACTTCTTTGCCCTGTTTGCTTTGGAAAGTGATTTTCTTGGGAGCTTTTATAAAAGAAGCCAATGTCTGAGCGGTTTCCGTGTTTCTTTGCCTGTGGGCATTTGAAAAAGATAGATACGAAATGATTTCGCGGATATTTTGATTGCTTAATTCAGCAGGGCTTGGCGTGTTTGGTTGACGCAAATACAGTGTGTCAATATAGTGTTTGTAGCCTTGGATCAATCCCGTTTCGGTATATGAGAAAAATAAAGAGCTAACAGAAGCTTCTTTTAGAAAGTTTTTAATGTCCGTTAAGGGACTGCCTTTTATCAAAAAGTGTTTCAACATCAAAGGCAATTGCTTTTGCTGAGCAATGGAAATATTGTTAAAAGAGATTTCCGCTTCCCATTTTCCCAAACATTTATCCGAAAAACCGGCTTTCAAAGTCATTTTTTTTGAAGCTGGGAAATAATCGTATTTTCCGTTGATATCGGCTGAAACATGATCACATCCGGATAACAACAAAGCGTATAGGGGGTGGTTTAAAATATCTGCTGCGGGATCGAAAGAAGCCAATGTGTCAATGACATCTTCATCTGATTTTTTCATAGTTCTAGCTAAATCCATCAGACTGAATGAGGCTTCTTTGATCGAAAAAGACAGGTGGGAGGGAATGCCATTTGTTTCCGTGTAATCATGAAGAATGAACTTTGCTGTTTCATTTTGGAATTTTGGAAAGGAATAAAATTGAACGGCGACATTTTTTAATATGAAAGAATCGGAAAATGATAAAGAAACATCTTGATAAGAAACGGCATGGTTTAACCTGTTTCCGGTCAAAAAATAGTGGATGTTTTTTTGTTCTTCATCTTTTTGCAACAAGACCATGAAAAAGCCGCAAGCCGTAAACAGGAGTATTAATACGGAAACGGCAAGCCACATACTTTTAGTCATTCTTCCTCCTTTTTCAGATCGGGATCGTGATAAGGCTGCCATTCGGGTTTATCATGTCGTTTTCTGATCAATCCGATCAAATCACCGACTTCCGAACATGCGTCTTGTTCGCAATTTGCCGCGGAGGTCAGTTCAAGAACGCCTGTGCGGGTTAAAGGATCAACTTTATTTTGCTTTTTTTCTTCAGGAGTCATTAACCTTAATTTCCCGCTGACAATGAACCAACCCGTTGAATTTAATAGTCCGCTTGTTTGTGTGACCAAGATATCGGCGGGCCAATTGACCCACGCCTTATCCAGTCCCAAAGATTCGATTTTGACCAGCATATTAACCCGTACGGGTTTTTGTATAACGGCGCAAGCCGTCAACATGGCGGGAAAATTGTCAATTCTGTCCGCTCCGATCATATAAGCCAGACGTCCTAAATAGTCGGATTTGGTTAATTCGTTGTAATCCGCCATCATTAATTGATGTTCTCGTAAATCTTCTGCTTTCCTTGTATTTTCACGCAAACGAGCCAAGTTTTGTGTTTTATCGGAAACGACAGTCCATTTTTTCCCTGGTTTTCTCTTTAAAACCGCGGAATAAATTATATTATCTGTGGCATTGTTTTTTGAATTTTCCGGCATATCCATTCCCGGGACACCTCGCGGAACGGTTGTTGCGAAAAATTTCATGTCGGTTTCTCCATAACAAAAGATATCAGCGAAACTTTCTGCGGCGCGTAGTATATTATTTGTTACAGTGTTTTCCAAAAACAGTTCTTCATTTTCTGTAACAGCGGCTATAGTGAAAGGGGAACATCCCGCCCATGCGGAGTAATGACCTGTTCTCGGATTGCGGGTACTTTTCAAAAAGCCGATATAATGAATGCCCAAATCCGTATCTGAATCAATCAGATAGCTTAAATTTTGCTGGTTTTTATTGACACCGTAACGGTTTAACAGGACGACGTTTAAATTTTTGCGTCCTGTAAAACGTCCTTCGGTGAAATAACCGTCAAGAGTTCTTTCCAAATTTCCCTTTTCATTAAAAACAGAAACTTCGGCTCGACCATAGATTAAATTATCGGCACAAGAGTTGCGTCCTACGCTGATGAACCAGTTTTTGACTTTTTCTGCGGGTTTATCTGTCGTATAAAGAATCGAACAGCTTTTGTTTTTAGAATAGATCCGTTGTTCTAGTGCGGATTGCTTGTCTATGTAAGCGACAATTCTTTTTGAATTGGTTGGTGTTGTCCATTTTTTTTCAGAGGAATCATTTTTTTCTTTATCCGCATTGACAGCGGCTGTTTGCAATTGACGTATTTTTACTTTTAAAGTACCTTTTTCTGTTTTCCAGTTGCTTTGTTTGAAAGCGGATCCTTGATAAACCAAGGAATTTTCATTGTACCCGTCAACAAGAGCTTGCTGTGCGCTTGGGCATTTACTGTTGATGACGAAAGCGACCTTGGTCATCAAAGCGTTCAGAGGTTTTTGTTTGAAAGTTGTGTCGTCTTGAGCGAAAATTTTTAAACTTAAAATATCTTTGCACCATTCGCCGTTAGAGGCTTCTGCGAACACTTCAATTCCGTCTTTTGCGGAGTAGGCTATTCTTTTCATTTCATGATCCGGCGATATGTCCGGCGTTTGCGCTTTTGCCAAAGTCGTTAAAGAAAAAAATAAAAAAACAAATTTGAAAACACTCTTCATGACGCCAACTATAAAATATTACCACGATAATTTATAGCCCAAAAACAAATACTTCGAAAAAGGATAAAGTGCTTTTTTTCAAAAAAATCCGTTTTGGGAAACCTGAACCTCAAATATTTTTATATGTGCAACCGATACTTTTTTCCAGACCAATTTAAAACAAACTTTATTAATAATTTATTTTTATTCCTGATCGCAGCTTTTAAAATCGACATGCCAGAGAAAATACAGTTCTTTAAATTCATCTGGAAGGTTGTTGACCGGTTTTATAAAGCAGATGTCAATCTTGTATTTGATCAGTTTTTCAACAAGGGATGACGGTGCGAAGATCACTTTCGATTTATTGATGCCTTTCGGGATATAGTGGTAAGGATTGTCCAAAAGGATGTTTTTAACATGGTGTTTTTTTAACAGTTCTTGTATTTCTACCAGATTTGAACTGTAAAGAATGCGGTAAGTGTCGATGATGCCTTCCGCATTGGAATGGTAAGGCGTTCCTACAACAGGGATGCCTGTTGCCCAAATCGTTTCCGGACCGCGGGACGTAGATGTTAAAATGCTTCCTTTTTCTTTTGAAAGGTATGGTAAGATGCCATGTAAGACTTTTCCCTGAACCTCTTTTTGAGCTTGTGTCATTGAACAAATGGCGGTTATAAAAAGAAAAAAGCACAAAAAATAAAATGCGATCGGGAAAATCAGAAAATGACGGACGGATTCTTTGTGTAAAAAGGGGATTTTATTGTAGTAAATCTGGATGAAAGAAGAAAAAGCCAAAGCCGCATAAACGGCGCCCGTTCTGCCGAAGCGACGACTGAGCAGGCTCATAAAAGCGAAGAAAAAGACGTTGAAAGCTATTATCGCGAGCAGTTTTTTGTATTTTCGCGGTGCAGGAATGAAACTGAGAACCACTAAAAGTGAAGCTGTCAAAAGAAAGCCTGAAAATTTGATCAGAGCGCTGTTTGACAGATATGAGGGCAACAGTTCGGTGATGTATTTCGCCCAAATGTCATAAAGTTCTGCTGGAATAGGAGAGGAAAAAAGACTCTTTTCAAAGAAAAAAAGAATGAAGCCGAAAGAAATGAAGCTCAAAAATGCCAGAGAAAAAAAACGCTTTTTAAAAGAAGTGATGAAGCCGTTTTTTCCAAGAAATTCTTCGATATAAAAAGAAACGAAGGCGCATCCGGCAATCCCGACCAACAATATGGACAGCCGACCGTTATCGGGATAAAACATTCCCTGCATCGGAGGATTGACAATCAGGCAAGCAAGGGCTGAAAAAAAGAAGTATTGGGTGAAAAAGCGGATCTGGCGCATGTTTTGATATCTGCACAACCACAAAAAGACAAGACCGGCAATTGTCAGCATTCCCGTCAGGAAACCTTCCGGACTGATCCAAACACTTATACCGGTAAGCAATCCCGCCGCTTTGAAAAAAGGAAGACAGGAGGTTTTGAAGCCGTACATTAAAAAGCCGGAAATGAGAATCAAGCTCAAGTTAAGTAAGACGTGATGATCCGCTCTGCCGGCACAGAACAGGGTCATAACGGCATATTGTGAAAAATAAAAAGTCAAAAGGGCTATGCGGTTGAACGGACCGAAAAAAGCTCTGCCCGCCCAAATCAATGCAACGGCGGATAATGCGGCAATGACGGGTTGGTACAAAAAACATCCGTATAAAACAGCTTGTTTTACAGGCATGAATGCTAAAAAAGGCAAACTCGTCAAAAACAGCACAATATCGGTAGCGCGTGTAAAATGCAACATTTGACCGAATGGATAATTATCATGCATATACATGGTTTCCGCCCAAGATCCCGATTTGATAAAATCGATCAATCGTAATGCGTGGGTGAAGTTATCCGTTTCCATCAAATTGCCGTCGGAAGTCAAGATTAAATAGCTTTGCCACAATAAAACGGTAAAAACGGAAAAAATGTAATCGTAATTATTTTTAAAAAACAATTTGAAAGAATTAAAGCTCAAAGAGTTCTCCTTGATGGTAACAGGCGTCTTTCTGGATGTTTTCGGGAGTGTAATCGTTACAGAAAGGGAAGTGTCTTGGGCATCTGGGTTCATAAATATCAGCTGCGCCCAATTCGATTTTAGCATCGGATCCGTTGGATTTATAAGTATAAGGGGCGGCTTGGTTGCAAATGGAACATTTTGCCTGCAGTAAAACATATCTGTTTGCGATTTTTTGCAATTCCGATGTGATTTTAAAACATTCCCCTTTCCAATTCATATCCAGCCCGCAACAATAAACGGATTGCCCCCTGTTTAACAAAATCCGTACGCAATCAATAATATCTCCGCTGAAATACGGATCTGTGAAAAACTGAATTTCATCAAAGAAAACGGCTTTGGCTTTTCTTATGGCGTCAAGCTCCAACACTTCTTTTGTATTCGACAAATTAAAAGCCCGAGCCGCCAATCCGTCGTGTGTTTTTATCTCACAAATACCGTATCGGGTATCAAAAGAAGGCTTGATTAAAACCATTCCAGCATCAAACGCCCGCGCTTTTTTTAAAAGCATTGATGTTTTTCCTGCAAACATCGGTCCCGCAATGACTTCTAAAACACCTTGTTGCATTTTCATTCCTTGTTATAGCCGCAAGATAATCTGTTTCGCATAGATTGAAGCATATTTTTGTAGCTGTCCAATAAAAAAAAGAATTTTGTGTTTCAGCTGAAAAAATTGTTCAGAGATTTTATTTGAAACAGCGGTCAGATGTTATATAAAAGAAAAGATAAATCGAAAATAGGAATAAGGGGGCTTTGATGGTTGTGGAAGGATTGGAACTGACGCTGATCGGTATGTCAGGCGTTTTTTTGTTTTTATTGCTGTTAATTGCCGCCATGTATATCCAAGCGGCAATTTTTAAGTATTTGTGCATAACAGACGAATCCGGTGATGATGCCGGTGATGATGAAGATTTGATTGCAGCGGCAATTGCGGTAAAATTAAAAAACGGCTAGAAGTGTAAGGTGAGTGGAATGGCTAAAAAGGTTGTAAATTTTATGTGTACGGCATTTCGTGACGGTTTTCAGTCCGTTTTCGGAATGCGGGTTCTTCCAAAAGATTATTTGCCGGCAATAGAAATGGCAAAAGATGCCGGTATTCGCTATTTTGAAGCGGGTGGTGGCGCGGCTTTTCAGTCAGCCTTTTTTTATTGTAATGAAAATGCGTTCGATGTGATGGACAAGTTCCGTGAAAAAGCCGGACCGGATGCGAATTTACAAACGTTGGCGCGCGGTATAAACGTTGTCGGCTTGGATTCAATGTCTACCGATTTGATCAAATTGCATGCCAGATTGTTTAAAAAACATGGTATGACGACCATTCGTAATTTCGATGCTTTAAACGATCCCAACAATCTGATCGTTTCCGGCAGGGCTATAAAGGAAGCCGGATTGCAGCATCAAATGACAATTGCCATCATGTCTTTGCCCCCGGGGTGCGAAGGAGCCCATGACCCCGATTTTTACGAACAGCGTCTTCGTGCGGTCTTAGATGCCGATGTGCCCTTTGATTCGCTGTGTCTGAAAGATGCGTCCGGAACATGTACGCCCGCGATCGTACATGAAACGATAAAGCGTATGCGTCGTTTGACGGACAAACCGATTTCGTTTCACACTCATGAAACGGCGGGGACGTCTGTTTTATGCTGTATGTCGGCGATCGAAGCCGGTGCGGATACGATTGACTTGTCCTTGGCTCCGGTTTCAGGCGGAACGTGCTCTCCGGATGTGTTGACGATGTGGCATGCTTTGCGCGGAACGGACTATGTGTTGGATGTCGATCCTCAAAAAATATTGGCGACGGAAGAATTTTTAAAAGATTCTTTAAGCGAATACTTGTTGCCTCCAGAAGCAACCAAAGTCGAACCGCGTGTCCCGTGGTCTCCGTTGCCGGGAGGAGCCTTGACCGCAAACACGCAAATGTTGCGTGATAACGGTATTATGGACAAGTTTCCTGAAATCGTCAAAGCCATGGAAGAAGTCGTCCGTAAAGGTGGGTACGGAACTTCGGTTACGCCTGTATCCCAGTTTTATTTCCAGCAGGCCTTTAATAATGTGATGCAAGGGGCGTGGAAAAAGATCGCAGAAGGTTACGGTAAAATGGTTTTGGGATATTTCGGGCGTACGCCGCATGCACCGGATCCTGAAGTGATTAAAATAGCCTCTGAACAGCTTGGATTGGAACCGACACAAGAATCTCCATTGGCTATTAACGACAGGAATCCTAAAAAGCAAATCGATTATTTCCGTAATATTCTGAAGGAAAACAATTTGCCCCAAAGCGATGAAAACATTTTCATTGCCGCAGCTTGCGGAGAAAAGGGGATCTTGTTCTTGAAAGGTGAAGCCAAGATCGGTGTCCGCTATAAGGAAAAAGCAAAACCGGCAACAAGTTCCGGCGAGTATGAGGTAACTGTCAACGGAAAGAAATACCATGCGTCATTAAACGGAGACAAAGTCGTCGTAAATGGAAAATCTTTTGACGTCGCGGTCGATTCGTCAAGTGCGAAGCCTTCGGAAAAAGTGAATGCGGCACAAGGAACGGCAACATCTATTGTTTCTCCCGTCCCCGGTACGGTTGTCAAAATGTTGGTCAAAGAAGGTGAACGTGTGGCGAAAACCCAACCTGTCGCTGTTTTGGAAGTCATGAAGATGGAAAGCCCTGTTCCGTCTCCGGCAGACGGTATCGTCGAAAAGATCAATGTACATCAAGGAGATCAAGTGGTTACAGGGCAGTTGCTGATGACATTGAAATAATAGGGGGCGAAAATGGATTCCAACAGACAGATGCTTAAAGTGGAACGACGTCATAAATTTATCATGTGGACGGTCGTTGTCGTATGTGCATTATTTTCAATCACCAATATCATCATGAGTGCTTCGGGTGGTCGTATATCGGCGGCTTTCGGCGAGTATATGAACAATCATGAATCTTTTGCAATGCTGGTTAAATCGACGGGATTGTACGGTTTTTTCAGCGAACAGGCCGCTTCGGTGTCCGAACATATGGTTGTGTCGATGGGAACGGGACAATTGATCATGATCGGTGTCAGCCTTGTTTTAATTTATCTGGCAATAGCAAAAGGTTTTGAACCGTTGCTATTAATTCCGATCGGTTTCGGCGGATTGTTGTCTAATGCTCCGGGTGCGGGTGTGGCGGAGGTTTTAGACGGTGTAACCGGATTTTTATTGTTTATTTATGATTTCGGTGTGGCTCCTCCAAGCATTTTCCCGTTGATTATTTTCATGGGAGTCGGGGCAATGACTGACTTCGGTCCGATGATTGCCAACCCGAAAGTCGCACTTTTAGGTGGAGCCGCCCAGTTTGGTATCTTTGCCACTGTGTTGGGCGCTTTATTCTTGACAGATATCGGTTTGTTGGATTTTTCGCTAAAACAAGCGGCTTCGATCGGTATCATCGGAGGCGCGGACGGTCCGACGGCCATCTTTTTAACGGGGCGTCTCGCTCCTGAATTAATGGGGGCAATCGTTGTCGCCGCTTATTCTTACATGGCTTTGGTGCCGATCATCCAACCGCCGATTATGCGTGCTTTGACTTCTGTTGAAGAACGTAAAATTAAAATGAAACAGTTGCGCAATGTTTCCCGTAAGGAAAAAATAGTTTTTGTCTTCTTGGTCGTTTTATTGTGTGTGATTTTTGTTCCTTCCGCTGCTCCTTTGATGGGAATGCTGATGTTCGGAAATTTGTTGAAGGAATGTAAAGTGGTTGACCGTCTGGCAAAAACGGCGGCAAATGATCTGTGCAATATTGTTACGATTTTTATAGGATTGACGGTTGGATCAAAACTTTCGGCTGATAAGTTTTTAGCCAAGGAAACATTGGGAGTTCTGGTTTTGGGATTGGTCGCGTTTTCGATTGCGACGGCAACCGGCGTCCTGATGGCGAAGCTGATGAATTGTTTTTGCAAGGAAAAACTCAATCCTTTAATCGGAGCTGCCGGCGTGTCGGCTGTTCCCATGGCGGCTCGCGTCGCAGATAGGGTGGCTAAAGAAGAGGATCCGACAAACTTTATTTTAATGCATGCAATGGGGCCCAATGTTTCTGGTGTGATCGGTTCCGCTGTTGCTGCGGGTTTACTTTTGGTGATGTGCGGCTGATGACAGAGCAAGATGTTTTAGAAAAACAGGGAACCGACAGCGCGAAACAAGCGCGCGCTGTCGGTTTGTTCCTTTTAAAGCGTTATGATGATGCGATAAGTGCCTATGATGAATTATTAAAGCAAGATCCGGAAAACATGGTTTTTTGGACGAACAGAATGTTGTGTTCCGCTCAAACGGATTTTCCCGATACCCTTTTTATCAATGTTATGCTGAGCAATGAACAGTTTTTACCAGCCCAAGGAGATTTACTTTTAGCGGAAACTTTTTTCCAAATGCAAGGAAATGATGAGGCATTACTTTTTGTCAATCGGGTTTTGGAAAAAGATCCGGATAACATAGATGCGTGCGTGCTGAAAGCCAAAATTCTGGACAAGATTGATGCGTCAAATGAATTGTTTGCTTTCATGAAATCTATTTATCCGCGTTTGATGAAAGATGAACGTGTTTTATGCTTGATGGCATTTTTCGCCGTTACGTTTTGGAATACCCGTCAGGCGGATTATCTTTTGAAAAAAGCATTGAAAATCAATCGAAACGCCGTTTTACAAAATGATTTCTTTTATACTTGTCTGGCTGCGACCGACAAAGAGGATGATGTCGTTGTTTGTGCGGCGGAGGCTTTGAATGATCGCAAAGATAATCCTGTCATATGGATGGCTTTGGCGAACGCTTACGTCGTTTTAGAGCAATATGATATGGCAAACGATGCTTTTGATATGTTATCCCGTTTGTCTGCTTTGTCGGACGATATGAAAATGGAATGGGCGAATGTGTTAAGCAAGCAAAAGGAATTCGACCGTGCATTCGATTTGTTAAGTCAGATGAAAGCTACTTCGGATAGTTTGTTTTTGCCGATCCGTTCCAACTTGTTGGCAATGTATGAAGCGGGGTTGTGGGACAAAGCCAAAGAAAAAGCGTTTTTCTGGCGTTCTGAAAATCCGGATAATCCGGATATTGGTTATACTGTAGCGGCGATCCTAAAAGAAAGCTGGATGCAACCCGCGCCTCGATCTTTTGTAAAGCTGATTTGTGATGTTGACACTTTTGATATGGCAGAGCGCTCTTTTAAAGAGAACTGTTATTTTGGAACATCCCTTTTGGATGAAACGTTGCAAGTTCTCAAATTGCCGGTTGCACGCTCTTTACATGTGTTGGACGCCGGATGCGGAGCCGGTGCCGCATCAAAGATCCTGAGAGATTTCACACGTCCCGATGGTGTTTTGGATGGGGTCGATATTTCGAGAGCGGCTTTGGAACTATCCGATAATCTAGGGGGATATGACAGGCTGGAGGAGGCTGATCTGTTGGATTTCTTCCGTTCTTGCACGGAAAAGTACGATTTGATCGTTTGCTTGGATTCACTTTATTATTTCCCTGACCTGACAAATGTCTTCGAGGCTGCTAAAAAAGCTTTAAAACCCAACGGCTTTTTAGTTTTTACAGTCTTAGCTGAAAAAACAGACAAAGTGTATTCTTTAACGGTTGATGGAAAGTTTAAACATAACTCCCTGTATGTTTCCAATTGTCTGAAAAAAGCGGCTTTGTCTCAAAAATATCAAACTGAGGGCATCTTATATAAAGATACGGACGATAAAAAAGACAGGGAAGATATTAATTGTTATATTTTTGCCGCCCGGAAAGAAAATAATGTCAATCAGTGAAACAGTAACACTTATTAATAGTAAAAATGATCGGGAAGAATATGATTCCGCTTTAAAAACGGCTTTGGAAGCTTTAAAGAAACAAAAAGGGAATTATTCTTTATGGATTGCCGCCGGAAATGCTTACTATGGTCTGAAAGACTTTGAACATGCAGAGCAGGCTTATAAACAAGCTTCAGTTCTAAATCAAAAAGATGTTGTTTCCTTGTCGAACTTGGCCGGTGTTTATTTTGAAACAAAACACTATGAACAAGGATTGAATGTTTGCCAGCAAGCTTTACAGCGTGATTCCGATTATACCAATATTTATATTCATCAGGGCAATATGTTGTCTTGCCTTAACCGGTATGACGAAGCCATTTCAGCATATCAAAAAGCTTTGGAAAAAGTGCCGGATGACCCTTTGGTTTTGTATAATATGGCTTATGCTTGCTCAATGACGCCGCAAACGAAAAAAACAAAAAGTTATTATGAACGTTTGTTGTCTCAATGTCCTGATGATCCAGAATATTTATTCGCATATGCCTCTTTTTTAGAAAAGACGGAACAGTTAGATGAAGCTGCGCAAACTTACCTTGCGTTGTTAGCTGTTAAAGAAGAACCGTCAACCCATATTATGTTAAGCGGATGTCTGTATAATATGTTGTTATTGCATCAGAATGAACGCGTATATCAATTGACAGATCAATGGCTTGAACGGTTTCCGGATAATCCGGTGGCCTGTCATATGCTGAAAACTTTGAAAGGAAATGAAGTTAAAAGAGCTTCCGCTGATTATGTTAAAGAATTGTTTGACGCTTTTGCGGAATCTTTTGACTCAGTTCTTGAAGGGTTGTCTTATCAAGCTCCTTATTTGGTTGCACAGGCTGTTGAAAATATTGCTTTTGCATCTTTACCCTCTATTTTGGATCTGGGATGCGGTACTGGATTGTGTGCGCAAGCGCTTAAAGAAAAAAATATTTCTTTTTCAACTATGGTCGGAGTTGATTTATCCCCTCAGATGCTGGAAAAGGCAGCTGGTCGTAAGCTTTATACTTCTTTGGAAGAAAATGATTTCCTTTCGTTCTTACCGTTGCACTCCGATCAATTCGACCTGATCATTTCAGCGGACGCTTTCACCTATCTGGGGGATTTGTCCGAGTTGTTCAAAGGAATGCAAAACGCTTTGAAAAAGAAAGGAAAGGCGGTCTTTACAGTCAGTCTGAATCAAGATGATCCGGATCATTATGCCTTGGAACCTTCGGGACGCTTCATGCATGGGGAAAAATATATCAAAAATGAATTGAAAAATAATTCCTTGCATCTTGAAAGCGTTTCTTTCGTTGAATTGCGTCAGGAATTGGGAAATCCGGTATATGGACTGTTAGCCATATGTGAAAAAATATAAAAACTTGATATTTGATTTATTTCTTTTTAATAATTGCTCCCGTAACGATTCAGGGAGTTTTTAATAATTGGAAAGAAATAGCTTATGATTGAAGAGTGTGTGGAAAATACGAAAATCAAATTATTTTCTAAGGAATGGTTTGAAAAACTGCTTAATAATGAAGCAACAAGCGGCTTGATTATGATTTTTGCAATGCTCGTGTCTATTATTTGTGCAAATACGGCGGCACGAGAACCGGTTCATAATTTTTTACAAACGACAATCACTGTCGGAATCGGGAATCAAATGTTTCCGAAATCCATTGAATGGTGGGTTAATGACATTTTGATGGTTTTTTTCTTTTTACAAGTCGGCTTGGAATTAAAGCGTGAAATGAAAGAAGGATTTTTATCTGACATACGACAGGTTTTTGTGCCGTGTGTCGCCGCTTTCGGAGGCATTTGCTGTCCGGCGATCATTTACGCATTAATTAATCATTCATCTCCACAATATATGCATGGTTGGGCAATCCCGACAGCGACTGACATAGCTTTTGCTGTTTGTGTTTTGATGTTAGTCGGAAAACGCATATCCCAAGCTGCAAAGATTTTTTTATTGGCTATTGCCATTTTCGATGATTTGGGAGCGATTATCATTATCGCCTTATTTTATAATCAAGGGGTTCAGTTATCCTTGCTGGGATATGCTTGTGTTGCCGGAGGCGCCTTATACCTTCTTAACAAAATGCAAGTAACGCATTTTCTTCCCTATTTGCTGCTTGGAATTATTTTATGGATGTGTTTTTTTAACGGTGGGATCCACACGACGATGGCGGGAGTTGTTGTCGCCATGGCTTATCCAATGCATGTCGATAATGAAAAAGAATCTCCTTTGATCAGGTTGATGAAGATTTTAAAACCGTGGATTGATTTCTTCGTTTTACCTGTGTTTGCTTTTGCCAGTGCGGGCTTGTATTTAAGGGGCGTAACATGGGATATGTTTACTCATGAAGTAACATTAGGAATTGTTTTCGGTCTTTTCTTTGGAAAACAAATTGGCATTTTCTGTGTTACTTGGGTGTTGGTTAAACTGAAAATTGCCGATTTCCCTAAAACTGTAACAATGTTGGACTTGTATGGAGTGGCTGTTGTCGCGGGTATAGGATTTACAATGGCTTTGTTTGTTGGCAAATTGGCTTTGTCCGGAGAAGTGATGCAACAAGAAATACGGTTGGGCGTGATTAGCGGATCTTTTCTTTCCGCTTTATGGGGAGCGATTGTTTTTCATTACGGGCGTCGATTGAAAATATGGTTTGCGCGCAATATGACGAAATATAAAAAAAATTTATTGACCAAGCGGAAATAAAGTGCTTTAGCGTTTTTGAAAAAGCTGTTTGTATAAATTAATCATACAAACAGCTTTTCTTATTACGGTAATTGACCTTGTAAATCAAATATGCCGATTTTAATTTGAGGGGTCGCTTGTTTTAAAAAGACGGGTTCAAAACACAACCAATCACTATTTCCTTTATTACTGCCACCATAACGGTTTTGAACAGGTTCCCTTACAGCATAACAACCATTTTCCGCTTTTGGGTTGACAGCAATATAATAACGGACGCCATAATGTTTAAAAACTTCTTTCAAAGGGGCTTGTCTTTCCAAAAAAGTTAACATTTTCATGTTTTGAGCCAAACCATCTAAACGCGTAAAGTCCCGTTTGGTTATAAAAGAAGTGATTCCTGCTCCTGTTCCCATTGCATAAAGTCCGTTATTGTGTTGGCTGAATTCGGCAACGGTTTTTGTAATCGGGACATAAAAAGCGGAACGGGGACGTATGGCAAGAAAGAAAGTAATCAAGCAAAAACAAATGCCTAAAATCAGCCAAACAGTCAAAGCCTGTTTTTGTTCTTGTTTTCTTTCCTTCAGTTGTTCATCAATTCTGCATACGGCGAACAATAATGCGACAGGGCTTCCGATGGCAAGAGGGTATAATGCATATTCAGGCAAGGCAATGAATGTGATTACGCTGATAACCATTAAATAAAGAATGGGGTACCAGATTAAGGAATAAAAGACCGTATCGGAAGGCATTCTTTTTTCCTGTCCCCAAGGAAAGGAAACATAGGCGGTCAATCCTAACAGCAAAACGGGGAATGTTAATAAGGCGATGGCTGTTGGAATTTGACGGATATATCTTATAGGTTCGATAATTAACAGTAAAGCGATGCGCCAAGGGGCATGATCTTGGGTTTGCGTCCAACTAACCAGTCCCGTGGGCAAAGGTGTTTTAAAGATTGTTTGATTGACATCAGCCCACACCATCAAAGGGATCAAGCCTATTCCCAAGCCTAGGAAGATTTTAAGCAATTCTTTTGTCGTTACAGGACTGAGCCCGTTGAATTGAAAATAAAAGACAAGCGAGACCATTAAAAAGAAAGCGGCGGAATCGAAACGTGTAAAAGCACATAAAACAATGCTTAATCCGTAAACGGCTGCCGTTGAAATTTTAGGATGTCGTAACGTTTTTAACAAGCAAAGGGCATTGAGGAACAAGCATGGAATGGCCAAAGCCGTTTCAGATCCGTTTAGGGCTATGTAAGTGAAAAGGGCGGCGAGGAAGGCTGATGCCAGAAAACGGATTTCAGGTTTTGGTTTAAATCCTAAGGCGAAAATCAATCGGTTGAATAAAAGCAGAGAGGCACCGAGTGAGATACCCAATATGGCGCGCGTCAGTATGAAGAATGTTGTGGAATGAATATCAACGACATAGGACAAACCGGTTAGGATTATTCCCCAGACAGGTGAAAAATCGTTGGTTAATGTACTGTTATCAAAGGTAGGAAAACCGGATTTTTTTAAATTTTCGACAATTTTTAAAGTATTGAAGAAGTGTTCTTGAAACCAAAACGGGGCGGGGACACTTGTTTTTATTAATGGAAAGAAAATAAAAATAAGAATTAACCCCGCGAAACAGAAATAACCCGTTTTTGTAGAAGTAAGTATTTTATGGTTCATCATCAATCGGTGTGACCTCAAGAATTGTCCCGTTTACTCCGATGACTTTTACGGATTTATTGACAGGGATGTTTGTTTTTGCGCTTGCTTGCCACAAGGTGTCCCCGACAGAAATTTTTCCGCGTCCGTCAATGATAGCTTCATAGACAGGATAAATCTGTCCGATATACTGAGCGGCTCGGTTGTTCAGACCTGTATCGGGAATATCTTGCTGTTTTCCGATGACTTTTCGTCCGATCAAGACGGAAATGATGCTTAAGACGGCAAACACGACTCCTAAAAGAGTGGTTGATGCCGCCGGGAAGACGGCGGCAACACACCCTGTAATGAAAGCGCCGATGCCGATCCACAGGAAAAAAATACCTGGTGTGATGATTTCAAGTACCATCAGTACCATTCCGAATGAAAGCCACCACCAATAATCTGCTATGGGCATCTATGACCTCCGTTAAATGTTACCAGATGTTTTTAGGAGACTGCGTTGAATTATCTTCCTTTTTCAGACTTTCTTTGGCGATTTCGGCGATACCGGCAATTGATCCCAAGATATTTGTCGCTTCGATCGGCAAGAGAACGATTTTGGAATTATCCGCACTTCCGATTTCCTTTAAAGCGTCCAGATATTTTTGTCCCAAAAAGTAGTTAATGGCATTGATATTGCCTTTACCGATGGCTTCGGAAACATAGGCTGTCGCTTTAGCTTCAGCTTCGGCTTGACGTTCTCTGGCTTCGGCATCGCGATAAGCGGCTTCTTTTCTTCCTTCCGCTTGCAAGACTGCGGATTGTTTTTCACCTTCCGCTTGCAAGATTTGGGCTTGTCTCATGCCTTCCGCTTCCAGAATTTGAGCGCGTTTATCCCGTTCAGCTTTCATCTGACGTGCCATGGCGTCTACGAGATCGCGAGGCGGAGTGATGTCTTTTATTTCAATACGCGTTACTTTTACACCCCAAGGTTCAGTGGCTTTGTCAACGACATCCAATAAGCGATGATTGATGACATCACGTTGGCTTAACAATTCGTCCAGATCCATAGAGCCCATGACTGTACGGATATTGGTCATGACAAGGTTCAAAATGGCTATTTGCAACTGACGGACTTCATAGACGGCTTTAGAGGCTTCCAAGACTTGGAAAAAGACGACACCGTCCACGGTAACCATGGCATTGTCTTTTGTAATGACTTCTTGGGAAGGGACGTCAAGGACTTGTTCCATCATGTTGACTTTTGCACCGATTTTGTCGATGAAGGGGATGATCAAGCTCAATCCCGGTTTTAACGTATGTGTATACTTGCCGAAACGTTCAACAGTGTATTCCATTCCTTGAGGAACTGTTTTGACACCGGCGAGTATAGTAAAAATCACCAAAACGATTAGAAATATGGCAAACAGACTCATGCATATTCTCCTTATTCAATTATAAGTTTTTTATCATAACTGAAAAAGCGTTTTTTTTCTATGGTTTTCATTATTTTTTAAAAATTAAGATACCTGCAATGACCAAAAGGATAAAGCCGGCGACATGATTCCATTTCAAATTTTCTCCAAGATAATAGATCGAGAATAAAGCGAAAACGCTTAATGTAATGACTTCTTGCAATCCTTTCAGCTGGGCGGCGGAGTAGTATTCGTGTCCGATTCTGTTTGCGGGAACTTGCAGGCAATATTCAAAAAAAGCGATGCCCCAGCTGGCTAAGATGACAACCCATAAGGCTGTTGATTTGAATTTTAAATGTCCGTACCATGCAAAAGTCATGAAAACATTTGACAGGATTAATAAAAATACCGGAATGATTGCGTGCATGAAAAAACCTCCTGATAAAAAAGATGAGAAGGTGTACGCCGAAACGGAAAAAAGGGCAAATGAAAAATGGCATGTTTTTTGCTTGGAAAAATGAAAAGCAATTATGCTATCTTAATAACTGGCGCTGTTTTGAAAAAGGATGCAATATGGATTTACAAAGTTTGACGTTATTCCGGATGAGTGCTGAAAAAATGCGCTGGCTGGCTCAAAGGCAATCCGTCTTAGCCGACAACATCGCTAATGCCGACACGCCGGATTTTATGCCTTCGGATGTCAAGCCGCTGGATTTCAAAAACGTTTTGTCTCAAGGCGCTCAGGTCTCTTTGGCGCGTACGGATCCGCGACATCTGGAACATTCGTCGGCTCAAACAAAAGCGCTTCGGACAAACTTGAAACATATTTCCCCCGTTGCCGGAGAAACGTTCCCCATAGAACAAAAGCGTCGTTCTTTTGAAACGGATATTAATAAAAACGGTGTCGTATTGGAAGAACAAATGGCTTTGATGGATGATACGCGAGGTCAGCATGAACGTGTAACGGCCTTATTTAAGAAAAATGTTGCTTTGTTGGAAACGGCTTTAGGGGTAAAGTAGGAATGTCGGAGGAATAACGATGGATGATTTGACGATCAGTAAAACAATTGCCGCTTCAGCAATGAAAGCCCAAGCGCAGCGTTTGCGTGTGATTTCCGAAAATCTGGCGAATGCGGATTCTCTGGCTAAAACCCCCGGTGGACAACCCTATCGTCGTAAAACGGTTTCTTTTAAAAACGAGTTGGATCGTCAAAGCGGTGTCGAGTTGGTCAAGGTGGGAAAAGTGTCCCGCGATGCAGGGGATTTGGAACGCAAATATGATCCTCATCATGTCGCGGCGGACAAAGACGGGTATGTTCTTTTGCCAAATGTGAATCCATTGATTGAAATCATGGATATGAAAGAAGCGCAAAGATCGTATGAAGCCAATTTGAACGTCATTTCAATTTCAAAGGATATGATGTCGAAGACATTGGATTTAATCCGTTGAGATAGGGAAAAAAGGTGATGATAAACGATATATCCAAAGCCCTGTCCGCATATCAGGCGGCGATGTCCGGACAAGCGGTTTCTTCGCAAGAGGCGCAAGAACATTTGAATACTCAAGGATCGTTTGCCTCAATGCTGAATTCGGTCGTTACTCAGGCGGAAAAAGATAACAAGTATGCGGAACTGATGAGTATGAAAGCAATACAGGGGACGGCTGATATGCAAGATGTTGTTATGGCGGTGTCGAATGCGGAAATTGCTTTGCAAACAGTCGTCGCTGTGCGTGACAAAGTCATTTCCGCTTATCAGGAAATCATGCAGATGCCTATTTGATCAGGGTTGTGCCATATGACTGAAATCATGGTGATTGAAATCGGTAAAAGTGCCATTTTTACGCTGTTATTGGTTGTGGGACCGTTGTTGTTGGTTGCTATGGTTGTCGGTTTGTTGATCAGTTTATTGCAAACATTAACTCAAATTCAGGAAATGACGTTGGTCTTTGTCCCGAAAATTCTGGTGGTTTTTATTTCATTGATTTTTTTGTTGCCGTTTATGATTGAACAATTGCGTACCTTTACGAACGGCTTGTTCGACCGTATCATCGCCTTGGGGGCGTGAGTATGGATTGGCAACAATCGGTTCTTGCGGAAGTATATCATTTTTTATTTGTTTTTGCGCGCTTGGGTGGCGCTTTTTTGTTTATGCCGTTCTATGCCTCCACTTATATACCGCGTAAAATAAGACTGATATTCGCTTTGGGGCTGGCGGTCGTATTGACTCCTTTGTTGCAAGATGAACTGCCAGCGCCTTCAAACAATGCGTTACTTTTGTTCAAAGGAATTCTGATTGAAATAACAGTCGGCGTTTTTTTAGGGGTTTTCCCGTATTTTTTAATGACGGCAATTGATTTGATCGGCGTGAATGTTTCCATGGCGACAAGTTTTTCAAATGCGACTTTACTGGATCCCCAGACAAAAGTGCAATCGACTGTTTTAACGGCTTTTTTGAACTTGTGCGCGCTTTTGTTAATTGTCGTTACCGGTTTGCATCATGTGATGATAGGAGCGGTTGTCGAAAGTTATCAGGTCTTTCCTGTGAATCAGGCGTTGTTTACAGAAGATATGTTGCAAATGTTGACGACAACTTTGGGATCGGCTTTCAAGTACGGATTTCAAATCGGCTCTCCTTTCATTGTTATGGTCGTTTTAATGTATTCCGCTATGGGGGTCATGTCGCGTTTGATGCCTCAATTAAACATCATCTTTATTGTTATGCCGTTGCAGGTGTATTTGGGATTGGCTCTTTTAATGATATCGTTTCCGATGATGATGTGGTGGTTTTTAGCGTTTTTTCAAGAAAGTATGTATCAATTCATCAAGTAGGAAACGATGGCTGAAGAACAAGATGAATCTTCGAAAACAGAGGAGGCTTCCGAACGGAAGCTGGAACGGGCTAGAAAAGAGGGAAATGTTCCTCTTTCCGTGGAAGTCCGTAACTGGTTTATGTTGTTTGCGGCTTTGATCATGTTATGGGGAATGGCTCCGTTTATGATGGAAAAAGTAACGGCAGTCGGATTTAAGTTCATTGAACGACCTGATGAATTTGCGTTGGATCCTTCAGGATTGCGTAATTTGTTAAAAGAAACGTCATGGGATTTGTTTCTTATTTTATCAATGCCGTTAGGGTTGTTTTTGGTTTGGGCTATGGCTTCGGCTTTGGTTCAGATCGGTTTTTTATATGCTCCCAAACGAATGGAAATCAAATGGGAACGGTTGAATGTTTTCTTAAATGCCAAAGATATTATAACAAAAGCTAAAATCCTTGAAATGTTAAAAGGCGTTTTGAAAATAAGTGCTGTCGGTTATGCGGGGTGGATGGTTGTTAAACCGCGTATTTCGGACATTTTAAATACGCCGTCGTCGGATGTGTATGCAATTTTATCTTTGATTTATAAGCTGTTGTTGTTGATTTTGTCGGCAATGGTTATAATCGTGTTCATTATGGCTTTTGCGGATTATTTTTATCAGAAATTTTCTTATTTAAAGCGTCAGCGCATGACAAAGCAGGAAGTGAAAGACGAATATAAGCAATTGGAAGGAGATCCTCAGGTCAAAATGCGTTTGCGTACCATCCGGATGGAACGTTTGCGCAAGCGTATGATGGCAAATGTGCCGAAAGCATCTGTTGTCATAACGAACCCGACGCATTTTGCCGTTGCTTTGCGTTATGCTCCGCAAGAGGGAATGGACGCGCCTGTCGTCGTTGCAAAAGGTCAGGATTTCATCGCTTTGAAAATACGGGAGATTGCTCAAGCCAACGAAGTGCCTATCGTTGAAAATCCACCTTTGGCGAGAGCTTTGTTCGCATCGGTTGAAATTGACGCTCCGATCCCGACGGAACATTATGCGGCAGTCGCCGAAGTCATAAAATATGTGTATCAGTTGAAAGGCAAGGCTTTGCCACAGAAAAAGGAGGCGGAATGACGTATAACCTGATTGGCGGGTTGATGAGGTTTTTCGGCTTGAGAGGCTTTGTCAAAGATTGGGACACTGTCAAAGCGTTGATGGATAATGAAATTGATGCTTTGGCTTTGGTTTCGCAAGACGGATTGCCTGTTTATATTAATACGGCGGGGAAAAAATTTTTTAAATCCTCTTCTTTGTTGGATTCCGTTTTAAAACGTGTCATTGACGATGAATCAAACGGATTGGCTGTTGCCAAGCTTCAAGCCGCTGTCGACAACAAAGCCGAGACTTGTGTTGAACTGATGATGAACACGAAAAACGATCCCGCTTGTATTTTGGAATGGTACCGGATTTCGATAAAACAACTTGGCGTTGGAACGTTGTGGCGTGTCCAAGATATTACAGCGACACGGGCTTTGGATGTTGTCATGCGTCGGGAAATGCGGGAATTGTCAGAGTTTTTAGATATTCTGCCTGTCGGTTTGTATCAAATGGATGCCGGCGGAATCATTCATTTTGTGAACAGGCGTTTTTGTGATTGGTTGGGGTACGGAGATGTTCAAGACCTTAAAGGTAAAAAGCTTACAGACATTTTAGCCGGTACGGATTTACCGGAATTGGACGGTTTGTGGCATGGAGAATTAACATTCCGTACTCGAACGGGGAGCTTTTTCTGCGCGTTTGTCACTCATGCCGTTTATGATGAAAACGGAGAAACGATGTTGCGTGCCTGTGTTATCCGTGATGTTAAATCCGTTCGCAGTCGGGGACATGATCCTGTAAAAGAATCCGGATTATGTTTTTCCCGTTTATTTTCGGAATCTCCTGTCGGTATGGCTTTTTTGGATAAAAATAATAATGTTACGGAAATAAATTCGACGTTGCTCCAGATGTTTTCGCGTCAGCGGGAAGAAATGATCGGTGTTTCTTTGGACGATTGCATTGATGCCGACGATTGGGCTGAACTGAAAGACAAGATGGCGAAGGTTGTAACGGCAAGATTGTCGCGTGTCCATGCGGAAGTCCGTTTGAAAACGGAACAGGAAAAATTTGCCGCCGTGTATATCACTCCGACAATTGAAGAAGATGAAGACGGGGCTCCGGATGTTTCCGGTTTTATTGTTTATTTTATTGATAATACGGAACGCCGGATGTTGTCGATGCAGTTTGCTCAAGCTCAGAAAATGCAAGCGATCGGTCAGTTGGCGGGAGGTATAGCGCACGATTTTAACAACTTGTTGACAGCTATTATCGGATCGACGGAACTGTTATTACAAACGCATCCGGCATCTGATCCCGATTTTACGGAATTAATGAATGTTCATTACAGTGCCAATCGTGCAGCGAGTCTTGTCGGTCAGTTGTTGTCATATTCAAGGAAACAGCCGTTAAGCCCGAAATATCTGGATGTTACGGATATGTTTGCAGAATTGCATCATATGCTCAAGCGGTTGTTAGGTAATAAAGTCAAAGTTCAAATTGAAAACGGTTATAATTTAGGATTTATCCGTGTCGACCGGACGCAATTTGATCAGGTTTTTGTCAATCTTGCGGTAAATGCCCGAGATGCCATGCCTGACGGGGGGGAATTTACAATATCGACACATTATCAAAAGTTTCCGGCGGGCATGTATATCGGTTCCGAAGAAATTATTCCCGGAGAATATGTTGTGATTGATGTTTCCGATACGGGATGCGGAATTGATGAAGAAGATTTACAGCACATATTCGAACCGTTTTTTTCCACGAAATCATGCGGAGTTGATTCAGGGACGGGGCTTGGATTGTCGATGGTGTATGGGAATATACGTCAATCGGGAGGATACATCAGTGTTAAAAGCGTTTTGAATGTCGGGACGACTTTTACGCTTTATCTGCCACGTCATGCTCAAGAGGATGTGCGCCGTTTGACAGATGTTTCGGATTCAGATGTTTCTCCTTTGGAAGATAAAGCGTATCAGCTTTCCAAATTTGTTCGGGCTAAACCCGATGTTCCGAAATCAGGAGAACAATTGCAGTTTTTCTTTGCCCAAGATAGACCGTTGACACCTGTTCCCCCACACCTGCAAGACTTGAGCGGTTCAGGCGTCATTTTGCTGGTGGAAGACGAAGATGCCGTGCGTGCGGTTACGCGCAAGGCGTTGAGTTCTAAAGGATATACCGTTTTTGATTGTTCGTGTGCCCAAGAGGCTTTAAAAAAAATAGAAGAAGGACTGCGTTTCGATTTGTTGATTACCGACATGATTATGCCCGGTATGGATGGTTTGTCATTGGCTTCAAGCTTGCGTGAAAAAGGCATTTACACTAAAATTCTTATGACTTCGGGATTTTCCGAAGAAGCCGCCCGCGGGGAAATCAAAGCGATGCCGGATTTTTATTTTTTATCCAAGCCGTTTACTTTGAAAGAACTTGGCGAAAAGGTGAAACAGATTTTCGGAGGATGAATGAGTGCTTATTTTTTTAAAGTCGATGCTTTGATTTCATTGATAAAGCAGGCGGGAAAAGCTGTTCTGGATGTTTATCATCAAGATTTCGCCGTTTATGAAAAAGAGGATGCTTCTCCTGTAACGGAAGCCGATATGAATGCTGAAAAGATCATTTTTGAAGGGTTGCAACAGTTGACACCGGATATTCCCATTATCGGAGAAGAACATGTCGCCGCCGGAGAAATCGGGGATTTGACACAAAACTACTTTTGGTTGGTTGATCCGATTGACGGAACGGCTGATTTTGTGAAAAAAAACGGCGAATTTACAGTTAACATTGCTTTGATTGAAGGAAAGATGCCTGTTTTCGGAATGGTTTATGTTCCTTTTTCAGATACGCTTTATTATACGGCGACCCCTGATTGCGCTTACCAAGAAAAGAATAACACCAAAACTTTGCTGAAAACCCGTTTGATTCCGGATCAAGGATATACAATGTTAAACAGCCGCACTCATTGCAATGAAGCGATCATAGCGGAAATGACAAAGGGATTGAAAATAGCGGAACATTATCCATGTGGCAGTTCTTTGAAATTTTGTTTGATCGCCGCTGGAAAAGCCGATGTCTATCCTTGTTGTCATACGACGAAAGAATGGGATACCGCTGCGGCTCATGCTGTTCTAAAAGCGGCGGGCGGAGAGGTCTATGATGCTGAAAAAAAAGAAATTTTGACATATCGGAAACCGGAACTGAAAAATCCCAGATTTATCAGCTTCGGGCAAAAAACATATTAACAGAACAAAGGAGGAGGCGATGTCTGAAAAATACGAAAAACAAGAGTTGCTTGTCCCGTTTGACTTGCATTCCAGTTCGGAAGAAACGCGCAACCGTTTCGCTTTTTTAATCAATACGGTTGCACAATATTCATCTGTCGGAAGGGATGTTTTGAATACGGCTGCCGACCAAGGGTATCAATTGCAGATGATGCTCATGTCCGGAATGAGCGGTTTCGTTTGCCCCGAAAATAAAACAATATATTTGAACTCCTCTTGTCCAGATGGCGTTTTGATTGAAACATTGGCTCATGAATGTCGGCATATCCAGCAACATGCAAAAGGCATTCCCGCATCCCATCATGAATTTGTTTTGCGCGATGCCGTTAAAGTCAGTCGTGCGAAAGAAGCCGATGCCGAAACAATCGGTGCGGCGGTAAGCTATGAAATCATGAAAAACGGGGGAAATGACGAAGCATGGAAAGAGCTTGAAAAAAAGGCTCCCAAGATTACGCAGGCGATGTTGGCGGCGGCGGATCAAGAGGCGTCGTTGAACTCGAAAATGATGCAAGCCGCTTTTCAAGGGTGGTATCAAAATAAAGCGATCATGGATATTTATGAAAACTCGTATATTATGACGGAATGTTTGGGGAATGCTTTGTCGGATATGAATAACGGCAAGGCAGCAAGTTATTTCAAACGTGAAATGTCTTCCGAACAGATAGTGCGCGCCATTTGTACGGACGCTAAAGGGAAATGCTATTGGGCGGATTGTGTGGATGTATTGAACGATCCGATGAAATTGCGTGTTGATGAAAAAGCGATCCGATTGGCTGAAAGTGTAAACACCGCACGCGAACAAAGGGGATTGAAGCGTGATGATTCTTATCGGGATTTGTTCGTATACGGTCGGGAAATGAAAGATAAGGCACATAAAAAAGAACGGGAGGCAAATCTTGTTCAAGCAATGATGAATTTAAAGCGGGGAAGAGGGTAAGCGTTTTTGTTTTGTTCTTATTTTTTTGTTTTAATCCAAGAACGGATATGGTACATTTTTTACAATGTTGCTCTTGACGGATTTTTATGGAATAAAAGAGGCATTGAATATGGATCAAACAGTTTTACATTTGGTGGATAAAAAAACGATGGATAAGGAAAAAGCATTAGCCGCAGCTTTAAGTCAAATAGAACGCGCATTTGGCAAAGGGTCGATCATGCGCTTGGGGCAACGGGAAAACGCTGTTGAAATACCGGCAATTTCAACCGGATCGTTGGGGTTGGACATTGCTTTGGGGATAGGGGGGTTGCCTAGAGGCAGAATTGTCGAAGTCTACGGTCCAGAAAGTTCTGGAAAGACGACGTTGGCGCAACATGTTGTTGCTCAAGCTCAAAAGGCGGGGGGAAAATGCGCCTATATTGATGCGGAACACGCTTTGGATCCGATTTATGCTAAAAAGTTGGGGGTTGACATTGACAATTTGTTGATTTCTCAACCCGATACAGGGGAACAGGCTTTGGAAATTGCCGATACGCTGGTTCGGTCGGGGGCTATTGATGTTTTAGTTGTGGATTCCGTTGCCGCTTTGGTTCCTAAAGCCGAATTGGAAGGTGAAATGGGAGATTCCCATGTCGGATTGCAAGCGCGCCTGATGTCTCAAGCTTTGCGGAAATTGACGGCTTCGGTGGCACGTTCAAACACGCTGATTATTTTTATCAACCAGTTGAGAATGAAAATCGGTGTCATGTTCGGCAATCCCGAAACGACGACAGGGGGAAACGCTTTAAAGTTTTATGCTTCCGTCCGTATTGAAATCCGTCGCGGAGCCCAGATAAAAGATAAAGATGAAACTATTGGGAATAATACAACTGTTAAAATTGTGAAAAACAAGGTCGCTCCTCCTTTCAGAACGGTTGAGTTTGATATTATCTATGGTGAAGGGATATCGAAAACGGGTGAACTGATTGATTTAGGGATCAAAGCGGGATTGATTGAAAAATCCGGAGCATGGTTGTCTTACAAAGGGGAACGTTGGCAAGGGCGTGAAAACGCGCGCGCTTTTTTGCGTGAAAATCCTTCGGTCGCTGAAGAAATCGAACAGCATATACGGGAAAAAGCAGGGTTGTTGTCTCAAAAAATGATCGGCGATGATGTTACGGAAGAAAAATAAAGCTGAAACGAATTAATAATAAAAAAAAGGGGGAACTTTTTCCCCTTTTTTTCGTGTGTTATTCCCGCTTTTTTTAATAGAAGAAATGCCCTTTTTCGGAAGTCATTTCTTTTTTGTCAGGGTTTCTATACGTTTTTAAATGAAATGAACAAGTCTTGTTTAAGATGAAAAAAAGGTTGTGTCCATTTATTTCATATGTAACGAATCGTTCCTTTAAAGTTAAAATGCAAATGAAGGCGGATAATGGAAAAGTTTCGCCTTTTATAAGCAAGGTGTCATTCCAGATTCTTTACGCTAATCCGCTTTGGCGTGCCGGTTTGACGGATAAATATTTCATTTCAAACAAAGTCT
>CALXOZ010000016.1 GCA_944390195.1 uncultured Alphaproteobacteria bacterium
CTTTCCTCCGATCAGACCGATTGTTGTAGCGACAGGGCAATGAATTTGTGTGTCGGTGTTTTTTTTTCTTATAGCTGCCATTTTACAGTATCCTTTCAGACAGTATGTATGGAAAAAGTGCGTTCTTGCAAAAAGGAAATGATAGGGCGAAACTGTTTTTAATGAAACAGAGTTTGGAAAAAAAATGAAAAAACAATCCTTCAATATTTCCGGAATGAGCTGTTCCGCGTGTAGTGCCAGAGTTTATAAAGCGGTTGATTCTTTGCCCGCAGTTCAAGATGTCAGTGTGAATTTACTGAAAAACAGTATGCTTGTTTTATATGATGAAACGGCATTGTCCGAACAGGATATTATAAACAGTGTCCGCAAAGCGGGGTATGAAGCCTTTATAGAATCGTCTTCTTTTTCAAAAAGCTCTGACGATCCGGATCGAAAAGACTTAAAATGCCGATTGATTGCCAGCATGATATTAACATTGTTTTTGATGTTTTTTTCCATGGGAAAGATGTTGAATTTTCCTTTTTACGCGGCAATGGCATCAAAAATGAGTGCGCAAACGACAGGCATAATACAGTTTTTAATCGCTTCATGTGTTGTTTTCCTTAATTTTGATTATTTTAAAAAGGGATGCGTTTCATTATTTCATAAAGCGCCGAACATGGATTCACTGGTCGCTTTGGGAGCTGGAGCGGCTTTTATTTTCAGTGCGGCAGTTCTTTACAGGGATGTTTTTTCTTCAAATGCCGGACAGATTTTTCCAGAGCTTTATTTTGAATCAACGGCTATGATCTTAACATTGATCACGTTGGGGCGTTTTTTGGAAAACGGAGCTAAAAATAAAGCGAATGCGGCATTGGAACATTTGACGACATTGGCGCCGCAAACGGCAACGGTCGTCCGTAACGGTGTTCAAAGCGTTATCGCTTTGGATTCTTTGAAAGAGGGGGATACGGTCGTTGTCAAGACAGGGGAACGTTTGGCGGCGGATGGCATTGTTTTGGAAGGTCGAGGCGTTTTGGATGAATCCGCTTTGACGGGAGAAAGTAGGCTTGTCAAAAAAACGGCGGGTGATCCGGTGATGGCGGCTTCCATTAATACAGCGGGGTATTTCTTAATGCGCGCCGACAAAGTCGGACAGAATACGGTGTTGGCTCAGATCATACGTCTGGTTGATGAAGCGACTTCTTCAAAAGCGCCGATTGCTCGATTGGCTGATCGGGTTAGCGGTGTTTTCGTTCCCGTCGTCATGTTGATCGGTCTGGTATGTGTAACGTTTTGGTTGATGAATGGTTATGATATCGGTTTCGCTTTGTCGAAAGGGATTTCCGTATTGGTGATTTCCTGTCCGTGCGCTTTGGGGTTGGCGACGCCGACCGCTATTATGGTCGGTTCGGGAAGGGCTGCTTTACAAGGCGTTTTGTTTAAATCGTCCGCCGCGCTGGAAATGGCGGGACGTATTGATTGTGTTGTTTTAGATAAAACGGGGACTGTTACAAAAGGAAAACCAAGTGTAACGGATATTCTTAGCGTCAACGGGGCGTCAAATGAAGAAATTATGGAAACGGCGGTTTCTTTGGAAAAAATGTCGGAGCATACGCTTGCGGCGGCGTTCGCGGATTATGCAAAACAGCATGAAGTTAAAACTTATCCTGTCGATAATTTCCAACAAATGCAAGGAAAAGGGATCGGAGGATTTGTCAATGGTGTGTTTTGCCGTATAGGAAATGCAAAAATATTAAAAGATGCCGGAATTGCCAGAGATTTTGAAGATTTGGAGTCCTCTTTGGCTCAAGATGCGAAAACAGTTTTGTATTGTGTGCGGGAAAAAGAGGTGTTAGGCATAATAGGTGTTGCGGATCCTGTAAAAAAAGAAGCGGAATCTGTTGTATCGACGTTAAAACGGATGGGGATCTCGGTTATTCTTTTGACAGGGGATAATCACAAGACCGCTTCGGCTGTTGCTAAAAAGATCGGCGTGGATGATTTTTCCAGTGAAATGTTGCCTCAGGACAAAGAAAACAAAATCCGTTTTTTGCAAAACTCGTCAAAAAAAGTCGCCATGGCTGGAGACGGTATTAATGACGCTCCCGCTTTGTCAAGAGCCGATATCGGAATTGCTATCGGTTCGGGAACGGATATCGCTTTGGAATGTGCCGATGTCGTCTTGATGAAAAGCGATTTAAACGATCTTGTCTTTTCTTTGTCTTTAGGGCGGGCGGTTTTGCGCAATATAAAAGAAAACCTTTTTTGGGCTTTCTTTTATAACAGTCTTGCCATTCCCGTTGCCGCCGGTGTTTTTTATCACATTAACGGCTTGTCGCTGAATCCGATGATTGCCGCAGGCGCTATGAGCTTCAGTTCCGTTTGTGTTGTTTTGAACGCTTTGCGGCTACAACGTTTTTCAAATAAATCTTACGATCAGAAAGGAAACGATATGAAAAAAAATATTATGATAGAAGGAATGAAGTGCGAACATTGTTCAAATTTTGTTGCAAAAGCCCTTAAAGAAATTGACGGTGTCGATCATGTTTCTGTGGATCTTTCCTCTAAAACGGCTCAAGTGCAAACGAACAAACCCGTTGCCGACGATGTGTTGAGACAAGCGGTTGAACAAGCCGGTTTTGAAGTCAAAGACATTCAATAAAACCGCTGGAACCTTTTTAGGATATATATTTGACGGATCGGGTTGGATTTCAAGGTGTGTTTGTGCCTGTTTCTGGTGATTCTTTCCACCAATGACTGGTTTTTGTTACACCGGGGATCAATTTTTGCCCCATTTCTGGAGTCATCAGTTCAATGGCGGAATTTTTTATTTCTTCGACCACTTTCCTGATGGAAACGTCCCACTGATGCCAAGCAAGATCATATGCGCCCCAATGGATCGGCAACAATCGTTTTGCTTTTAAATCCCGCGCCGCTCGCACGGCTTGATCCGGAAACAAGTGAATCGTAGACCAATCTTTGTTCCAAGCATCAATTTCTAAAGCGACCCAATCAAACGGTCCGAACTTTTCCCCGATTTCTGAAAAGTGTCGACCGTAACCGGAATCTCCGCCCCAGAAGATTTTTTGATGCGGCGTTTCAATGATATAGGAGTTCCACAGGCTTTTATTTCTGTCGAACAGACCTCTGGAAGAATAATGAACTCCTTCTGTCGCAGTTATCTTTATACCGTTTTCTTCAAGTGTTTCGCGCCATCCTGTTTCCGTAATTCTGTCAGGAGAGATCCCCCAGTGAATTAAAGTCGTCTTCATTCCATAAGGAACGATAAAATGACCTTTTTTTATAGATTGAACAGTTTTGCGCTCTAAATGGTCGTAATGATTATGCGTGATCAGAATGTAATCGAATTCCGGCAGATTTTGACGCTTGATCGGAGCCTCTTGATATCTTTTCACCGTGCGCGGAACGGGAGAGGCATTATCAAAGACTAAATCAATGCCTATTCTTAATCCCGATAATTCCAGAATTGCCGAAGAATGTCCCAGCCAATAAACGGTATTGTTTTCAGGTTGCTGTGAAAAATCCGGTTTTTGCATTTTTATCGGTTTTTTAGGGCCGTGAGAATCGGAAAGTAACAATTTTAGTAAACTGACTTTGTCGGAATATTCTTTTTTTACCGGAAGAGGCATGGGTTTAGGGCTTTGAAACCGACCGTTTTTAAAATAGGATAATTTTTGAAAAGAGCTAAGTTCTTTTTTAGAAGGGCTTTTCCCCTTTTCTTGTATCAAAGAGAAAAACGGAAATGCGAAAAAGCCGATTAAGATGAAGACTGAAAACAATAAAACGGATTTTTTCATATTTTCCTCTTTTGTTTGATCTTTTTTTTAAAGGTACATATTAAAGTTGACTTCAAGTCAAGAAAAAAAACGCTTGATTTAAAGTTAACTTTAAGGGATAGGCTGAAAAAGTGCTTTAAAAGGAAAAGTTGAAATGAAAAAACATCTTGTGAAATTTTTTATTCTGATAAACTTGATATGTTTAACATCTTTTGCCTTGGCGCAGGATGTAAAAGGAGAAACGGATATGGATACACTAAAACCGAAGATATTGATTGCCTATTATTCTTACAGCGGGAATACGAGAGCTGTCGCTGAAGCAATCCGGCAGGAAACGGGAGGGGTTTTGTTTGAAATAAAATCAAATCATGCTTATCCGGAATCGTATCGGGACATGACAAAGCAGGCGCAAGAGGAAATCAAGGCGGGTTTTCGTCCTGTATTGACAGGACAGGTTGATAATATGGGTCAATACGATGTCGTATTCATAGGATCTCCGAACTGGTGGGGGACGATAACGCCTCATATCAGCAGTTTTTTAGCGCAATATGATTTGAACGGCAAGACAGTCGTTCCATTTATTACGCATGGCGGCGGTGGTGTTCAAAATACGGTTCGCGATCTGAGTGTTCAATGCAAAGGGTGTAAGGTTTCAGAAAAAGCGTGGGTCGGATATGGAAATGAAACCGAAGGTGTGCGTGATTGGATTAAAGCTGTAAAAATATTGCCCTGATACAATAAAGGAAGCGTCCTGAAAAAGTGAAAAAGGATGCTTTCTTTTATGGTATTCCCTTTATGCCAAAAAGACGGGATTGCGGTGCGGAAATGTCGGCTTGAAAAAAAGGATGAATGGAGGATTGCCCAAAACGTTTTTTGTAAGGATAAAGATCATAACGTATGAGCGACTGCCTAGAATAATGCATTGGAAAGTTTATGCTTTTCATAAGAATTGTACGAGGAAACGGAGTACGTTTGAATCCGAAGTATGTTTTAATAACAGAAAAGGTTCATGAAGTCCCTGAAAACCGGTATGTCGCCGGTTTATCGTTCTTTTGAAAGGAAAAGATTGAAACGGCATTTAACGTAAAGACAAATGACCTTATATATATGATATATATGAAAGCATTTTCAATGCGGTTGGAAAAATGCGCAGGAAAGATCGGAGGCATTTGGAAACATCTCAGACAAAAAGGCTTGTTACATGAATCGAACATCGCTTTAACGCAAAACGATGTGCGGTATTGCGATAAGTCTGACGGTGTATGGTTTTTTTTAGTTAAATCCTTGCTTAAAGAAGAAACGTTCTGCCTTTTAAATATTTCTATGTTGTGTCTCCTCATAAGTACAATGTTTCAAGCAGACATTTTTTTCTTGTCCGTTTTTTTATTCTTGCAACGGTATGGGAAATCTCAGGAAGAAACTTTCTCATTTTCGATAATTTGACACGAAGAATTCTTATGATGATAACTGTCAATAATGATCGCATCAATGTGATCCGCTTGTATTCGTCCGCTTTCCGGATTTTTTACGCTTGTCAGGGAACCTTTTATTTTCGCCCGTACATCGCTATATTCAAAAGCAAGATCGGTATCAATCATTTCACAATTTTCCAAAACAAGATTTTGAGCATAACACAAAGGTTGTGTTCCGATGATTTTGCAATTAATGAATTTTAAATTTTTGGAATACCAACCTAAATATTCTCCGGAAATGACACAATCTTCAATAACGGCGTCCCGAGCATGCCAAAAAGCGTCTTTTGTGTTTAAAATGCTTTTTTTCAGTCTTGTGTTTTTAACATACTGGAATGAATATTTTGCATTCATGGTTAATCGAGAAATATTCATGTGTTCGCTTCTCAAGAAAGGATATTCAGAGTCCAAACGAACATTGTCCAGCGTTAATTTTTTACAGAACCAAGCAAATTCAAGCGAATTAATGAAGCTGTTTGAAATTTCGGAATCAACGCATTCACGCAAGGCTTTAATTCCGGACAAAGTGCAATCAATCAATTTCACTTTGCGGTCATACCATAAAGCGGCGCGGGAATTTTGCGTAAACGAACAATTTTCGATCAAACCGTTTTTCAAATGCCATAAAGGGTAACGAAGGTCGAACAGGCAGTTTTTAACTTTGATATTCCTGCATTCTTTTAGGGGGGATTCTCCATCGGCTTCACCTTGGAAATTACAATTTGAGACGGTTTTTGTTTTCAAAGCGTATAAAGCTCTTTCCTGATCGAAAGTAAGATTTTCATAACGTGTCATCATCATAGCCTTTATAATAGTTTCCCTCAGGGTACATGTTAAAGTCAACTTTAAGTCAAGATTTTTTATTTTTAAATTTTTTCGATGTGATAAAAAGCTTTGAAAATGATAAAAGCGCAAAAACGGCGGTTTTGATTAATGCGGCTGTTGAGGGTGTATTTGGGTATGGAAGTTCTTAAACATCATTTAACGTCTTGTTTCTTTATCCGATTGTCTGAAAACGGGCGCGATCTGCAGTCCGGATCTTTTTGATTTCAGAAGTGGCGGTCAGCTTCTTTAAAATTGAGCGCCGAAAGCATGGTTGAAACGAATATCGGTCTGTAAGAACATCTTTTCAGCAGGTTGTCATTTCCCATTTATCGAAGTAAAAGAAACCGTTGCAATTTAAACGGTTTGTTGAAAGGGGGCCGGCTGTATCGGAAAATGTTTTTGTGCGGATTGTCAAATATGGAAATGTTGTTGAAAAACGATTGTATGACAAAGGTCTTTCGCTTTAAAGTCTTTTATGAATATCGTATCATCTTGAGAATGTTACGGGTGAAAGGAATTTCCGATTTACTTTTTTTACAAGCGTTTTCCGGATCGGATCAAGAAGGGAAAAATGAAAAGTTATTACGTCAACAATAAATCTTCAAAATTGATTGTTTTCTTTTCAGGTTGGGGGTGTGATGAAAATCAGTTCCAGCCGATGAAAGACATTTTGCATGATGTCTTGATTTTATTTGATTACGATAACTTGATTATTCCTTTCGACTTTTCAAAGTACTCTGAAATTGATGTGATCGCTTATTCTGCGGGTGTGTTTATGTCTTCTTTGCTTGCAAGATCTTTCTCCCGCATCAATCAACAAATTGCAATCAACGGCAACCCTTTTTTATTTGATGAATCTTTGGGCTTGTCAAACGCTGTCGTAAGGGTTTTGGAATCGGTTAATGCGGAAAACTATTTGGATTTCAGACGTCGCTATATGGTTTTGACGCAAAAAGAGTTTGAAGATTACAATTATTATCAGTCTCAGAGAAGTGTGGACAGTTGTGAAAACGAGTTGTCCTTTTTAAAAAGATTGTATAAAACGCATAAGCATTTGATCCGGAACGATTTTAACAAAGCTTTGTTTTCACAGAACGAACCGTTCTTTAATTTGGAAAACCAAAAGGCGTTTTATGGAGACAAAATAAAGATTGTTCCCGAAGCCCGTCATCATTTGTTTTTTAAATTCAAGTCGTTTGAAGAAATTTTATCGTATTAATGTGTATTAATGATTCGGGACAAGATTGTTTTCACAAAAGGCAAATAATGATTGTTTACATGGATTTTTGCATATTTTTTTATGATGTGTGAAAATTTTTGTTTTTCTGGTTTATGTCATGTTGTTTTGCTTGTAAAAAAAAGATGGATACTTTGTTGGTGAAAGCTATCCTGTTTTATCAGGCGGACAAAATATTCATGAGGCTTTTTATGAAAAGATTGTTTTTATTTTTGACAGCATTTTTATCATATTCTTCGGCGGTTTTGGCGAATCCCGCCTGCGCCGTTTGCACTGTGGCGATAGGGGCTTCGTTGGGGATCGCCAGAAAATTGGGAGTGCCCGATGCCGTAGTCGGCTTGTGGGCGGGCGCATTGTTGACATTATTGGGGTATTGGACGATTCTTTTTTTTGATAAAAAAGGTTGGCATTTTCGCGGCAGGGACTTTTTATTGATGCTGCTTTGCGTCGGGACGATCGGTTTTATTTATATTCGAGAAGTTGTTTATACACCGGTGGTCATTTGGAATGTCTTTTATCTTGATCCGATTTTGTTCAGTACGCTCTTAGGTATGGCTTTATTTATTTATTCTCAGAAATTGTATCAATGGATGAAAGCCAGAAATAACGGTCATGCTCATTTTCCGTTTGAAAAAGTCGTATTGCCTGTCGTGTGGCTGTTGATTGCGAGTGTTTATTTTACTTATTTCCCCATTTCCCTTTAAGGAGAGCCGGTTATGAAAAAAGCGGAAGATATTAAAGAATTTATAGAAAGAATTGATGCTGCTAAAAAAATCAATCCGAAAGACCTTTCGTCGGATCAAGATTTGACGATAGCGATTATGAATCTGATTTCGATTGAAGAGCATTTGGTTTTCAGCGGTGCGAAAACGGAAAAGACGTCATTTTATGATATGGTTGAAAACATACGGGAATTAAGAAAAACATTGATGCAAAAAATCATTCCACAGTATGAAGGGGAGGTTTGGTGCATATCAAAGCATTTATTATCGTCTTCAATGCGATTGATGGAAGTCGGAACGAAACAACAAAGTTTGGGAAATAAAGAAGAGGCGTATCAGCTTTTTTCGCGTTCTTATGAGCTGTATTGTCTTTTTTGGGGTCTGAATATGAATATATTGGACACGACGGACTTAAAGTGGATTGAAGATAAAAGAGAGGAAAGCCTACCGGAACGACAAGATCGTTTTCCCGAGGAAAAAGCGGAGCCTGTTTTTGAGGTAGAACCTAAAAAGGAAGGCGCTCTGGAAAAAATGAAGGCTTTTGTTAAAAAAGCGGTCGACTGTTGTATCGAGTAAAGTTTTTTCGCGTATCGTCTTTTAATTTGTTTTCTGGAGAGTTTTGTTTTTTTCTATTCTGGAATGCCTTGTTGATTTTGATGAGGGAAAAAGGGGCGGAGGTATTCCGATGATGAAGCCTGTAAAAAAGACGGAAAAGTGTGAATAATGCTGAAAGGCATAAAAATAAGGTCAGTATCAAGATGGAAACCACGATCACAAGAAGTCTGTTTTTATTCGAAAGACCTTTTTCCTGCCTGAAGACAGGTTAAAATGCAAACAATACGGAACCGGTCATAAAGCCGGCTTTTTTATAAGGACAAAGGATCTTCCGTTATAAGAACAATCGGATTGGTTGGAAAATGTAAGCTGGAAGAGTGTTTCAGCCGGAAAGGGAGCTGATTTTTTGTTTTAACAAAGAGATGTCATTTGAACACAGGGCGGGAAGAATTTTATCGATTTGTTCTTCTGTCAAGTCGTAGATTTTGAGTTTTAAAAGCTGTTCGATCAGATCGTCGTCAAATCTTTTTTTGATTATTTTTGAAGGATTCCCGCCGACAATGCAATAAGGGGGAATATTTTTGGTAACAATGCTGCCGGCAGCTATGACGCAACCTTCGCCCAGTGTTATTCCCGGCAAAATCATAGAGCGCATTCCAATCCACACACCGTCTTGAATGACTGTGTCGCCTTTGTGTCGATAGCTGTCCAAGATGTTTTCCATAAAAGGATAATTTGAAAACCAATCGTTCCTGTGTGTATTGTTGCCTCCCATTAGAATGATTGTTTCAGCGCCGATACAAACATAATTTCCAATATAAAGCCGGTCGATATGCCACTGAGGTTTCCAGTTTTTTATACTGTGTTCGTCTCCGTAAAGGTAACGTACGACATAATCTTCAAAATTTTCGCTCCAAGCATTGGAATAATAACTTTTTGTGCCTTTTATTATGATGTTTTTATTTTTAACGGTTTTATGTAAATATTCCACCTTAGACCAAAATCTTTCCATATCTCCCCCTTGGTGATTCAGAAAAAGCCTTTTTTACAATACACAGCACAACAATCAACGCGAAGATCTTTTACGCGATCTCCTGTTTCATCACTTTTTCAAATCTGAAAAATTCTTCCGTTCCCGGATGGGAAGGTGTGTTTTGTTGAACATAATGTTTGTTTTGACAGGCATGATGTTGGTTGCAAAATTCAACAATATGAAAGCCGCATTTATTGACATAGAAGTTGATATTTCTTTTTTCAAAATAGGGAGTAACGGTTTCCCATGCTTTTGTTTGAGGATATTTTTCTTCTATAGCCTTCCATGCTGCCACTCCCAGTCCAGCACTATGTCGTCCGGCATAAATGAAAAAGAACTCTAAAGAATTGCAAAATGTTTTATTGTCAACGCGAATGACTGCTCCGCCGATTTTTTCGGAACCGTTAAAAATGCAAAAGACTTCATTATCTTTGCAGGCAAACGCTTCATCAAGCTCTGTATCGCTGGGAATGGTTTCGGTCGCACCGAACTCCTTCATGAGAGCAATCCCGAAAGCTTCCTGTATTTTTTTCTTGAATTCTTTTTTATCGGCGTCCGTAAGAGGTTCTAGACGGATATCCAATTGTTGCGTCATACTTTCCCCCAAATAATTACCGGTAACAAGAAGGAACTCTTGTCAAAGCGTATTAAATCAGTTTTTTATTATAATTATAAAAAGATGAAATCAATACAATGTTTTTTTATATGAAAAGTAAATCAGGTAATAATCTGTATTGTTTATGATTTTTTATTGACAATCATCATTGCGAGTCCCCCTTTACAAGAGCTCAGATTTTAAACATTTGCCGCTTTCACGATTAACACTTTCCGCAAGACGTTACCGCTTGATAAGCTCCAAATAAGCGGTAAAGCCACCCGTTTGATCTGCTATATAATTTAAACCGCTTTTAATTTCCCCCAATTCAATCAGGTTTTCATCAGGGGTGTTACTGTGGTCTTTATAAAAGATCCCCAAATTCCCCCAAGGAGCGTAAATAAACATTTTTCCTGCAGTGGCAATCATTCCCCTTGGCGCTTTATCTAGATCAACCGGACGAGGAAAGCGGCTTATTTTTTCTTTTCCGGCAAAGTCGGTGAACTCCAGTTTCAACGGAAGCATTTCCAAAAATTGCTGGCTTGCAGGATTGTTTTGCATATTGATAATTACTTCGCGGTTGTTGAGTGTCAATTTAATCATTTCATTGTTTCCGTTAGCTTGGACAGAGTGTGGGATGAGTAGAGATAATAGGACAATAACAAGTTTGTAAAATTCATTCATATTCATTGCTTTGCAGTTCTATATTGGAAGAGGGGTTTTAGAGGAAGTTTAATATTTGAAGTTGACTTTAAGTCAAGATGAAAAACGCTTTATTTGGAATAAGAGCCTCGATTATTCAAAGGTTGGTGAAAAGCACGCTGATTTTTGATAAGAAAATTTATATAAATGTTTGAAGTGTATGTATTTTCTGTATTTCAGCTAAAAATGATATGACTGTCATTTTCTCTGTTTATGTATTTTGGAGGAATATAGCCGTTTTTCAAAACAAGCATATAATGCCGGATGACGCCAAATAATAAATTTTGTTTGCTGTTGCATTTTTGCCAAGGCAAGGGGGAAAAATCGACTTCGTTCAGATTCACTTTTTTAAATTTTTCATTATATCCGCCGACATCGGAAGCGTATTTACACCAAATGGCGCAAACTATGCCGTCGTTCACCAACCGTTGCAAATCAAAGGAAAACAGTTCATAATTTTTTGCTATGAATTCAAGCGCTTTGTCATTTCCTTGCCAGATGATCCTTTCCGTCAGACAAGATATGGAATTGCTTCGCCCGTCAAAAGTACTTTCCAGCCAATTGAAAATCTTTTCAGGATCATTGCTGCCGGCTCTGAGAGTATAGGACTGCAGATTACAACCGCTTGATCTTATACTCTTTAACCCGTTTGTTAATATCGTGTTTCCCGGCTTGGCGTAATGGTACATTTTCAACATGAAAAAACAGCTTTAAAATAAATGGTTCAACTGATGTGCTTATTAAAAAAGTAACATGAGATTTGAGATATTTTGAATGATTTTTTTGATAACGGTTTTACAGATGAAGAATCCATTTTGACAAAGTAAAAATGTCAAAGGAAACGAGTGCTTTACGTAATGATCATCAAAGCGGTTTTTCGTATCGCAGGAATGAAGATTTCCGGAGGGGTGGTTTTTGATAAAGTGATTATTTTGAAAGCGGATTTAAAAAACGACTTTTTATAAAGCGATGACATAAAGAAGTCGGTTTTATAAAGAAAATCGTATTGATGTGTTTTTTTATGACCATTGTTTTATCGCGACGTAACCTTGTTTGATTTCATATAAAAGCGGAAATAATTTTTACGCATTGATTGTCAGAGTCTTTCTTTTGTTTTTAAAAAGCTGTTTACAGCCTTTTCAGGGGGAGAGAGTGGGGGATTATGTGTGTTTTTTAAATATATTTTGTCTTATCAAGATTATCGCCATTCTTTGTTCAAAAAGGATAATGCCGTACTTTTCGAAAAATCGATAGGCTTTTTTTTTCGAGTATTGTTTATACGGGAAATTTCAGATTTTGTCCCTGATGTTCGGGTAAAATAGAAGAGGACTATATTCGTGGCTTTTGATATTTGAGGAACATTCATTACTTACACCGGAAATATTTTTGGAAAGTGTTGCTGAAAAATATTTTAAATATTGAAGGTCATTATAAAAACTCCGTCTTGAAATAAACTCTATGCCCATAAAAGTAAAAAAACGTGAATATTTCTACAATGGTAATATCATGTGTTTCCCTCTGCTTGAAATCCGTCATGCCGGAATCCTCTGGCGTTTTTCACAACTTTTCATGTTTTCAAAATCGGAAAACCTTTTCACTTTTTTTATCATTGATAATGAAAAATTTCCGGTTGCGAAAAGGATTTTTTTCAAAGACTTGATCCGGTGGAAAGATTTGTTTTTATGTCAGGTTGAAAACAACCGGTTTGTTTTTTTATTATATATGATTTTATGTTTGTTCATTGTTTTATGGAAAGCAACCTTCGTTATGGTTTCCAAGTTGCCATGTTAAACCGGAAAACAATTTTTTCCATTACAGGAATCCGTTTAATATCCTTTATTGTGTTCAGATCCGCTTTGTATCAGTTCTTAAGTACTGGAAACTGGAAGATGAGAATAAACAATTCATTTGACCGATTTATTTCAGATTTTTTCAAAGCGGTACAAGTGGGCTTTTTTTATGTTTTATTTGAGGATTGATTGAAACATTTTCTCCTAATTAAACAATTTTATCAAGTTATGTTTTCGTGAATCAGGCATCAAGATAATCTTGATATATTAATTCCGGCTGATTTGATGACGGATGAAGATTGAATACCTGAATGAAAAAAATTTCTTTCAGTCATTGATGGAATATGAAAAAACTTTATAAAAATCAGGATGGATCAGACCGGTAAAGAACTTTGAAAATATTTTTCCCGAATTGATGACAGTCTTTTATTCGTTATTGATCAACGATAAACTCTAGTTTGAAAACTATTTATTCGCCAAAAGATAACTGTCGTCAATGCGGTTGAATATTTCCTGTAAATCGACGGAACCATCTAAACAAAGTGTCATCCAGTGTTTTTTATTCATATGAAAGCCCGAAAAGTATTTTTTCCCGTCAATGATCTCTTTTAATTCTTCAGGTTTGACTCTTAAATCAATAATCTCTGTTTTTTTATTTCCGGTCAGACCGATTTTATGCCTTTCGACAATTAATAAAACCGCATACCATTTTTTATTGTCAGAACGGCGGATAATGGCATTCTCCGGAAACTTCGACCATAGATACTCCGGATCATGTTGATATTTTTCTTTGACATATCGGATGACTTCATTTGCATAAGCGCTATGAAACACTTTTATTTCAAAGCAATTGTCGGCAATCTTTTGTAAAACGTTAAAACAATGCGTACGGACTTTTCCAACAAAATTACCGGTGGTTCCTTCTACAAGATGCAAGATATATTCGTCTTTCGTGGTTGAATCTATGACCTTGGTCTGAATTTTTCCGCTTGGATCGACACGGACGTTGAAAATGAATTGACCGTCAACAATTTTACAAGAGTAAACGTAAATGTCTTCATAAAGGACAAATCCGAAGTTTGCGAGTTTTTCAAAAACAGGGATTTTATTTTTAAAAATATCATCAAAAATCATTGAAACAAAATTTATTCCGACTTGATCGAGCTATACTATAGTAAAAGTTTTTTATTCATATGGATTTTAATTCAATCATGTCTTTCGATTAAATTTGATCCGTTCAGGCAAGAATACGACAAAGCGAGATGGCAGACAAAAAATTTGTTCGGGAAAATGAAGACATGAAAAATGTAATGATTGAAATACCGAATGGTTTGTTGTCCTTTTATTAATTGTGTTTTTTCTCGTATCATTCCGGTTTTAAGAGGTGATTGTATTGATGGCGTTGCCAATTTCTGAAATTTGATTCATCATTGTTTGATTTTTATGACTATATCGGTGAAATTGGAAAAATAATGCATGGAAAATGAAAAAAATGCCGGTTGGCAAAAAAACGTGGAGTAAAACAGGCATGAAAATCAAAAAAATTGAAAATAATAAGAAACAATATCTTTCCTTGTTGCTGTTAGCTGATGAACAAGAGGATATGATCGACCGATACCTTGACAGAGGTTGGATGTATGTATTGGATGATGACGGAATCAAATGCGAATGCGTTGTTACGGACGAAGGCAAAGGTGTATTGGAAATTAAAAACATAGCCACAATGCAGGCATATCAAAGAAAAGGATATGCTAGCGCTTTGATAGATTTTATTGCGGATAAATATAAGGGGAAATATTCCATATTGCAGGTTGGTACGGGAGACACTCCTTTAACAATCTCTTTTTATGAAAAAACAGGTTTTGTCAGAACACACCGTATAAAAAATTTTTTTACGGACAATTATAATCACCCGATATATGAATGCGGTATTCAGCTGGTGGATATGATTTATTTACAAAGAAAATTATAATCCCTCTATGAGGATTCTTGTTTGACCGGATTGTTCTCAGTTCATGATAAAACACAATTTTGAAGGCTTTATGAGATAAAAACAGAACAGACTTGTGAAAAAAAATTGAATAAATAAAATCCGGAACACTTAAAGAAGTGCGTTCTTAAAAGCGTGCAATCTGAATGATGAATTTTCGATTAAAATAGTCTGTAAATGGGCGATAGCTTACAAGTTATCTAATGATGGAGAGGGCTTAAGTCTCCAATTAATTTCAAGGCATTACGTTAAAAGCTGTTTTAAAATAAAAATGTTTACATAGATTTATTTGCTGCCTGTTATGGACTTTTCTTTAGCTGTGTAATTTTTTCCAAAATATATTATAGTTTTTATCCATTAACTTGATTTTATTTCAATATCGTTATAAGTTGTCACGACAAAATGCCAACCGACCACATTAAATCAGTCAGTCGAACTCTGTAAAAAGTCTTTTTTTGTTATTTCACTTTTTTTACTGTTTCTGTAAGGATGAAGTCAGCATCATTGGTCTTTAAATAAGGAGACATTGTTTATTTTTTCTGAAATCGCTTTATGAAAGTCTTCAACGGGTTTAAATTTGAAATCCAATATACTAATCCACATTGAACGTAATAGGAGCGAACGGAATAATACCAACCAAGCTCTGAGTTTAACTCCATTTTTATTTATACATTCATTCCGTAACGGTGAAACAATCAGCGTCTTATTGATATCCGGCTTCTTATAAAATTGAGGTCGGATGTGTATTTCCAACTTTGGACTGTGAAGTACATCGACACTGTGGTGATCAAAAGAAATAAACGTACTGTCTTATTATGAGCGTAATTTTTTTTTCGTTAAAATTTACGAATAAAAAATTCGGATAAACGGAAGAACAATAACTTTTGAAAAAAGTATGCCTGAATTTAAACCAAAAAAAACAGCCATTTTCATGACTGCCGTTCAAATTGGCGACCCCAATTCGATGATAATAGAAAAAGTTACCAACGAACTGATCGCCTATTCAAAAGAGAAAAAGCCCCCTGTTTGAATGAAGAAATCGTATAATATATATATATCATATCATTGCAATTATCTTTTTTTGCGCGTCCGTATTATATTCGATATAGCGTTGTGTCGTTGATAAGGAGGAATGACCGGCTAGAACTTTGACATCGTTTAATGTCCCGCCGGTTTGACCTATAAATTTAGCGGCATTTGTAATGAAAGTCCGTCGTCCGCTATGTGACGAACACCCCTCAAATCCAATCGTCCGATATAAATCTTGAAAGAAATTCACTATCGTTTGAGCCGAACAATGACGATTTCGTTCGCTTGTTATAACACTTTCAGTCGTCAGATCATCAACGACTATGTTCGCTTTTAAATCCGACAAAGCCCTTTTTAAATCTTTATGCAAAGGGATAATACGCCCTGAATAATGCCCCTTAGCGGCTTTATTGGGCAAATTGAGCGTATCGCTCACATTGCCGTTTGAATCGCAGACCATTGACCATGTCAGATTTGCAATTTCTTTGGCACGAAGCCCCGCTTTGAAGCTAAGTAAAAAAATGACCCGATTTCGGGTCGAATGGCGGGTCGTGTCAATATGCTTCAAAACGATGTCTTGTTGCCGTGTCGTTAAAATTTTAGCTTGCTTGCCTATGGACATTGAAACCTCCGTTTTTCATTATAAAATCTAATTTATATTAGAAATTATATAGAGTTTTCAGTTGCTTATCAACGTAAGTATGTCAATATCCTTGGAAAACTTAGACTCCTTATAAATTATAAAATTTCTAATGAATTTGAATTTTTCAACGAAATGACAGTTTTTGACGCGCAAACATTTTATAATGAAGAAAAGAACGGAAAAGCCATAATCAAGGCACAAAAGATTAAAATTAAAAAAACTTGAAAATGAGAGGTATAAAATGGGAAACGATAAATTTTTTACCGCTATTTTTTGGGTGCTTGGAAATGAAATCTTTTTGTTTAAAGAATTGGTCGAACCTGATTACAGAGGAATTTCAGATTATCCCTTTATGCACGCTGATAAATGGCAAGAGGTAATCCGAGGACAGCCCGCCTTAAAAGATAAAAAATACTGTGATGTCCCGCGGGGGCGAATGACATACAGCAAAAGCGACGGGATTTATCATATTGCTATCAGCTCACAACTGATAAAGGACAAAAAGCTTTTTGAAGAGCTTTTAAAGAAAATGGGAATGACTGCGGACAAAGTCACTGTCAGCGAAAACCCGTTTTATTAAACTTGTCTATCAAACGAATTATGATATTCTGATTACGCCGTTTTTTAACGGCGGGGCTTAACAACCTCTCAGTAAACGGTCTGCGCGAGAGAAGGCAGACCGAAATCAAAAACACTTCTCCCAGCATATCGCTATGACTGGGAGATGATGTTATGTACAAGCATTACGCCAAAAGCATCATGCTGTTTTACTGCAGTTGTTAACTCCCAGTCGCCAATGCTCCTAAAGCAAGGCGACTGATTGTTATCAGGTTACTTCTTTACAGTGTCACAAAGTGGCATTGATAGGTGGTAAAAGGATAAAATTAAACAAACTGCGAAAAAAGGAGCAAAACGAATGAGCGAAATCTTATTAAACATTATGTATGCGGGGGCTTACATTGAAAACGATAATATCGGACATGAAATTATCAATCTTTTCAAGTCTGATAACGGCAAAAACTATATTTATGCAATGCCGTATGGAACTGTGGCGGAAAGTCATAACGATAAAATTAAATCAGTTTTGCTTGTTCGTCGTTGCACCGCCAATACATTGGAAGTCTTGGCAAAAACGGATGGAAAATTAAAACAGAGATTAATGGAATCTTTTGGCAGAACGGATAAAAACAAAGAAAAAGCCAAAGCCAGAGATATACAGGTAAAAGAGATCCAAGACGAAAAAATTACATATGGCGGCAAATATCTGCATGAAATCTTTGGAAAGAACAATACGAATGACAGGGATATTTATATCACCTTTGAAGCGGAACACGTCGTTAAGCCCAAAGAACCCATTTATTTGACGACGGATGAAAAGCTGATCGGTCAGAAAAATTATTATTTTCTGTCGGATATTCAGTTTCCAAGGCAAAGTATGAAAGGCTATTTATCGACCGAAACCAACAAGGCTAACTATGATTTAGTTATGGATAAAATCATCAATAACGCCGATTTGTGGGGAGAACGCACACGCAAGGTCAAAATACGTTCTTTGAATGAAAAAGACGAAGAAATGACCTTTTTAAAAATCATTGGCAAAGAATATGACGAATTGTCCTATTCCAATATGTTGGCATACTTCTTTCAATATGCGCCGGAAACATTTTGTCGTTTTGCAAAAGACGTTTTAGGGATGGATTTCAACACTGATTTTACAATCGCCCGTGAGCAAAATAACATAGATTTGCTGATAACGGATGAAAAGAACGCCTTGGTGATAGAAAACAAGATAAAATCCGGCATCAACGGAATTAAGGACAAGGACGAAATTGATAATAATCAGCTGTTAAAATATCGGGATTATGTTTATGAACAGTTCCCTATTCAGAAAAAGAAGTTTTTTGTTCTTTTGCCGAATTATAGTCATATTGACCTTGAAATGCTGGATAAATCAAAAGAATACAAAACCATCAATTACAGCGATCTTTTTGTTTTTTATCAAGAACAGGCGGCTCAATTTAAAGAAATCAAATTCTTTTTCAATGAGTTCATCGCCGCATTAAAGAAACAATCAGTAATGGTTGATAACAGCCTTGAAGATGAGATGTATCGCCGTTTCAGTAAGACAATTAAAGAAGCTTAATTTTTCTTCTTTGGTGAACCGTCCGCTTTATCCGAAGCGGACGGTTTATATAATCCGTCACATCTGGCTTGAGCTTCCGCCACTTGATCCCAAAAATTTTCAGGTTCTATAACCTTATGGCTAAATTGACATTAACACCTGATACAGCCACTTGATCCCAAAAATTTTCAGGTTCTATAACCTTAACGGAATTGCCCCACATTTTTAAATGCCATCCCATTTCCAAGATTCCGGCGGCTGTAAAAGTAACGACATATTTTCCGTCTTCGGTTCTTTTACCTTTTTGACTCGGATGAAATATAAAACGCTCGGCTTCATCTGCGACCTCTTTGCTAAACTCCCATGTCGTTGTTATTGTGTCACCGTGCCAAGCTCCGAATGATTCTTTTGCAAAATCCTCCAATTTAAAATTTTTTTCAAATTCAAAAGATTCCTCTAAAACCTTAACATCTTTCATTTGGGAAACAATACATTGTTTAGGTTTTTGGTTGGGTTCTTTTGAAACAAAATAATGGTTTCTTTCACCATAGATGATTCCATACGGACGAACGATTCTTGGCTTTTCCTCTGTTTTATATGAAAATTTTAACTTACGCATTTTTAGTAGAGCGTCTTTGATTTTTTTTATCGTTTCAGGATCATTTATTATCTTCGGTTTTGGCATACAAACAAAATATTGGCTTTTTATCAATGCATCGGCATCTATTTCATAACGTATTTTTTTTAAATTATCATATGAATTTAAAATCTTACTTTGGATAAGAGAAACTCTTTTTGCATCGTCATACAAACATTTGTCATCAAGTGCTTCTACTGCTAAGCCAAGAGAACGAAGATCGTCCTCATTTATATAGATCAAATCATCAAGTTGTTTTGACCTGTTTATTTTATACTGATACTCGCGAGGATTTATGTCTGATTTCTTCGTTATTAAATCAAAAAAAGAATATTTAAGCATTTTTATGATACGTTTTGCGGTTCTATTAGAACACCCCATTTTCGCCTGAATCTCTTTTAATGTCATACCCTCTGTTTTTGAGGTCATTTCTAAAACCAGATCGAACATGTCAATGAGTTTCCCGTACACCATGTCTTTTGTCTTTTTTTTCTTTTCTTCGTTTTTTTTCATAAGAAATCCTTTCAGATATGGTGCTTTAAGTCTGTGTCATCTCTAATTTATCAGAAACGCCAAAGCTCTTAAACTTTTTTTCAAAAGCGCGAAAATCGGCTGTTTTCTTCAAAAAAGCAGAGTTCTTTCATAGAGAAAATTCACTTTGTATTATATAATAGGACACAAATTGGCCCTCTTGGCTGATATGCTTATTTATAGCAAACAAAAAGGAGAAACGCTGATGTCAGAGAAAAAAGAGGGGCTTATTAGCAGGTTTTACAAAGTAACGGAAACGATCAGGGAATTAGAGGCCGAACGAGAAAAACTTGACGTTGAAATCATCCATTGCACGGATGAAGAAGACAAAGCGTTTATCATTAAAAACCGGAAAAAGCTTTTGTCCATATATCGAAAATACCATCCTGATTTTTTTAAAAAGTTTGTGGTGTCTTGTTTCCAGTTGCGTATTCAATGGGTTAAATGGTGCTCTCCCGTAAGGCGGAGCAATATTTTGCTGTATGATTTGTTGAAGATATGGGATGAAGGGTTCGTTTACAAAGGAAATCCCGTTATTTCGGTCGAAATAAATTTCTCTGTACCGATTATTCAATTTATCAATGAAAACAACGTTATTGAATCGGTCAGAGAGCCAAACATCGAAAAATATCGTAATATCTTGGAAAAACTGCCGCCTTGTCTTCAATGGACGGAGCGATCGGTTTCCGACCTCGTGATTTAAAAAAGAGGAGGACAAAATGGCTTTTTGGAGAACCGGAGGCTTTTTTTGGAGGATCAGCGGAGGATTTGATAGCCTTTATGTATGGCTGTTCGGGGATTTTATCCGTCTGCATTTATCAAAAGGTTATGACTGGCAGATTGAAATAGAAATCAAGACGAGTAAGCATTGGTGGATTTACGGAAATATTGATTTTGCTGAGTTTGAAAAGAGTTGTTTTTTTCATTTGAGCAGTCACCGGACGCATCCTTTCAGTATAGGGGTGAATTTATTCGGACTGAATATGGTCTTTAACTGGGGAGACGGCCGGCATGACGGCTATGACGAACACCTTGACAAATACTATGATTATGAACCGTTGGCAAAGGCTCATCCCGATTGGGATTTTCAAAAACTTGACGCGCTGATCCCTTATAGTGTCCGGAAACCGGAAGTTTTTAAAGAATACTGTGTATCCCGCAGAATACATGTTTACGCCAACGATACGGAGAACAACAAACACGCCCTTGCCGTTGAATTCGCATTGCCGTTTCTGCGTTATCTGAAAATATCGTTCAAACGACCGTGGGGATATGCTAAATGGTTTGGAATGGAGTTTTGGGCGGCTCACACGATCGGCATAACGTTTTCTTTATTTAAACACGATTTGAAAATTATCTTCGGAAAAAACAATCTGTATAGAACCTCCAACCTGTCAACCGAAAAGGCATTGGATCGCTTTTTAACCCTGAACGGCAAGCGTAAAATTCCGCTTTCCGATATCAGAGGAGCTTATTGTCATAACAAAGAAGCCTATCGCCTGTTTTGCAGAAAAGTCAGAGAAAGGAAAAAAACAAGTTTAAATCCGCTTTAATTTTTCGGAAAAGTGTCGTCTTTTTGTAAAAACAGGAACTTACGAAATGAAACGGAAAAGCCTTAAAAACCGTATGCTTTTGCGTATTAAAAAAAGCAATAAAACGGCTTTTATATCTTCGGATTTCTTTGACTTATCCGACAAGGATCAGGTCGGGCGTGTTTTGCGCTTTTTAAGCCATTCAACCATTTCATCATAATATTGATCTTTAATCATATCCATAAAAGTGAAGCAATTTTCGGGATCATCGTCATAACGACACAAAAAATAAGGATCGGCTCCGGCCTCAATCAGCATTTTTGCGACCTTAATGCCTGCGTGTTCGTAAGCGCATCCTATCAATGCCGTATTTCCCATACCGTCAACAATGTTCGGATCCGCTCCGTGTTTCAACAGATACTTGACCATGGAAATATGACCGAACTTAACGGTTTCATGCAGCATTAGCGTACGGCTCGGGCCTTCCCATTCCGTCGTTCTTTTATTATAGTTGACATCAACTCCGGCGTTTAGCAACAAATGAAAGGCTTTTATCATTTCCCCCGGTGTCCGGAAACAGTCCGGATCGTCCGGATCATCTAAATTCGACACACTGATAAAAATAGTCAAATCCCTCCAAATTTCGAGAAGCATTTCTTTTGGCGGCTTTTGTTTTAGAATGATCTTTAAAATCGGAAGCATTTCGTCATAAGATCCAAGATTATCGCAAAAAAAAGAATTGCTGTCATCTTTAACGGTTATATCGGCTCCGTTATCAATCAGGAACTGAATCATTTTAGGCCGATCCGTGAAAAAAAGAGCAGTATATCCATAATTCACTCGGGCGTTTACGTTATATCCCGCTTCAATCAGTTGGCGAACAACCGGCAAAGGACGGTTGAAACGGACGGCATCCATCAATAAGGTTGACCCGTTAAAACTGGCTAAAGAAGATTCGGGATGAGGAATAAGTTCCGGAGGCAAAGGCTTTTTGGCCGTACAAACCATATACCGGATCTGAAACTGTTTTGACAGAGGCACGTTTTCAACAACAGCATTCAGGATTTCAACGTTATTATCACGCTCGTTCAAAAAAGCCGCCTCGATAGCGTTTTGTGGCTCTTCGTCCGGATACATCGTTCGATAAAAAACATTCGCTCCGTACCGTAACAGCAGTTTGATTATATCGGGATATTTATGTAACTCGGCTTGGTAAACCAATTCTTCTTGCAGAGAAGAAATGTCTTCTTCGCCGTTCAAATATTTATAAATTTTATCTTTACACCTCTTGTATTCATATTTTCTATCCCATTCTTCTGTCATTTTTATCCTCCTTTTCCAATGATTTTCTTTTGTAGAGCCGGACGATTTCCTGCCAATACGTTTCTTTTGATAACGTATCCGCGACGCAATACGTCTTTCCGTCCTTTTTCCATTTCAAAAAAGGATCGGCTCCGGCTTCTATAAGGATTTTCGCAATTTGATATCCGTTTCCGCCGCCGTATTCCATACCGCAACAGCTCGATAAGGGCGTGTTGTCGTCTTCGTCCACCTGATTGACATTCGCTCCGCGTTTAATCAGGTATTTGACGATTTTAACGTCGCCGCTGTGCTTTATAACCTCGTTAAGAGCAACGCATGATGTCGCCTTTTCTGAAACACGGTTAACATCCACGCCCGCGTCCAATAACAATTTAAATGCCTTTATCGAAACCGCTTTTTTAGAAAACGGCCGACTGATTAAATTATCCCACATACGGTTCTTAGTGACTTCATTCGCTCCGTTTTTTAAAGCCAAAAGAATAACGTCAACGGGATTTTCACATTCGCAGATTACGTCAATATACATATCGCCGTCGTTGTCGCGATCGTTGATGTCCGCTCCGCGTTTGACGAGATATTCCGCCGTTTTAAAATTTTTGTACGCATATCGTAAGACCGTCCATCCGCTTGTGTCGCGGTCTTTATTCAAATCATAATCTTCTGTGCCAATCAGCTGTCGTATAACGGACAACGGACGATTAAACCAAACCGCGTCCATCAAAAAAGTTGTGTCTCCTTCAAATTTTGTGTGTCCCCAAGGAACATCATCCTCCGGAATTTTTTTTGTCGCCGTACAGACAAGATATCTTTTCTGTAAATCACTTGATAACGGGATATCCTCTAAAAGAGCTTTTAAAACTTCCGCATTGCCGTTGCGAAAAACAGCGTCAATCGCGTTTATTCCGTCTTTATTGCGTTTGAATATGTCCGACTTCCAATGCAACATCGTCCTGATAAGATACGGATCGTCCGTTGTTTCGGCGATTTCGACCATGATCAGATTTCCGTCCTTGTCGGGGGCGTTAATGTCTCCGCCATTGTTCAAAATCTTAAAGACCCGATCTTCGTCATAATTGATTTTAAAGGTGGTTAGACAAGCTCTTTCATACTTCTGCATTTTTGCGTCCTTTCCTTATCAATGCGGCGAAATCCTCTCTCGTTAAACGAGATGCCGCAAGGTTGACAATCGCCTGATATTTTTCATCCTCGGTTAAATTAAAATCCTGTCCGTTCGCCAACAAAAACAGACGGCACGCGATGTAAGACAGTCGTTTATTGCCATCACAGAACGGATGATTTTTGACAATGCCGAAAGCGTATTCCGCCGCCAAATCGAATAAATCGGCGTTTTCGTCGTAAAAAGCCCTGTTTTCAGCCCTTGCTATCGCCGATTCAAAGGCGTTTTTATCTTTGGTCGCAAAGATTGTCCTATGCGTTTCGGCTATCCGTTCGGCAGCATAAATCAGGATTTCTTTTTCTAAAAAAACAGTCATTTCGATAGCCTTTTCAACAGGTTGGCATCTTCTTTCAAAATCCGCTCAAGCATCTGCCTCTGCAGATTTCCCTTGTTTTCTGCCGATTCGCTTCGATTCGTCTGTTTTTGGGGCATTTTTTCGGACATTTTTTCACCTCTCCACATTTTTTTTCATCATCATTTCAATTTTTATCATAAAGGATATCGGTGACAGAATATGGAACCGCAAACGACCTTTCTTGGAAATTTTCTTGAAAGAAAAATGAAAGAAATCGCGTAATAAAAAACAAGTATAATATATTATAATTCAAGAAAAAAGTGTGTTTCAAAAAAAATATTTACATTCTTAAAAATAGGCGTTCCAATAATCAAAGAAAAGCGGCAAAACAATCTGCCGTAATCTAGGAGTTAATGGCTATGCAATGAAAGGAAGAATCTGATATTTATTCAGAAGAAACGGTCGATACTATAATAGAAGTGTTGCGGATACTATACAATATTGCCGTAAGAGAGAAGCCTGAACTGTTAAAGGGGGCGAACGACAATGAAAAAAAATAAGAATGTTTGCGATACAGTCATCCTCTTTATTCCTCATAATGATGCTTTGTATCGGTTGCGTGATCCGTTACGGTTTTTGCCGCCGGCAAATGAATTTTACAAGTCGCCCTATATGGAAAAAAGCGTATGCAATCCTCGAAGCGAAGAACTTCAAAGGCATTATATGCCTCAAGTGACGCTGACGCGCCGTTTTTGCGGGAAAGCGCGCTCGGTGGGGTTATTGATTTCTTTTTCCGCCCCGAAAATTGTTTTTGACACCAATCTGCTGGAAGTGGGCGATGAAGACTTTGACACACTGATTTCAAATTTAAAGGAACGTTTGGAAGAAATGGGCGTCTTAGTGACAGAAGACGCATTAAGAAGCGCAGAGGTCGTAACAATCCATTACGGGAAGAACATAGACCTGTCAAACATATCAAAAGGCATAGCCCCTTGTCTGATCGTTCAGGAAATAAGCCGTTGGAATCCCTTTGTCCGGATGGACGTTATGAAAGCGACTTACTTGGACAACGGTTCGCAAGTGCGCTTTCACTCATCAAAATTGGATGTTACGGTTTACGATAAGACCAAAGAAGCCTTGGCAGACATAAAAAAATTGAAAAAATATAAGGAAGCCTCGGCTATTTCAGACGCCCTTTATGATTCCCAAAAATTGCGTCAAATTTTCCGATTGGAAATCCGGCTCGGCAGCTGCCGGAAAATCCGAGAAGTCATAAAAGACGCGACAGGGGAAGAATTAGAAGATTTAAAATTTTTTCGTCTGTTTAACAGCGATTACGCCAAAGCGGTCAACTCGTTATTTTGGCAACGGATGAAACGAGGACGCAGACCGTATCTTTTAACGGAAGAAAACAGCGATAAACAGTTATTGACCCTTTTACGTTGCTTCAAGCCGCCTAAAGCATTGCAAGTGCTTGGTGTTGTAAACGCTTTGAAATTCGCAACGAAACAAGAATTGCTAAATCAGACTGGCAATAATCCAACGGTTCGAAACGTCTTTCGTTCCTTGGAAAAAATGAACATAATTGGAAACTTTACCGACCGTCTGATTGAAAAAATCGGTGAAGAAATTGAAAAAAACGGAGGAAAATCATGAATGATGATACCGAAATTCTTCCCTATGAAAGGAAGAAAATTTATAATAAAATGGCTAAATACAACCCTTACGGGTATAAGGTTAACCTAATAATTGATCATGGTCAATTTTATACGTCCGATGATGGTCGCCATTTTTATTGTTCCTATGAAGATAAAAAAAAGGAGATCAAGGACTTGAAGGAAAGGTGCTCAAACATAAAGTTATATCCTGATATAATCACATGGTTTTTGAACGGTGATTATGCGTTTAAAGCCTATTCTGAGGCGATACAATGGGCGGTCGAACAAAAAGAGCGTGTCGTTATTATTGTAAGCTCTTTTACGCATTTGCCCAGTGATACAAGCCTTTTAAAGCAGCTTTTTAATCTCTTCAGAAGTGGAAAAATTATTTTATTTTCACTCAAAGAAAAAGTAAGCCTTAATCCGACATACGGCGTTAACTCGGACGGATTTGACTTGTTTAGCGAAGAATACCGTGAACGATCTGCAAATCTTTTTCACGAGGGTTACAAACACGATTACGACTTATCGTATTATTTTTAAGGAGGTAAAATTATGGAAGCCGTTATATTTGCTCGCGTTTCATCACGGGAACAGGAAGAAGGCTATTCGTTGGACGCTCAAATCAGTAATTTACGAGGTTACAGTAAAGCGCATAACTTGAATGTAATCAAAGAATTTGTAATCGTTGAAAGCTCGACACGCGGAGACCGCAAGAAATTTTATGAAATGATAAAATTTGTGCAATCACAGCGTAAAAAGATTGCGATCGTTTGCGATAAAGTTGACAGATTGCAAAGAACCTTTAATGAAATGGGCGTTATATCGGAACTGTTGGATCAGGATAAGATAGAATTACATTTCAGAGGCGATAACAGCGTAATCACAAGGGATTCAAACAGTAACGAAAAAATGATGTGGCAGGCTCGCATTTTATTTGCGTCAAGCTATGTAAACGCGATTTCAGACAATGTGAAACGAAGCCAAAAGGAAATGATGAAAAAAGGCGTATGGGGGCATCAAGCCCCCATAGGTTATCTTAACGTCCGTGATGAAAGCGGAAGGCCGACTATCATAATAGACCCCAAGAACGGGCCGCCAATTAAAAAGCTTTTTGAGATGTATTCGGCAGGGATTTATGGGGGAATGGATATTTTAAAAGAATCCCGGCGATTGCATTTGCTCTCTAAACATGGAAAAAATTTGGGTAAACAGGCGATTTTCAATGTCCTTTCAAATCCGTTTTATTGCGGAAAAATGTATTGGAAAGGAAGCTTGTACAGCCATAACTACGAACGCCTCATCAGCACGGAATTATTTGAAAAATGTCAGGAAGTCATGCACTCGAAACATCATCATAAAGTAAGAAAGTATCGACACGTCTTTCAGAAAATGCTTGTTTGCAAAAAGTGCGACCACATTGTAACGACAGACGTTAAAATTAAGAATGGCAAGACGTATAAATATCTTTTTTGTCCGCATTGCGGAGCGCGTGTCAATGAGAACGAAGGCTTGAATATCGTTAAACGCGTTTTAAACAGGCTGAAAGAAATCCCGCAGGCTTTTTATCAATCGCTTATTTCAAGATTGGAAAAAGAGCTTAACAACGAGCATAAATTGGAACGCCTTGAAAGAAGCCGTTTGGAACGTCAGCTGATGGAGTTGGATGTAAAAAGCAACAGGCTGTTAGATGTCTATTTAACAGGGGATATAATACAGGATATTTATCAAAAAAAGACAAACGAAATAGAGTTAGAAAGGCAAAAACTAAGAGAAGAATTAGGTCAGTATGACTCCGTCTTTACAGACAGGTTGATAGATATTAAGTCTTTGATTTCATTGGTATCGAATGCATTTTTGCTGTTTGAAATTTCTAACTTTGATGAAAAACGACTGATTTTAAATTCTCTGTTTTCGAAATTGGAGATGGAGGGAAAAAGTCTAATCTTTTCAATAAGTAAGCCTGTTGAAATCTTGTTCAAACAAGCTTTTTTAAAGAATGGCGACCCTAACGGGACTCGAACCCGTGTTTACACCTTGAGAGGGTGCTGTCCTAACCGATTAGACGATAGGGTCAATCTACATTTATTTGTATAAGTCTAACTGCGTCAAGCGTCAATATCTTTTCGCAATATAGCTCTTTTTTCTGTTATTTTAACCGATTCGGCAGGCTTACAGAACTCTTGCGAGCATCTATAATCAAAAAAAATTTTGATTTAGGAGGTTCTTATGTTGTCTTGTCGATTGAAAACTTGCCCGATGTCATTATTGTTCAGATCTTTTTATGATAAGCTTTTGGCAGAAAATTATGTCAGTAACGGACACGGAATCGGATTTTCCGTTTTGTTTCTTCTAGCCGTTTTGTCCGCATTGGTTCATGGTGTTTATACTATGTTTTTTCTGGGAACTTTTTCTCCTGAACTGATTACGGAAAAAATAACGGATTTCCCGACAATTGAAATCAGAGACGGCAAAATTATTCAACCTGAAAATTTCTTCCAGCGTTTTTCTTTGGGAAACGGAGTACATGTAACATTGGATACAACAGATAATTCTGAAATTATCAAAGATCCGTCTCCGAATGAAATTTATATTTCAAAAAACGGTGTGCAATTTGTTAAAGGGCAAAAATTGGAATTAATGCCGATCAGTAAATTGTTAGGAACGGATAATGTCACAATAACTGCTCAGAATGTTACGGATTTCGTTCAAAAAACAGCTGATGATATGATCTTTATTCTGCCGATTTTCGTTTTTTTGATCGCAATACCGATTTTGTTTTTTAAATATGCCATATTGATATATGTCTTAGCCTTGTTTTCTTATCTGGCAACTTTGTTTTCACCCTTATCCCTTCATTTTGAATCAAGAATGCGTTTGGCAACTGTTTCCGCAATACCTGTTCTGGTGTTTAACTTTTTGTTCGCAACGGTTTTCGGATTGTTTGATCTCGGTATTATTGCCGGCGTTCTTATTACTCTGGTGTATCTGTATTTTCACCTGAGCAGATTGACAGCTGCTCAATCAGGAAAATAATAGTTTTTTCAGATGCTTTTACTGATAAAACTGTTTTTCTGATTGCTAAAAGGAAACATTTGCGTGTAAACTTAATAAAGGTGTCTTTGTAAAGGTCAATGCGTAAATGTTTTCTTTTCTTTATCGTATTTTTTATGATAGAACGCTTTTTCCAACTTTTGTTAAAAATGGAAAAGGTTTCGGATTTAAGATTTTGTTCGCCTTGACATTATTTGTGGGTTTTTGTCTGTCATTCCGGATTTTCGTTATTTTTTCATCTATCACACCGCAAACAATCGCGACAGTCAGCGCTAACTTTCCGGAAATCGTTATAAAGGACGGGCGTATCACTTCTCCCCAAGATTATCGGTATTCCTATGTTTTCTTTGGAAATACAATTTTCTTTGTTTTCGATACGACAAAAAATCCTCCGGATTTTAACGGATTGCCCGATATCGGATTGTACGTTACTTCTGACGCTCTTTTATCGATTAATAGTAAAGAAATTAAAAGGCTTCCATTGGCTCGTTTGTTGAATGGTTCCGATCTTATTCTAGATCAGGGGAATATTTATCAATGGGGATTAGACACCGTTTCAAAGATTAAGTTATTTTTGCCGGCGTTTTTGTTCATATTTAGTCTTCCCGGATTATTCAGTCTGTATTTTATAACATGCCTTTTTTACATGGCATTTTCTTTTTTACCGACATATCTTATGAAAAAAACAATGTCGTGGGAACAACGTTTCCGTTTGTCTGTTTTATCAATTCTGCCCGCTTATGTTTTGGATGCTCTGGCATTTTTACTGGGAGTGAAAATTTCAACGGAATTGTTCGGCATCTTTATTACACTGTTTTATATGTTTTGTTTGTTAAAAGACGACGATCAGAGGGAAAATGTCGTAACACAGCAAATTTAAAACAGTTCATCAACAAACAAATATAGCGCATCAGGAAATGTCGGGAAAATAAAACCGTCTGAAAAATCCATTCTGTTAATAATATGATATTTTTGATCGACACTATCATAAACGAACAGATCTTCTGCAGCAGATCCTAACAACAGCTTTCCATTCATGGGGGGAACATCGTTAAAATCGAGATTAGCCTCGATTAACCCCGGCAAAGTATACCCAAGCATATCACGATCATTCGCTCTGGTTCCGTATAATTCAACACCATTCCAAACCAAACCGTCCGTTTGTTTTAGCAGGGATATATAATCAACGGGAATGGGCGGAAAATGGTGAGATGGCAATAACGAATTAATAAAGCGTAAAGAACGTTCATCAACGGGTGGGAAAAAAACAGCATTGTCTTTTTTTAGTGTGTTTAAAATTCGAGTAAGCATTTTTTTTCTTTTAACGTCCTAAAGAACTTCTTTGAGCAATCATTTCAAAGGTGCTTTCTAAAAAGCCCGCATAGACACTTCTGTCATGTCGACTGGCTCCGCCGGAAGATATTTCAATTTCCCCCGGAAAGTATACTTTTCCTTTAGGAGCGGGTAAAAATAACTTTGGCGGCTTTAAATTCGGATATGAAAGTGTTTGCATATCAATAAAGCGATGAATCTCCGTATGGAACGGATGAGTTTGTAATAAGACGAGATTTGAAAAACTGTTTGCTCCTCCGTAATCGAAAGGGACACGGATATGAACATTAAAGTTTTCAGGAGCTTTTCCTTTTTTTACCAATTTAATAGCTTCTTCTGTCATGCCTGCAGCTAACAGTTCGTTGACATGGTGATAGCCGACATATTTTAAGAAATCACGTCTTGTTCTTTTAAACGCCTTTCGTAATTCCATTAACCAATTCGGATCCAAGGGGACAAAATCGACCTCTAGGAGATCCATATTAACAAAGCCTCTTTCTTGGAATTGTTTTTCCCAGACAGCTTTGTCATCGCCTGACGGTGTCAGTTGATCTTGTCGCAAATTTTTTTGATGATTTTGACTTGTTTTTGCGGAAGGGTTATAGGACGTTTGCTTTAAAGAAGAATAAAGAGATTGAACCGTTTGAGCGCTATAAGGCTGTTCCGTTTGAGTATAAGGAGGTTGAGCCGGTTGAGCGGCATAGGACTGATCGGGCTGCGCATAGGGAGCTTGAGCCGTTTGAGCGCTATAAGACTGCTCCGTTTGAGTATAAGGAGGTTGAGCCGGTTGAGCGGCATAGGATTGATCGGGTTGTGCATAGGGAGCTTGAGCCGGTTGAGCGGAGTAAAGCGGGGAATAAGGGGCTTGGTGCGGTTGAGCGGCATAAGGTTGTGGAATATAAGGAGGATTTGTCGGATATGGGCGCAACGGCACATACGCCTGAGCGGGGTAAGGAGCGGGATATTGTTGTGGTTGAGGGATATACGGTTGAGGGTAAGATTGTGCCTGAGGATACCCTGAACCATAAGCCGTTTGGTGGGGATATTGCGCAAAAGCGGGTGGAGCTTGCGGAGGTATCATCGAAGGTTGGAAAAAGGGGGATTGTCTTTGCGGATAGACCGGCGGGGGCATGGTTGAATATACCGCTTGCGGGTCTGGGATATCCAAAGGATCCGGATAAGCGGAAGCCGGTGCTGTCGGTGGTAAAGTTCTGAAAGCCCTTGCATCACGATAAACAGGTACAGGACGAGCCTCATTGCGCACGGGCATATTCCCTTGATTTTGCGCATCATTACCAGCATCATCCCGTGACCTTACAGGAGGCGGTGTTTTAGATCCCGACCAATCCCACATTTTTCCCCCGTAGCTTTATATTAAAGGGTTAGAACTTTTCATCAATAAAGTTATCATAATCTTCGTTATCATAATCCTCCGAATCAAAATCCTCATCATCTAAATCTTCAATACCATAATCCTGACTATCTTTATATTCTTGTATGAACTCGTCAGTTGGATCTTCTTCCAATTCTTCTTCTTCAGCGATATCAATCAACCCCTGTAAAGCGTTAACATCGGTATCTTCGCGTTGAGCGACGACCCAATAAGGAACGAAAGGTGAAGGAGGAATATTACATTTTCTTGTCATTTCTTTATCAAGGAACCAACGTGGAGCGTCTGCCATAATCGGTCTGTTCATAAATCCTTGCATCAAGACAATTTGTTGTGTTGAGGGCAGGGACAACATTTGTGAAGCGCCGATAACGGCTGTTCCTTGTAAAGATCTTGAAACGTTTGCAGAAAATGGTGTCGCTTGTTTAGACCAACCTTCCGTTCTGGATTTTGATGCGACTTCGACGGTTTTTGTACCGATCATTTTTTCGAAACGTTGAGCTGTTTGTTCGTTGTTTTGGGACAAAATGATTTTTGCTGCGGTTGTTGAAATGATTGTTTCCAAATCGTCTTTACCATATTGTCCTGAAATCTGGCCCAAATCCTGTCCGATCAACAGATAAGACACTTTTTGTCCACGTCCGACCGCCGGTCCGTCTTTTACTGCGGCGAGTTTTGGCATTTGCGGGAATTCGTCCAGCACGAACAATGTTGGGAACGGACCTGTCATAGATCCGTCTCCTTGTTTAAAATTAGGTGGATTCGCAATTAAGAAGTTACTCATTAATTCTACGAAAGTACCGGTAATAATATTCAAAGCTCTTGCATCGACCTGATTGACCGACAAATAGATTGCGATGGATTTCATTTCACCTGTAATCGGGTCTTTCATACCGCGCAAATCTTTAAAAATGAAATCGCTCATTTTTGTTCTGGAACGGACGGCGGAGTTCTTAAAAATACCGATCCCTGTCAAAGCCGTTGATAAGATGGATCCGCGTTCTTTATCCGGTGTTCCTGACAATTGGTTAAGTTCGACGACGGCACGGTGAGCATAACCGTAACGTTTACATTCGGCAACAGCTTGATCCAACATATCGCGCATTGGATCTGCCAATGCTGCCATTTGATCACCTTCTTCTGTTTTTCTTTTTATTTCAGCAGCCATCTGCATTTGGGCTTCGGTCAACCAGTCAAGTATCATAGCGATACAAGGTTCGGCTCCCACCCAGGATTCAGGTAACATTTCCCACGTACCAATTGGCACATAGTTGTTTAAGTCCAACGTACCGTTGCGCAAATGATCCAAGGCTTCCGCCGCATCGGCATCCGCCATATCCATGTAATAGCCTTCAAGCACTTCTTTATCTTTATCGTCCAATTTCCCTTCATAAATTTTACCGATAAAGTAATCGTTTGCTCTAGCTCTTTCACATTTACCGACGACAAAGTGAATAAAACCGGTTAAAGCATTTCGCCCTGTTTTCGCCCAGTGAGGATCTGCGCCACCTTTTGGTTCTTCAACCAAAACGTTGACCATGGAGTCGACATACATATCTCTTGCCGGTCCGAAAGGAGGCAAACATGTCGCTGACAACATATTCCAGCTTGGATAATAGATTCCTTTTTCCGGTTCATCTTCAGCCCCCCAGTTGATAACGAACACTGGACCGATTGTTTGTCTGTAACCGCTTGTTTTATAACACAATTCAGGCTTAGGGTCGTTAACGATGATACTGATGTTGTTTGATTCAAATATTGTCGGCATAACGACACCAACAGTTTTACCGGTTCCCGGAGGTGCCAAAACAAGTACCGATAATGTTTCGGGTAAACGTAACAGTTTTCCATGCCAACGACCAAGAACGACGATGAAGCCGGTGAAAAGTCCCATTTTTTTGATATCGGCTTTTGTGGCTATGCGTCCCGATCCGTGAATGGTTGACAACCAAGAATGCGGATTGGATAACACGCCTATCAACAAGATAGTGAAAAAAGAGAAAAAGGGGATAACGGGCAACCAGAAGTATAAAGGTAGGCTTGATTTAGCTTCAAAAGCTTTTACAATCCACTTCCAATATATTTTTAATAAATACATAGGTTGAATGGCAGCTCTTTTTACGAACTTCCATATTAAAGCCATATTATCCTGACTAATTCCGCGTGGAATCAAATTCGTCATTGCAAAAGAAATTATTGCAAGCAGATACGAAACAATTAGTGCAATTAGGACAGTTATTAAAACCCATTGTATTGCAGCTTCTCTTTCTGCCCATTCCTCTCCTGTTCTAGCCATCTGGGGGAACGCTCCATAAAAAAATAAAACCTTTTTCAAGTATAAGAGAAAGAAGATCAAAAATCTACCATCTCTCGTTTTTTTTTTATAGTAAAGTCTACAAAAAAGAAAATGAATAAAAATCTTTATCGTAAGATACTTGATATACTGTGATATATTCCGTCATTTGGAGCGGAAACCGGACGGACGACGGAGGTTAACGGAGTAATTTCATCTGGTCCTCCGTTTTCAAATCGACAGACGTCAACTTTCAATCCATTCCATACCTCGAACATATCTTCCGCATTAATAATGGTTCCTTCACGAATGACAACGATTACTTTGATTTCCATGTTCCGGACATCGGGAGTAAGCATTGAAGCTAAACTATCCCGTGCATTTAAAATAATGCGCACAGGGGAAATGCGATGATTACTTTCAGAAAACCATAATGGATCTTCATCGTTGAATCTTTCTTCGTCAGCTAACCAATCTCCACTTTCAGAATCGACAAGACAAAGTAAAATATGATCTGCCGATATTCCGACAAAATCGATTTTCTTTCCTGCGATTTTTGCATCTGAGATCAAGCGATAACCTGCGGAACGCAATATATCCATAATAGAACCGCCAGAGGTGTTAGCAGGCATTTCATATGAAGGTTCTGGTCTTGTTGCTATGATATTAGAGGGAGCTTCTTGTGCAACAGGAGCCGGTTTTGATATCTCTTGTTCTTTTTCTTCCGGAGCCTTGTCTGGGTGTTTTATTTTCCCAGAGCTTGCTCTGACAGCAGGCGGTCGAGTCTGCTTATAAGATTTTTTCTTTGTAACTTTGGGTTTTATTGTATTTTTTGTTTTTCTGTATTCTTTAAGTTTGCTGCGAATAAGACGTATTGGAAACAATAAAATGATTTTAAACCATTTCATCCAAGGAACGGTACACAATACAGCCCATCCCGTAAACCAGATCGGTATCATTGCAAACAATGCTATTATAAACAACCATTCGCGGAAAGATTGAATAACCCAGCCATTTTGCCACTCATTCCAGATATAAATCCAATGGAGTTTTAATGTCAGATTAAATCCCCACATTGAAATCATTAATCGTCTGTACCAGAAGAAATATCCGATCGTCCAAATTAATAGAATGAAAAGTATTCGTGATATGGCAAAGATTACTTTCACTGACAATTACTCCTGACAGTTATATGTTTTCATCCACTTCCATCAGATCGAGAATTGCAATGGCGACATTGTCATTCATCTCCTCTGAAGAGGCAGGTTGAGACTTTATATATTCTATTAAAGCTGTCGTATCTGGCAGAACGGCGGTTTTACAAGATCCCATCCGTAAAACGGAAATATCCCATTCCTCTAAGACGCTGAGTAAATCGTCAGTGTTAACAACATTACCGTGATCTAAGATCATGCAACAATTAATATTCAATTCGGCATATTGGGGCTGTTCTGTTGAAAAATAGTTTTGCAGTATTGTTTTTGCGTTTACCATCGCCCGAAGAGGAGAGGCTATATTTCCGGATTCTGTTTGCCATACAGGAGGGATGCTGTTTTCTTTTACTTCCCAACTATCCCCTTCAGAAGGACCCTCGAATAACAGGAAAAGAGCTTCCTGTGTAATGACGAAAGTATTTACAGGTATGTTTTTAACTTTCATCTGGCGCAAAATGAAAAGCTTTTCCTCTTCCAAATGATTTGCAAGTTCTTCCCACAAATCGAAACGGGAAACAGCTTCGTCCTCTTTTGTCGGTTTCTTAGATAAAGAACGAGGTTGAATGTTTTGATGTGTTTCTTCAGAAACATTCGCAATTGCTGTATTTGTTTGTTTCCCTCGTAACTGATCGATTTTATGCATTTTCTTTGCGGAAATTTTTATTGTTTTTTCCGGGGGTTTCTTATTTTGCAGAGATTCTTGCAAGTTTGACGGACCCCGTGCGGCTTCTAAAGATTGTTTTAACAATTTAGCCTTTTTTCTTCTTTCAAAAAGGCTGAACGGAAATAAAAGAAATTTTTTTAAAGGAAAAACGTAAACTAGATACCATAGCAGAAAGTAAGACGGGATTAATAACAGAACAGCAAAAACAAAACCTATTTCACGTGGTGTTCTGATGACCCAACCGTTTTGCCATTTATTCCAGATATGCATCCAATGACGTTCAAGAGTTAAGTCAAAATTCCAGAAAAATAAAAATATTTCTCGTGCTGCAACATAAAAAAGAGCCAAACCGATAATTGCAGAAAAAAGAAGACGAAAAAAATGTATTTTCCCTTTTTTCATTTAGATCCCCTGATAATTAAAAAAAACAATTATAGAATATAAAACTATTCAGATAAAAGTCAAAAAGAAAGGAAGGTTTTTATTTTTTATAAAAAAACAGTAACTATACATAGTTATTAAATGGCTTTTAGCGTAATGGGAGAGGATAATCCAAAAGTCGGAGATTGTAATTTTTTGTTGTCAATTCTGTGCTTTTATGAGTGATTATTGTAAATAACACCTTTGCTGTTTAATAATATAATGATTTCGTGTTTTTGAAAAATAAAGAAAATTAGACAGAAAAAAATGAGCGAATAAACGCTATAACATCTCTTATGAAAAAAACCTCCTTGTGAACAAGGAGGTTTTTTATATTTTAATTAACTTCTGTCATTATTTTTTAGGTTTGCTTGTATTAAGTTAGGCAGCGGTGTTTGAGATGTTGACTGCTTTTTTTGCTGAGTATTACTTAATTGCTTTGTGTCAGCATATTTTTGAATATTATTGTGAAGTCCTGTCTGTTTAGATGATGTTTGATTGTTAATTGTGCTCACTTGTTGCAACGTTTTATCGTGTTCAATTTTTTTATTAAAATTATTTATCCGTTCAGCGGCAATATCAGCATATTGACCAGCGAATTTTGTATTATTTACCACCCAGTCGGCTAGATTGCCACTCATCATATCAACGATAAAATCGGAAATGTTGTCAGATTGTCCCCAGTCAAGCGGTGTATAATTAATACGTTTCGCCTTTACCTCTTTTTCTTCTTTCGCGCCGATATGTCCAATAACTTCAGATTGTTGTCCATCCTCTGTTATTCCGATATGCCCGACATTCTCCTCTTTTGAAGCTTGCCTGTGGTCGATGTTTTCTTCTTTACCTAATATATTTCCAATTTTTTCTTGGGATAAAAGTTTTTGCAGGGGGACTTTAGATTGTTTTTCCTGTATTCCTTTCTCCGTTTGAGGGCGGTCTGTTGAAAAGGATATATCATTCGTTTTTGCCATTACTTTCTCCTTAACTATAAGTCAAGCTACTTAAATAAAATATTATGTCCTATTATCTCAAAAAATAATATAGAATTTTATTTTAAATAAAAATTTTTTACAAAAAAAATGACAACACTTTTTTATTAAAGTGTTGTCATTTTTAGAACTAAAAAATCTATTATGATCTAATAAAAGGTTAAAAATACATTACAGACGATCAACCTCTACCTCCAGCACTTCTTCCCATTGGCATTGAACGAGATTGTTGTTGTTGACGTGTAGCTTGCCGTCCCTGTTTTCCGGCACTCCGCAATTGATGTTTTATCTGAGATAAATTTTTAATATTACCTTTTATATTTTTTCTTTTTTGTCCTTTTTGTTTTGCTTGAGCTACCATGTTCTTTACAGCACCTTTTTTACTTTTTGCATCAGCGCCGACTTTTTCTAAACCTTGCTTTTTCTTGGCAGCTTTTGACCTATTTCTTTTTTTGTGAGCTTTTTTGGATTTTGATTTATTTTTTCCATGTGAGCTCTTTCCACTTTTTCCGCCTTTAGTCTTACCGGTTTTTCCGTTGTTAGCTTTTGTTTCTTTGCCGTCTTTACCGTCGTTAGCTTTTGTTTCTTTACCGTCTTTGGCTTCGTTGGCTTTTGTTTCTTTGCCGTCTTTACCGTCGTTAGCTTTTGTTTCTTTACCGTCTTTGGCTTCGTTGGCTTTTGTTTCTTTGCCGTCTTTACCGTCGTTATCTTTTGTTTCTTTGCCGTCTTTTGATTTATCTTCTTTTTCTGTTTGCTTTAACTTTTTATCTTCTTCCATTTTTTTAGATAAATCATGTACTCTTTCCACCGCGATATCAACATACTGACCGGCAAATTTCATATTACTTACGAACCAGTCCGCTAAATTACCACTCATCATATCAACGATAAAATCAGATATGTTATCTGCTTGCCCCCAATCCAAAGGAGTGTAATCAATGCGTTTTGCTTTTACATCTTTTTCTTCTTCAGCACCGAAGTGTCCAACAACTTCAGGTCCCTTTTCTTCAGTAGCTTCTATTTGACCGGTTTTTTCTTCTTTTGCAGCTATTTGACCGGTTTTTTCTTCTTTTGCAGCTATTTGTCCAGTTTTTTCTTGAGATGGAGGTTTTTGTTGCGCTGTGTTAGCTTGTTTTGCCTGCGGTTTTTTTTCAACTGTTTGTGGCTGTTTTGCAGGAGCCGGAGTTTCTTTTGTTTCTGCCATCAATTTTCTCCCTAGACATCTGAGCAAGAATACTTCTTTTTAACAAATTATATGGAAAAAGTTTTTTTTTGTCCAGCGTGTCATTAAAAGTTCATAAAGAACAAAGTTAGACCTTTAGATTTTTTAAAAAAGAGGCGAGTTTTTTATTAACATCAATTGCATCTTTCGATGAGGGTTTTACTAGCCCAAAAAATTTTTTTGGCAAACGTTCTTTTATGATTGGGGAAAAGAACAATGGATTTGTAATCAATGTTTGATAAGCTTTAGTCGGATCTTTTTTAGCCAGTGTAAAATAATTGGTGATTAGTTTTTTGGCATCTACGGGGAATTTTTTGCGTTCTATAGCCGTAATGAAGTTTTTCTTTAGAACGGCTTCATCTTTTTCCATAGATTTGATTTCGTCAATAATTTGATTTGTTTCCTCTTCAATATCTAAGAGTTCAAGTTTTTCTTGAATCATTTTCAAATCGACAAGGATTGTTAAATAAGCAATAATTATTTGTTGCGGTATTGATAAAGACTTTTGATCTTCGAGTCGATTTAATTCAGATTGTGATATTTGTTCAATGGAGGCGTTTTTGTTGGCCATGATACGCTCCATTCCCGGTATGTAAGGCGCCATTTTTACGAAATCTTCCAACATTTCGATAAATAAACCATCATCGATTTTGTCCATCATTTGTGCGGCTTGTAATGAATCTTCAGGAAGTTCTACGTTTAAACCGGACGGCTCATATCCTTCTTCTTTCAGATAGGTGCGTGCGTATATATATAGTAAAAGTAACTTATCAGTGACTTTTTTTCGCTGTTCGATAGATTGTAGAATATCATCGGGAAGCTCGAAAACGATCGGCTTTACTTCAACCCCATTGATGATTTGCCCGATATAAGACTCTTTCCCCGTTTTTGCGCTTTGCATCATGGATGAGGTGAATGAACTTTTTTGTGCGATAGGGGTTTGTGGTATGCTTTCTGATGCGGGAAGAGGTCGTTGTGGGTTAGGCATCTGAGGCACCTGAGTTTGAACAGGGCGCTTTACAGGCACTTTAACCATAACAGGGTGTCCGACAGAAGGAGCTACTGGAATGGGACGTTTTACAAGAACCTTAATTTTTTTTACAAGAACCTTTTTGACGGTAGCTTGTGTCGGTGGTATTTGTTGTGAGGTCATAATATAAATGTTTCCATAAATGTTACAACAGTATGTTTGAATTTCCCTTCGAGTTTAAAAGAATAATTCGTTGAAGTCAAAGCTCTTCTGTGCGAATATTTAATTTTAATGGTTATCCTCTTTTTCGAAAAATTAAAGACAAAAAATCAAAAAAGTGTCATATTTCTGTATGTGATTTTGTACTATTCTGGAAAGTAGGATTGTATGTACGGAGTTGCCGTATTTCGATAGAGTTATGGTTTTTTTACCTGAAAGGATATTCGGTATGAAAAAATATAAAGGTGGATCCGTTCTTTTTTGCATACTTTTTTTTGCGATTTTCTTTTTGTCTATGCCGGTACCATCTCAGGCATCATTTATTGGGTTTGAGACATTGGAATATACAAATGAAGAAGAAAAAAGTTGCAATCTTCAAGAAGAACTCGGGCAAGCTGTTGGGGGCAAATGGTGGGAAGCTCCGTTGACCGCGATTTTAGATGCCTCTGTCGCTGTGGGGGAAAATACATTCAACAGTGTTGCGCGCGGTGCTGAAAAGCTGATGTTTGTCGGTTTGGGTTTGTGGCTGGCGGTGTTCACTTTGAAAATTGTCGGAGGAATGCAAGAGTCGGATCCGATGGACAATCTGACAAAAATTGGCGGAATGATTTTTAAAGGGGGAATAGCTTCCGCTTTATTGTTAAATTCCAATTTTTTCTTTTCGTATTTTTTCGCGCCGATTGTTCAAGCGGGAGCCGCTTTTGTTAATATAGGTCCGTCTGTTTCAATTGGTAGTGGATCCGGATTGTCGGAAGTCGCTGCCGCTTTGAAGCAAATGGCGGATGGAATACATGATTCTACTGCGCAAATGATAGGTCGTGCAGACTTTTTGAGCTGCATTATGAACATTCATATTTTCCAGATTATGGGGAAAACTATTTTTACTTTGCAGGATCCGGGTGGTTGGACGACAGCTTGTATGATTCGTATCGGTGCCTTTTTCTTTTTAGCGGCTTTTCCGTTCTTTTTGATGGATGCGTGCTTCCGTATGGGGGTAACAGCTGCGTTGTGCCCGTTATTCATCGTGGCTTGGGTGTTCCCGTCTACTGCGGATTTCGCCAAAAAAGGGTTGAATTCGGTTTTGAATCTGGCGTTTACATTCATGATGCTGAAGATTTCTATGGATATGGCGGTTCAGTTGTTGATTGCTGCGACAGGAATCGGTGGAATAGCTCAAGATAAGGAAAGTCAGAAAAAATATGTGTGTCTGTTTAAATGGGCTCATTTAGGCGGCGGCGAAGATCCGTGTATGTCTGGCGGTGAGCCTGTTTATGAAGACGAAGGTAGTAATGTTCTGGTCTTTATTGTATGCGTCGTTTACGGTTTGATGCTGATGAAAAGCGCAGGGCAACTCGCGAACTATTTTGCAGATACGAGTTTCAAAAATGATGCAGCTTTCCAAGCCGCTAAGGGTACAGGTAGAATGATGGGAAGCGGTATAAAATACGGTGTAAAGGCGGCAGGTGCTGCGCAGGATCGTGTGGCTTTGCATAATGACCGTGCTGCTGCGAGGACAGTCGAAAAGGATCGTCGGGCTCGTGAAGATGCCAAAAACAATAACCGTCCTTATACGCCTCCGACGGGAAAGGCCGCGAAACGCCTTGATAAGGCAAAACAACGGTTGCAACGTAATGGGGCATTGAAGGCAGACGGATCTGAAACGCAAAAGTATGCTGAATTACTCAAAAACGGTAAGGCTCGGACATTGTTAAACGGGTTGACAATGGGAAAAGGATTTAAAGATCAAAGTTGGTCTTATAAAGGACTTCGTGGTGCAGCTCAGGCTCAAAGTCTGGATTCTGTGTCGACAACTTTACAAAGAGATGCAAAGACTTCTTCTGATTGGGCGAGTGTTGCTCAGCAACGTTTCGACCATGCTCCTTCTGATCGTTACGATAAGGCTTTAGTCGGTCAAAAGCAGTTTGACAAGGATATGGTTGCTCATGCGCAGAATAAAGCTCAGTATCAACAAAAATTGGCGGCGAATCCGGCTTATTCAGCCTCAATTCAAGGAAGAACTGAATATGCAAGCTTGATGAATGAAGAAAGGGATTTGAATAAGCGTCAGAAAAAAGGCGGTTTTGATGATTATATCCGTACGGGAATACAACCGAAGGGGTATGGCTATAACTGGTCTTCTTCTTATTCGGGTGGTTCATCTTCAGGCGGTTCTGGTGCTTCTTCAGGTGGCGCTGGCAGAAGTTCCGGTTCTTCTTCTGGTAGTTCCGGTGGGAGTTCCGGTGGCAGCAAATAGGAAAAGGTCATTTTCCTAGAAGCGGGTTTGTTTTGTGGGTATGACACAGCAGTGTTGATAGGCTTAATACTTTTATAAAGGATCGGTAAATGTTGAAGCATTTCAGGTTATTTTTTAAACAATATCGAATCACTCGGGTAGTGGGCCTGTTGTTGTTTGTTCTCTTAAGTGCATCATTAACAGGATGTGCCGGCGCTGAAACCAAATCTCAGGGGGAGGAAGCTGCCAAAGCAGAACAAACAGCATCAAACTGCTGGACATGTTCTTTATTTGAACTTGCTTTTGATGCTGCGAATTCCGCTTCTGCCAATATTGTTTCATCGACGGCAACCAGCTCCATTTCCTTGTTGGCAGTGTGCTATGGGTTGTGGTTAGCTATATTTATCTTGAAATTCATCTCCTCTATGAAGGAATTGGAAACAAGTGATTTCTGGAAAGGATTGGCGATACAGACTTTTTGGGTAACGTTGTGTGCCGCAATGTTGAGGGATTTGGCAAATGGTTCATCTTCTTCAATTATAAATATGATAGTAAATCCAATCTTTTCTTCATTTGTTGATTTGGGGTTGATGATTATCAATGCTTCAGGCTTGGATATTCCGTGTTCGCCGGGAGGAACGCCGGAAAGCGGTCTTCTTTGCTTGGTCGCTTCTTTGCAAGAGAAGTTGAATCTAACAATAGCTTTTACCCTCTTAGGGGTTTATTTACCGGTTAACGTATACCTCATATTAATAGGTTTGGGAATGTGGTGTGTCTCCTGTTATATGATGGTTTATATGCCTGTATTGTTACTGGATTGCGTTTTCCGTTACGGTATCTTATTGTGCCTGTCGCCCTTGATTATCGTTGCGTATGCGTTTAAATCAACACGTTCCTTTTCTAATAAGGCTATGGCAATATTGATGGAAATCGGTTTTGCCATGGTTGGGATGTGTGTGTTTATTGCCGTAACGGTAGAAGTGATGACTATGTATATTTTCAGGTTTATCCCTTTTGTTCGGGCTCCGGCTTCTTTTGTAGGAAATCCAACCGGACTTTATGAAAAAATGATGGGACCTGGGTTGACAGGGCTGATTTTCGTCATGATTTTTTTGATATATTTCGGAAAAGTTATTTTGGAATTGATGGCTTTGTTTAGTGGTGGCGCAGGCGGATTGGGAAGTACTGCTGCATCGACCTATGCCGGAACGAAGAGTTTGGCTAAAGGAGCAGGACAAGTCGCCAAATTCGGGATTAACCGTAAAATGCGTAAGAATGACCAAAAGGCAAAAAAAGAAAAACAAGCTTTGGATAAAAAAATGGCTGAAACCGGGAAGTTGTCAGATAAAGAACAGTTGAAGTTAGGAGATCTGAATAACCGTTTACAAAACAGAGGATATTTGGCCAAGGATAGTAAAGGGCAATTGCAAGAAACCAATGCTTATAAAAACTTAGATAGTAAAAGCATTAGGAATTGGGCTTCAGGTGTAGCCGAGGATTGGGGATCTTCTCGTTCAAAACAGAATGCTAATCGTAGAGAAACTGGGGAACAAGAAGTAAAAGAAAATGAAAAAAAGGAAAACAGTGGATAATTTCTTTTTTTCCTGATGTATCTAAAAGCGTAAAAGGGGATTGGAAAACAAATTTTGAAAGTTGATTAACAAATATAGGACTAGAGAACAAGAATAGTTATCTAAAAATATAGCTTGCATTAACAGAATAGGGCGGAAAAAGTGTCAAGATTTAAGCAATATTTGTTTTTAGGAGGGCTGCTTGTTTTTTTTCAATCGAGTTTGGTAAAAGGGGTTTTCCAATCATCGGCTTTTTTAAATACGGTTTTAGGATTTATCGTTTTTTTGTTAATTGTTGCTGTCGTTGTAACCTATTATGCAAAGAGACGTTTTTAGAAAGCTAGAAAATTATGAGTTCCTGTAAATAGAGGAAAGGTTTTAGGGTCATGGCAAGAAAAATAATAAGAAAACATTTATTTATCGGACTGACAATAATCTTTGGTTTAATGATGTGTATGTCATTCGATCATGCTGTGGCACAAGAATTGTCGTCTTCTGAAATGCAACGGTTGTATGAATTGCAAAATGACCCGGAAGCGGCTAAAGATCCTGCGAAACAAAAAGAAATGGCCGATTTGTCTGCAAGGGCTGCAGCAGCAAAGGAATCTGAAGGGGCATCCAAGGGGATGAACGATTCAACGATGGCAACCTTCTGTAATAATTGGGATGAAAATCTGGCAGAGTATTCAGGACAGGAAAATTGTTGGTCTTGTAAAATATTTATTATGTTCTTTGATGCCGCAAACAAAATTGCCGGTCAAGTCAACGGAGCTCTTACAGGTCCTGCCGGAAAAATATTAATTTTAGGCGTTGCATTATGGACCGTTTTTAATGTTGCCGCTTTATTTAGTAGCGTTACCGACGCTCCAGACATAATGGGTTTTTTGACTAAATTCGGAGGTATGATTCTAAAAGCCGGTTTTGCATGGTGTTTTTTAGAAGGGGGGTCAAGTCTTGCTTTCCACTATATCGTAAATCCGGTGTTATCTGCTGCAGCGGGATTAAGTGCTCAAGTGTTGAGTTTGACGAATTCGGCTGTGAATTGTACAATAGACAGTAATAGTATGGTGGACGGATCTATAAACGCACCAATGGGAGCGGGAGTGCGGGATTCTTTGGATTGTATGATAAAGGCTATCGCTTCAGGGATGGCTCGGAGTCAATCCATAGCTCAAGGTTTGCGTTGCGGGTCATTTTTCTGGTTTGAAGTGGATTTTTGGTTCCTTCCAGGGCCTAAGTTCTATATCATGAATCCTCTTATGTGGTTATTTGGTATGATGTTGGGATGTTTATTCTGGATTATATCGTTCATGTTCCCGATTGCCATGTTGGATGTGATCTTTAGAATAGGGTTATTGGTTGCAATGTTGCCAATGTTCATTTTAGCTTGGGTTTTCCCGATTACGGCACGATTTGCAAAAACAGCTTGGGATATATTCCTTCATTCATGCATGGTATTTACCATAACAGGTTTGATTATCGGCATGATCGTAACAATGGTTGAAACATCTTGGGTTGCTGGATCTGGAGGAAATTTCGAAGAATTTCAAGCAAAAATGGAAGCATCTTCTTATGTCGAAGCGTGGAATATGCTGTTTGATGCCGGACTTGGTGCTGGCTTGGCAAGTTTGTTTATTGTCATGACTGTGGGTGTGTGGGGGATTTATCTGGCTCCTGTTCCGGATAAATTGTCGAAATCATTCTTAGGCTCAAGCCTAGACTTTCCTGACAGTTGTGCCATAAAAGCCATTCGTGGAACTTTGTTCTTTATAGTAGATGTGATTATGTTTATAATTACGCTGATTTCTTTCGGGGCTACGGCGTGTGTTTATGCCTTAAAGTTCTTCTCCTATCTCAAACGGACGATGGATGCCTTGCGTAAGGTTCAGGATGCTTTGGAAAAAGCAAAGAAGATGCAAGAAAGAATTCAGAAATTGCAGGAGAAAATTAACAAAGTTCAGAGCGTTGCCAATAAAGTTAAAAGTGGTGTTCAAACGGCAAAGAATGCTTTTAATTCTGGGACAAGCTGATAAATTGAAAAAAGACTCCGTTTTAAACGGAGTCTTTTTTTTAGCAGTGTTGTAATTTTCTTTTAAAAAAGTTATAAGAATAAAGTGACTAATATTTTAGGGTTGACAGATAAAGGACATTGGAATGGAAGAGATCATCTTTCCGAATCAAATTCGTATGTATCGCCGCGTACGCGGGCGTTCTATGCAAGAATTAGCTGATTTTTTAGGTGTTAGTCTTTCCGCTGTAAGCAAAATTGAAAAAGGGTATCGGCGTATAGATCAAGAGCAATTAGTTCGTATAGCGGAGTTTTTAGATTGTCCGTTACAAGAAATTTTTGTGAATGAAGCGAGTTCCCAACCTGATGTCGTTCAGGCATGGAGGCGTGAACAGGAAAGACGCAATCGTGTCAATGAACGTTGCGGTTTGAAAATGTTGGGAGCCGGATTACGTTATATTCGGGGACAGAAAAATTTAACATTGGCTGATGTTGCAGACGGTTCGGAGCTGACGTTGTCGGTGTATCATCGTATAGAGATGGGGCAAAGAGAGGTTTCGGAAGATGAAATTTCCCGGATAGCGAGAGCTTTAGGGTATACGAATGATGAATTGCAAAAACAAATTTATGATTTGGATAAAGCCGGAGCCTTAGAAGAATTCATACAAAGAAATGATTCACGTTATAGGACTGTTGGCGGTGTGAAGACTGGTTATCCGGAGTTGCCGGTTTCCAGAGTTTCAGGTGTTAGACAGGAACGCAATGATGTCGTGTTGCAAGTTTATGGTCAAGCAGGAGAAAATGGTACGGTAATCATAGATCGTCAGGCCTCTTTGGGAACCGTGACATGTTCGTCTAAGGCGGTTAATCCGATGTCATCTTATGCCGTATCCTTATGTACAAGGCGATTAGGTAATTTATTACCGGCACGATCGGTTTTGATTGTCGATCCGACGAAAATGGTCGGTTTAGGGGATATTGCGGTTATGTACATTAATGATATGGAAGCCCGTTTAATTAGTGTGCGAGAAGATATAGACGGAAAGCTTTTCGGGGTTTTATGGAATCCGGAAGAAAAGATTGAAATTCCGGAAGACAAGGCTTCTGCTTTACATCGTATAGTTCAAATTTATTTACCCTAGTGCAGTATATATAAGTATATTTATCAAAAGAAATGATAAAAAGAAAAAACGCTGTAGATTAAAGATCTGTTAATCTACAGCGTTTAGTATTAAACTGAATATTTCTTGTTCAAAGGAATATGTTATCGCGCGTTTGGAGAAAATATGAGTCCACCGAAAAAGGATATGAAAAAATGGAAACTGAAGTTCCCTGGCATGGTGAATGAAGGGGAAGAGGATCCATATGTAACAGCGCAACGTTTTGTCAATGTGTACAGACAACTGCATGTTTTGCGTGAAGATCTTGTTTCGCGTTATAATGATATGCTGTTAGAAATAGATTCGGAGGCTCGTTCGACTTTAACTGACATTCCCGGTGGAAGGGAAGTTCGGGATTATTTGGAATATCTAGAACATCAAAAGTATGGTGACGATTATGTGTCGGAAGAAGATGACGAGATTTATGTTTCTAGAGAGGAAAAGGCAAAAGCGCGAGCTATAGCAGATGCGTTATCTTCTGCACAAGAAAAGATGAACCAGAATCAGATAGCTGTCATGCAACAGGCCCAAGAAGATGCACGACGCAATATGGAAATGCTTGCCAGAACGTTATCTGAAGCTAAACAAGATCCGTCTCGCCGTTCGGAAGTTGCGAGTTTGACGGAATCATTGAAGAAGGCAAAAGAAAATTATACAGTTTATACAAATCGCCTGAATGAAGAGGAGAGTTCAAGCGAGACTGCGGAATATATTCCCTCCCGTCAAAAAGATGATGTTGTTCAAGAAGGTCTTGAAGAATTATCCGAGTCGGGAAATAAGGGGTTAGAAGCATTAATATCGGCATTGACGGAAGCTCAGGTCAAGTCCGCCGAGATACAGGCAAAAGCGCAATCGGAAGCATTGGCGAAAATTTTTTCACAAAGTCAGGAAATGACAGCTCGTGCCATGGCAGAAGCCTTTGCTCGGTCTCAACAAAATGCGGCTGAATTGCAAGGGACTTTGATTGCAAAGGCAATAGCGGATTCTCAACGTAATGCGAATGAAACATTAATGGCATTATTTTCCGGTCTTCAAAAGAACGGTGGCGCTATAAAAGTATCATCGGATGGTAATGTTCCTTCTGTTCCTTCAGCGGCTTTACAAACAGAAATGATTCATGAGCAGGCGAAAGTGATGGCGCAGGCTCAGGTTGAAGCTCAAAAGGAACTTTTTGAACTACAGAAGAAAGCAATAGCAGAGAATCCGGGCTTGCCGGCTTCAACAGGTTTTATGTCTGCGGCCGAACAAGCCAAGATGATTGCAGATGTTGTTGCGCAAACACAAAGTAATGTTTTGACTCAGGCAATGGGGCAGATGATGCACCGTCAAGAAGAGTCCCAACGTTTCCAAGCAACATTAATGGCAGAGGCTTTTTCAAAACAGACCCAAGAAATCGCATTAGCTTTGTCGAATGCGCAAAAAGCGGTTAGGAATGAAACATTGGCGACTCAAGCGCAAGCTGTTGCTCAAGCGTTGATACGAGCTCAGAATGCTACTCAATCGGAAACGATTTCGGCGCAAGCCAGAGCTATAGCCAAGGCTATGGCGGAAACTCAGAATGAACTTCAGGTTGAAGCATTGGCGAAACAGGCTCGAGTTGTAGCGGAAGCGGTTGCAGAATCTCAGGCGAATGTCCAACGAGATGCCTTAGCTCAACAAGCGCGGGTGGTAGCGGAAGCGGTTGCGGAATCTCAGGCGAATGTCCAACGGGATGTTTTAGCTCAACAGGCTCGAGTTGTAGCGGAGGCTATGTCGGAATCGCAAGCAAATGTGCAAGCGGAAATGCTGGCGAAACAGGCTCGAGTTGTAGCGGAAGCGGTTGCGGAATCTCAAGGTGCTGTCCAACGAGACGTTTTAGCTCAACAGGCTCAAGTTGTTGCGCAAGCAATGGCGGAATCACAAGGAACAGTTCAACGAGATGTTTTGGCTGAACAGGCTCGAGCTGTAGCAGAGGCCATGTCGGAATCGCATGCACATATTCAGCGGGATTCTTTAGCTGACAAAACACAAAAAGTTGCTGAAACGGTATTAGAATCTCAGGTGGGGGTACAGGCGGATGTTTTAGCTGAGCAGGCACGAATTGTCGCACAAGCAATGTCTCAGCAACAAAATACCTCTTTGGAGGAGATTGATTTACTGGCTCAAAAACAGATGGATCAAACGTCTGCCTTAGCCTCTGTATTGGCAGAACAGCAATCAAAAACGCAGGAAGCTTTACATAATTTAAGTCAAGGAGAAACAGTACAGTCATTATCATCTTCAGAAGGAGTGGAAGAAAAGAATAGTTCTCAAAAAGAGAAAAAGACGGAAACGTCTCAGCAACAAAAAAATGAGCCATTGCCTAAGAAAAAAGTTTCCGAGTTGCCAAAGATTGATTTATCTAATTGGGATGCTAATCTTGATGAGACTTTTTTATTATCACAGAAAGCAGCGGAGGCTGCAGGGTACGATTTGGATGACAATTGGGGGCTTGGGTATGCGGATACGTTATCCGGACAGATTTATGATGATTATCAAACAAGTCAGGATGAATATCAAAGTTTAGCTGAGTCGGAAAGCCAATCCAGTGTAAATTATGCAGAATCTGATATCCCTTCGGGACAGGCTCAGGAAGCTTATACAGATGCTGATGGTCAAGCCTACTATGTTGATGAGAACGGCAATTCCTATTATGTCGATGCGGAAGGCAAGCCGTATTATGTAGACGAACAAGGTCAAGCCTACTATGTTGATGAGAACGGCAATTCCTATTATGTCGATGCGGAAGGCAAGCCGTATTATGTAGACGAACAAGGTCAAGCCTACTATGTTGATGAGAACGGCAATTCCTATTATGTCGATGCGGAAGGCAAGCCGTATTATGTAGACGA
>CALXOZ010000017.1 GCA_944390195.1 uncultured Alphaproteobacteria bacterium
CCAAAGATTTGAACTCTCGGGGAAGAGTTCGGCGACCGAAGGGAGCGACGCCGTCAGGCGACCCCATAGGGGTGAGCAAAAGCGAACAACCTTTCTGGGCGCGCCAAAAAAAACAGCCCCGTTCATTAGAGCGGGGTGTTTTTTTTGAAGTAAGTCCAAAGATAAAATCAAAAGACAGGAAAAATTCTATTTACCCCATTTTCTCCGTCTTTTTTGATGAATTTTTATAATGCCTTCTCTTAAGCCATTTCTTTTTTGTAAGGAAAAGAAAGCGTTTCTCCGTCATCGGGTACCAATAAATTATCAATGTGATTAAGCTGAATAAATTCTTTTAAATCTGTTCTGGTAACGGCAAGATGGCTGACTGTATCCATATGGCTGGCAATTATGGTTCCATAAGGAACTGCTTTTAATACGTTATTGACATCTTCAATATTCATAATCAATCGTTCGCCATTTAAAACTGTTGCAGCACAGGCGTTAACAACAATAACATCAGGAGTGAATCGGTTGATGACCTCTGAAACCTCCTTACACCAGATTGTGTCTCCAGCAATATATAATGTTCTTTCGTTCTTTGCCTGAAAAACAACTCCCATGGCATCATAAGGCATTCCGATTTTTTCGCACAAAGGTTTGACGACTTCTTTTTTTCCATGTTGAGTCGCAGTTTTGAATAAAGAAATTTTGTTGTATTCCGTTCCGCTTTCAGTTAAAATTTCCGTATTATTAAATCCTTTGGTGATAAAAAATTGTTGATCGTTTTTCGATTGAACAAATAATTTGATATCTTTATTTAAAGCTTTTTCAGCGAACTTATCCCAATGATCCGGATGAACATGCGTAACAATGACGGCATGGACATTCACGATTTTTTCAGTATCAAAAGGTAAATCTACACGAGGTTGGCGAATTTCAGAATGGATCGCCGTTTCAAAGCCGGGCATGTAATCTTTTGGACCGAGCCAAGGATCAATTAAAAAACGCGTGTCATTATAATCTACAATCAGTGTTGCATTCCTGACTTGTGTTACTTTCATATTTTCATCTCCCTTTTATCGGACAATAATAAATTTATGAAGTATTATTTTCTTTTTGACAAGAATGTACTTTTTTGTACAGTATTTACAAAAAAGTAAGTATGAGGAAATGATGTCTAAACATCCAAAAGATGAGTATAAATGTCCGTTAGAAGCCACGCTGGATATTATTGGCGGAAAATATAAAGGTGTTATCATCGGTCATCTGATTGACAGGACACTAAGATATAACGAACTGCAAAAACTGATTTCTCATGCAACGCCAAAGATGCTTATTCAACAGCTGAAGGAATTGGAAGCGGACGGAATTGTTGAACGAAAGCTTTATCCGGTTGTTCCGCCGAAAACGGAATATTCTTTAACGCCAAGAGGTAAAACTTTGATCCCTGCCATTATTGAATTAAACAAATGGGGAATACTGTATTTAAAAGAAATGAACATTCCGTGCGCTTATTTGCAAAAAGAGCAAAATGATTTTTTCAAATAAAGAAAGAATTATTTGTCCTTGAATTAAAAAAGCCTCTTAACGAGGCTTTTATCGACTTTCCGGTTCGCGAAATAAAGGTTTACCTTTAAACATACGGGCGGCTTGTGCTTCTATCAGGGTTCCTAAAGACATTTGTCTGTCTCTGATAGAGACACGCAACTGGTCAGCTACTGTGGGGTCGGGATTGGCAAATACAAAGCGAACTTCGGGAAACAAGGTTTTTATCCCCTGTAACTTTTGGTGAATGACACCTAAAATGCCGCGCCCCAACAGATCTGATGCCAGTTCTTCGCTTAGGTCGGCACTTGTGGCGTATTTTATAACTGAATTTAAAGCGTCTTCAACACTGTTCGCGTGAATAGTCGATAAAACCAAATGCCCTGATGTCGCTGCGCGTAATATTTGACTGGCACAATCAGGCGTGCGGATTTCACCCACCAAAATATACCTCGGACGGCAACGCAAAGCGGACTTTAACGATTCCCCCCAATCGTTATTGTTCGGTTCCGTTTGTTTACACATTCCCAATCCGCCTCGTCTGGATTGATAAATACCATCAAGAGGCATTTCGGGGGGATCTTCAATCGTGTAAGCGTAACCGCCTTCACGTTCTAAAAATTTGCGCAACAGGCAAGAAATGGATGTTGTCTTTCCCGCTCCCGTCGGACCGGCCCATAAGATTAAACCGGATTCGCGGTTAAGGGAAATCAGATGATTGGTTACCGCTTCGGGCAAGCCCAAACGGATGACGTCCGGCGTCTTTCGGGGCATTCTGCGAGCCGAGTACATGATTCCGGTCAATGTTGAAACACGTTCGACACGATACATTGTCGAACCGTATGCCATAGCATAACTTGATCGCCCCGTATAGGCTTGTTCAAGAGCTTGTAGAAATTCTTGAGCGTCATCGACCTCCAACACTTTCAGACCGAATCGTGTTTCTCCGTCATGAACGTAAAGTGTGTGATCTGGTGTGTACCAGATGTCTGAAAAAAGTTGTTCATCAATTGTTGCCATTGTCTACCCTTATATCAAAGAAGATATCAATATACCAAAGGAGAAGGAAGATTCAAGAAAGTTTGTATTGGTGTATTTATTGTATGAAAGAACGGATCAAGTGACATATCAAGAACAATACCGAGCAAAAGACGACCATAGTTGCTCCTGCGGGCAGGTCGAAATAAAGTGAACTCGCAAATCCGGTCATGACACAAAAAATACCGATCAATGAAGCTGAAAATGCCATCATTTCAGGAGTTTTTGAAAAAAAACGGGCTGTGGCAGCCGGAATGATCAGCAAGGCGGAGATCAGCAATAATCCTGTTGTCTTCATACCAGATGAAATGAACAATGCGGTCAAGATCATGAAAATAACTGAATGCAAACCGACATTAATCCCTTCGCTATGGGCGACATCTGGCATTACGGCAATGAATATTTGTTTTTTCCAGCTAAGTACAATCAGTAAAACGCAAAGGCAAGCGATTAAAGTAATGAAAGCAAGATCTCCATCGGAAACGGACAGTACATCTCCGAACAGATAAGCGGTGATATCCGTTCGCACATCAGGCATAAGGGATAATCCGATAATGCCCAGACATAAAGCGGTTTGTCCGCTGATTAATAGAAAAATATTGTTATCGACACCATTCCGGTGATGAAGACGGGTTAAGATCAAAGCTGTCAAGCAAACAACGATCGTTACGCCGGCATTGTCTCCGATCCCCAAGACTAATCCGAGTAAAACACCTGTTAACGCGGAATGGGAAAGCGTATCACTGAAATAGGCCATATTGCGCCAAATCATCAAACATCCAATCGGACCGCAAAGACTTGCCATGATCACAGAGGCAATCAATCCGCGTAAAACGAAAGGTTCAGTCAACATATTTTATGTCTCCGTTTGGTAAATGTCGATGATCGTGACGGTGTCGGTACAAGCTTAAAAGGGATTCTTCGCCAAACAGCTGTTGGCAGTCCGGATGTGATATGATTTCTTTTGCAGACCCGCGACAACAAATATGCCTGTTGATGCATAATACTTGGTGAGAACTTGACAAGACGATATGCAAATCATGGGAAACCATGATGACGGCGCATTTTTTTTCTTGGTTGAACCGGTTGAGCAAAGCGTAAAATTGTTCTTCTGCCACAGGATCCAATCCTTGAGCCGGTTCGTCCAGAACTAACAGATCGGGGTGTTTCAGCAAAGATCGGGCGAACATGACGCGCTGCATTTCTCCGCCCGATAAAAGGTGAATACTGGAGGATAATAAATCCGGTATGCCGGTTTCTTCCAGAATGTCCATCAGTTCTTTACGGTTGTAGTGTTCGTTCAGGCATAAAAAGCGTTCTACTGTTAACGGAATGTTTTTTGATAAATATAGCTTTTGAGGGACATAACCGATTTTTATTCCCTCTTTTTTCCAGACGGTTCCGCTGCTTGGCGCTACGATTCCCAAGATGATTTTTAACAAAGTCGTTTTTCCGGCTCCGTTCGGACCGATCAGAGTTGTAATTTGTTTCGCTGGAATGTCAAAAGAAATATGTTCCAAAATGTTTTTATTGTTTAAACATAAATTGACATCGTTTAATTTAACGACGGCTTGTGTTGTATTGTCTTTAACCATAACAATGCTCTTTATTGAAAGCAGGTTTGAACGTGCTTGTTATAAAAGAATAAAACCGTGTTTTCAAGTGTACCGCTGAAATGAAAAGGCATTTCTTGATGTTGCTTAAAATTTTGCTTTTTGTTGTATTTTTGTGTCATGCATTTTCTTTTGCCTCTTTTGCTCGAGAAGCAAAAAAGATTGATGTTCTGGTTTCTATAGCTCCATTTCATTCAATCATAAGCAGGGTTATGCAAAATGTAGCGGAGCCGGAGTTGTTACTGGATTCTTCGGTCTCATTACATGGATATCGGCTTAAACCGTCAGATATGCACCGTTTGGTAAAATCGGATATTTTGTTTTGGGGAGGAGCGGAACTGGAATCTTTTTTACAAAAAGCGGTCGAAATGACGGATTTTAAAGGTAAGAATGTTGCTTTTTTATCTTATCCGGAATTAAAAGCGCGTTTATTATCGGGAAAAGTGGATAAAAAGAGGAAAGATCCTCATTTTTGGCTGGATCCGGAAAATATGATTGTTGTTGCAAAAATTGCCGCACGGGAATTATCGGTTCTGGATCCGGAACATAAAGAAATTTATGATAAAAATGCACAATCCGTTGAAAAGGAAATGAAAGAGCTGAAACAACGGGGGATTGTGTCGTTACGTCCTTATGCAAACGAACCTTATGTTGTTTTTCATGATGCCTATCGATATTTTGAGAATAGTTTCGGTCTTGAACCTGTCGGCTTTTTATCAATCGACCCTCATCATGTCTCGGGAGCCGGACATTTATTGGCTTTAAGAAAAAAAATGGAGCGGGTGGGGGCTTTATGTTTGTTTTCAGAACCTCAATTTTCAGATAAAAGCTTGAAAGTCCTTGCCGAGGGGCTGGAGACCGTTCCCGCGACTTTGGATCCTTTAGGGATCGGTTTAAGTCCGGGAGTGTCTTTTTATCCGGATTTGATGAATGCGTTGTATCAATCGTTTTCCGAGTGTTTTTTCAAGTTGTCAAAGATAAAAGGTGAACAGAAATAAAAAGAGCATCTAAAAATTTTGATACATTAATAAAAAATTGATCCTTTTAGAGAAACGATAAATTGATCAGAGTCGAAAAATCAAAAATATTATTTGTGGAATAGGGAAAGATGCCGAAAGTTTTATGGGTTGTCGCGGCTGCATTAATTACGGATGATTTCAAGGTTTTGTTATCCAGGCGTCCTGAAGGAAAGAATCTGGCGGGGCTTTGGGAGTTTCCCGGCGGAAAAATGGAAGCGTTTGAAACGCCGGAACAAGCGTTGTGCCGTGAATTAAAGGAAGAGTTAAACTTGGAGGTGGGGAAAAACGATTTGATTCCGTTGACATTTGCTTCATTCGGATACGAAACGTTTCATTTAGTCATGCCTTTGTTCGTGTGCCGTAGTTGGCAAGGAACGCCGGTTGGTGCGGAAGGACAGGAAATCGCGTTTGTCCAAGGGGATTTGATCGGGGGCGATTATCAAAAATATCCCATGCCCCCTGCCGATGTAAATTTAGCTAACAGCTTGAGATTATGGATAAAAAATCAACACGGAAGAAGATGAAAAATTTTTTATTACACTCTGGAGATTATCTGAATCTTAGTATATATTATCTGATGGTTTGATATTGATAAAGCGGACAGGAAAATATGACGCAAAAAACAGCTTCCTCTTTCATGCAAAAGTTGCCTAATTATCTTACTTTTATGCGAATTTTAGTTATACCGGGGGTCGTGGCGTCTTTTTCATTTCCGGGAATGCTTGCCGCTTGGATCGGGTGCGGTTTGTTCATTGCCGCTTCTGTTACGGATTATTTCGACGGTTATCTTGCCAGAAAATTTAAAAGCACTTCCAGCATCGGTCGGATCTTTGATCCGATTGCGGACAAGTTGTTGGTGGCGGCGACTCTGTTGATGATGGCGGCTTACGACCGTTTGGGATATACGGGGCTGTGGCCGGCAATCGTTATTTTATGTCGTGAAGTACTGGTTTCTGGTCTGCGTGAATTTTTAGCGGAAATCCGTGTCGGATTGCCTGTAACACGCTTGGCAAAATGGAAAACGGGAATCCAAATGACGGCGATCCCGATGCTTATGGTCGCTGATTTCTCTCCGTGGTTCTGTTATTTCGGCGAAGTCGGCGAAATATTGATCTGGATCGCCGCATTATTGACAGTTATTACCGGATATGATTATTTGCGTGCCGGATTGAAACATCTGGACGGTTGATTATTGAAATATCCGACTTTTTAAAAATCGCCGGATCCAATGGTGGCATTAAACCGGACTTTCCCTTTTATCGCTTGGTCGGCTATAAAGTAAACAGTTGTTAGTTGTTTTTTTACTTTTCTCTTTGCTCTTACCGGCAGAACTTTTGTTCTATCAATTTCTGATACAAATTTTTGTCCGCTTCATCCGTTTGCCCCCGAGATGAAAAATCATGCAAGCGGGATTGTTCCGGCTTATCCTGAATAATGTTTTTGTAAGCAGATAAAAGTCCGTCCAAATGTGATTGAGGAATTGAACATTTTTTTGAATAATCCTTTTCTTTTCCGTTAATTGAAATTTTGTTTGTAAAATCTATCGTACAAACGCCATCTGAAAAAGCGGAAGACAATCCTTTTGTGATTTTTATATTATTTTGTGTCGTTGTTTGAACGGCTCCCTTGTGATGTTTCATTCCTTGCCGGCAATTATCAAGTTCAAATGACAAACCGGTGATTTCATACTCCGGAATGTAACGGGCAATAGTTTCATCTTCGATTAAATCTTCAAAATCTTGCATGGAACGGATTTCATCGACTCGATCCATGGGGATTTTTAAATCGAAAGAACCGTAAATGATATGGCAAAGATTATTTTCTTTTCCAACGATTGTGGCTTTTTTAGAAAAAAACAAAAATGTTTTTTCTTCCTGATCTGGCTGACAATTTATTAAGTTGTTTGAAAATTCAGAAGAAAAATTGTTTAAACTGTCTTTGAAACCAAGAAAAAACTCAGGTTCCGGATCGCGTTCTATCTGTTCGCAAGAATCAGCGTTTATTTTACTCCAGACAATATTGAATTTAGAATCCGTCATTGTTGTTTCAATGGGGATTTTTTGCTCGGAACCGTTAGCGTCATTAATGTAGGCATAGGTTGTAAAAGTTTCCGTAACAGGTTTTTTACTTTTATCAGTCATGGCAAGATAGATTTCTTTGAGCTGTTCGTCGGAAACGCTACAGCGATGTTCAAAGACTTGAATGCCGATTAAGTTGTTAATGACCGAAAAATGACAAAATCCTTTTTCGTCTTTTCCTTTGATATGGATGTCCAATGTGGGATTTAAAGCGCCGAACATATGTGCCGTATCTGCTAAGGAAGGGTTGTTTTTCATGAAATCTTCAGTATAGGGCGTACAGTTTTGAACGGCGTTCAATAAATCGCTACTGAAATTGTAAAGTGAAATATCGTCTTGTGAAAAAGAAAGATCTCCATTGGAAAAAGACAATTCAAAGCCATTGACATATAAAGGAAAGGAAAAAGCAAGAAGGAATGGGATTAAAGCGGATTTTTTCATTTTATTTATTTCCTTGTAACCAGTTTGCTTTTTATTTCATTGATCGTGATGCCTTTTGACAGCAGGACGGATAAAGTAAAAACGATTGCGCCGAAAAGAATCAAAGCTGTCAACAAGGTGAATTTTATCATGGAAGGATTATGTATCCAATCGGGAAAAAAGTTTTCGACTTTTTCTTTTGCCATGAAGACTGCTCCTGCCATAACGATTGTTGAAAACAAGATGGAAAGCGTTCGTCTTTTTAAAGTGGCGTCGATTGTGTGCAACTTCAGTTTCCTGATGTAGCGTATGTATTGTAAGACATTGATCCAAGCGACAATTCCAGTGGCTAAGGCGATGCCGACATATCCGAAATGAGGCAGTAAGACAAGGCACAAAAAGATGTACAGACCTAAAGCCCAAGCAGCGATACGCACGGGAGTAAAAGTATCACCGCGAGCGTAAAAGACGGGAGCCAATGTTTTTGTCAGAATGTAGGCAGGCAGTCCACTGGTGTAAGCGCATAGGGCGACAGCTGTTTTCATACTGGCTTGAGCATCAAATGCCCCACGTTCAAACAAGACGGCGATGATGGGGGTGCTTAGAACCATCAGTCCCGCCATAGAGGGAACGGACAGCAACAAAGCGAATTCCAACGCACGGTTTAAACTGTTTCGAGCCAGCTCCTGTTGTCCGGATTTCAATTGACGTGTCAGAATGGGTAATAAAGCGGTTCCGATGGCGGCTCCGATGATACCGACGGGTAACTGGTAAAGTCTGTTGGCATAATACAGCCAAGAAACGGCTCCGGTTGTCAGGAATGAAACGAACAAAGTATCTAAAAACAGGTTGATTTGGTATATTCCTGATCCGAATACGCCGGGGATGATCCGTTTCATTAATAATTTCAATTCGTTCGATCGGTTTTTCAATACGCTATAAAAGCCTTGCAATTTAATTGGCATACCGGCTTTTCCGGTGTTCCAGATCAGCCATAGCAGTTGTAAAACGCCGGCAGTAGAAACTCCGATGGACAAAGCGTATCCGTAATTCCCTCCGCATAAAGGTGTGAAAGCGAACAAAGAGGCAATCATGGTTAAATTTAATAACACAGGTGTCAATGCGGGTGCGGCGAAATAGCCCAAAGAGTTCAGGACGCCGCTTTGCAGGGAATTAAGCGATACCAGAAGAAGATACGGGAAGGTAATGCGTGACATGACGACTGCGGCGTCGAATTTTTCAGTGTCTTCCATAAATCCGGGAGCCTGAATCAAGATGAAAAGCGGCATGGCGATTTCGGCGACAGCCGTAAACAGCAGAACAATATAAAACAATGCTGAAAAAGCTTCTTGGGCAAACATTCCGGCTTCTTTTTTTCCTTTTGTTTCCAGACGTTCGGAAAACAAGGGGACGAAAGCGACGTTAAAAGCCCCTTCTGCGAACAGGCTTCTGAACAGATTGGGCAACTTGAAAGCGACGAAAAAAGCGTCGGCAATCATTCCTGCGCCTAAAAAATTGGCAATTAATAAGTCGCGGATGAATCCCGAAACGCGACTGATCATTGTCCAACCGCCAACGGTTAGAATTGATTTAATGACATGAACGGGTGCTGGCATTGATCGTATCCAATAAAGTGGTTTTTATATGTTGAATGGTGTCAGGATCAGTAATTTTTTTTCCTGCCGTGTTCGTTAAATAGAAAACGTCGACGATACGAGAACCGTATGTGTAAACGTGAGCCGAAACGATTTTCAAATCAAGCGAGGTCATGGTACGGGTAACGGCGTGTAAAAAACCTATGCAATCCGTCCCGTTGATTTCGATTAAAGTGCAAGTGTCGGAAGCCGTATTATTAATAAAAACGCGCGGAGGCGTCCATAAGACACTTTGCGCTTTTGTCAATGTCCGTTTCAGTTTTAATTTCTGTTCGATTAATTCGGGATCGGCGTTTTGTATGTTGTTTTGCAATCGCCGGATCTTTTTAACGGAAACGAGGGGTTTTTTCTCGTTGAGCAGATTTGTTTCCTGAATTAAAAAAGTGTCCAAAGCCATACCGTTGTCCAAAGTTAAAATTTGAGCTTCGACTACGGAAACGTCTTCCAAAGCCATAGCTCCAGTGATTTCCGCAAACAATCCGTCATGATCGGGAGCCAACACGATAAATTCACTGACACCTCTTTGGTTGTCGGTTGTTATTGAAAAAGCGTATTGTCCACAGGGAGCTTTTTGAACCATCTCTTTTTGAGCGGCGGTCAAAAGGCGGGACCGGTTGTTTTCCCCTTGCATTTTTTCCAAAGCGAATGTGAATAAATCTTCCAACAATTTCGCTTTGAATGAATTCCAGACGTTAGGTCCGACGGCTTTTATATCTGCTAGCGTCAAAGCATACAACAGCTTTAACCGTTCTGGAGATTGCACAATTTCAACAAAGTCCCTGATTGTTTTCGGGTCAAAGATGTCTCGTCTGAAAGCGGTTTGGCTCATGACCAGATGATTGGCGACCAACCATACCACGGTTTCGGCATCGTCGTTGTCCACATCCAGCTCCGTAACGATTTTTTTTGCCAGTTCGGCTCCTTTTTTTTCATGTTCGCCGCCGCGTCCTTTGCCGATGTCGTGCAGTAATGCGGCAAGATATAAAACACGCTTTGATTGAGGCATTTTTTGTTCTTCCGTTTCCGACAAAAAGCCGATTGTTTTAAATGTATGTTCGTCTGTTGTATAAACATGATATAAATCGAACTGCACTTGGGCGACGATATTTTGAAATTCTGGAATCAAGTATCCCAATATTCCGCTTTCGGCCATTTGTCGCAAGGAGGATTCGGGAAACGGTGAAAGTAAAATTTCAAAAAACATTTTTTTTGCCGCTCGAGTGTGGCGTATTTTCCTGACTAATTTTGCATTGTCGGCGATTAATTGCAATGTTTGCGGATTTATGGAGCGTTTCAGGCGTTGTTTTAAAACGAAAGCCTGTAACAAAGCTAAGGGATTTTCGTTAAGATGCAAATGATCTTTAAAGGCGATACGGTCGTTGATCAGATGAAAATCCGCCGTTTCATTCAGATATGAAATACGGGGTGTTCCTTCTGAAATGTCCGTGATGGCGACTGTGATCTGGCGGGAAAGTTCTTCGACGGTTTTGCAAATCAGATAATAATGTTTCATGAAACGTTCGGCGGCGGATTGTCCCGTTCTGGAAAAATATCCCATTGCGGCGGCAATTTTTGTTTGCGCATCGAAAGTCAAAATATCGCTGCCGCGTTCATTGAGAATATGCAAATGGCAACGTACAGTGGATAAAAAACAATGCGCTTTTAAAAACTTGTGACAGCCAACGGGACTCAATATGCCTGAATGGACTAAATCGTGCATATCCGTTATACCGAACAAATATTTTGCAAGCCAGAACATCAAATGTAAATCGCGCAATCCTCCGCGTCCTTCTTTGACATTGGGTTCCAACATATATTTTGACAATCCCATACGTTGATGGCGTTCCCGACGTTCAGTCAGCTTGGCTTGAACAAAATCGCGCCCGTTGTCGATTTGGTGCAGGATATCATAACGTTGGCAAAAATCGTCAAATAGTTCTTCATTTCCCCAGATCAAGCGATTTTCCAACAAGTTTGTCCGGATACTCATGTCCTTTCGAGCCTCTTCGATACATTCCCGTGTGGAACGCACGGCGGCTCCGATCTTTAATCCCGTGTCCCATAACAAAGAAGTCGCAAAGGAAATAAGCTCTTTTTGTTTTTGCGTACCGGTTTCATCGGTTAAAAATAAGATGTCGATATCGGAATAAGGGGCAAGCTCTTTGCGACCGTATCCTCCGACGGCAATCAAAGCTGTGTTGCTAATGCAGGTGCCGTCGAAGACCGTTTCGTCGAGAAAGCTCATCAGTTGACATAAAATTTCATCAAATGCGTCCGCATGGAAGTACATTGCTTCCAATCCGCTTTTTGACGACGTGTTTAAGATTTGCTCCATATGTGACACGATTTCATGGTGGCGTTGTTTTAACAATTCTACGACCGGATTTCTTTTTTGAGGATCGTTTTCCCATATTTGTTGCAGATCGTGTTTTAAATTCATACGTTTTGATCCGTCATTTTTTTGAGTTTGTACAATTCTTCCAAAGCCTGCCGCGGCGTCAAGTCATCCGGATTGATATTTTGCAAAGCGGTAACAACCGGAAGCGTTTTTAAATTTTGCTCTTGAATTTTTTCCTCTTGATCGGATTTCTTTTTGACTAAAGCGAACAAAGGCAGATCATTCATAAAATTGATTTCATAAGAGCCTTGTTTTTCCATTTCGTTTAAGACTTGCTTTGCTCTGGCAATCACGGCGGCGGGCAGACCGGCCAGTTGCCCGACATGGATGCCATAAGAACGGTCGGCGGTTCCTTTTATGACTTCGTGCAAGAAAACGACGTTACCCTTCCATTCTTTCACGCGCATGGTGTAAAGGGACAAACAGGCCAGAACTTCGGATAATGCGGTTAATTCATGATAATGTGTGGCGAACAGAGCGCGGGATTTATTAACGTCGTGCAAATATTCGACGACAGCCCATGCAATGGATAATCCGTCGAAAGTTGCGGTTCCCCGTCCGATTTCGTCCAGTATGACCAAAGAGCGTTCTGTGGATTGATTTAAAATGGCGGCTGTTTCTATCATTTCGACCATGAATGTGGAACGTCCGCGGGCAAGGTCATCGGCGGCACCGACACGAGAAAACAGTTTGTCGACAATGCCGATCCGCGCTGATTGGGCGGGGACGTAACAACCGGCTTGAGCCAAAATGGCAATCAAGGCGTTCTGACGTAAAAAAGTGCTTTTCCCCGCCATGTTCGGACCGGTGATCAGCCATAGACGCCCGTCTTTCGTATCACGGTTGCCCAGATGGCAGTCGTTGGTGATAAAGTCTGTTTCATGAGCTTCTTTCATCGTTTGTTCTACGACGGGATGGCGACCTTTGGTAATGTCAAAAGCAAGACTGTTATCCAAAACGGGGCGGCAATAGTCATATTCTTCCGCGCTTTGAGCCGTTCCGGCGGAGACATCGAGAACCGCCAGAATTTGTGCGTTTTGAGCTATTTGATCGGCATGTCTCATTGTTTCGTTAACCAGACTTGAAAACAATTGCAGTTCCAAAGTTAAAGCTTTTTCGGCCGCCCCTTTGAGCTTTTCTTCCAATTCTGAAAGTTCGACCGTTGTAAAACGGATGGCGTTTGCCATTGTTTGACGGTGAATGAAGATGCTTTTGCCGTCACGAATTTCTTGAAGTATTTTTTGAGCGTTTTTTGACGAGATTTCGATAAAAAAGCCCAACAGATTGTTATGGGATATCTTCAATCCGCTGATGCCGGTCAGATCGACATATTTGGATTGCAATTCGATGATCAGTTGCCGGCTTTGGTCGCGCAGGCGTTTCAGATTGTCGAGTTCCGGAGAATACATCGGGGCGATAAAACCGCCCTCCCGTGTCAACAGGGGGGGATTTTCCACCAAAGCGCGACATAGTGTATCTGTTAACTCGTCAAGGTTGTTTAAAGTTTTCAAGCAGGTTTTTATAGCGGGAGGCATTCCCAAGTCCGAATGAAGCGATAGTTTCAAGTCCGGAATTTGTTTCAAGGTGTCGCGTATCATCGTCAGATCGCGAGGACCGCCGCGTCCTGAAGACAGTCTTGCCAAAGCGCGTTCCATATCGGGGCATTCCGCCAGCCTGTCACGCACGGTGGCTCTGATCAAAGGGTTTTTAATAAAAAATTCGACTCTGTCCAAGCGTTTGTTGATAGCTTCGACATCTGTCAAGGGCGCTGATAGATATCGTGATAATAATCTTGCTCCCGCTCCGGTGATTGTCCGGTCGATTGCCGAAAACAATGTCGCCCCTTTTTCTTCGCACAGGGAATGGAAGATTTCCAAATTTCTTCGTGTCGCCGTATCTATTTCCATTACCCCTGAACAGGAATAATGTTTCAAAAGATTTAATCGAGGAACTTGACCTTTTTGAGTCAATTCGATGTAGTCGAGCAGGGCGCCAGCCGCGCTGACTTCGGTTTTGTTGAAGTGTCCGAAAGCGTCCAATGTTTGCACTTTAAAAAAGTTTTCGAGTCTTTTCTGAGCGTTTTCAAAGGAGAAACGGACAGAAGGCAACGGTGTGACAATCCGTTTTAAATCGTTGAAGACTTCGAAAAATTCGGGGGTCTGCAACATTTGTTCCGAAACGATGATTTCCTTCGGATCCAGTCTGGAAATGCCTGCGGATAAAGAGATCGCCTTTTTGTCCGCCAGCGTTTGAACGGCAAAGTCGCCGGTCGAAACATCAACCCACGCCATAGCGATCTCTTGCGGCGCTTGTGTCAGGGAAACAAGGTAATTACAGGTTCTCGGTTCAAGAATGTTATCTTCGGTCAATGTGCCGGGAGTGATCAAACGTATGACTTCGCGTTTCACCAAAGTTCCAGCGCCGCGTTCCTTGCGTGCTTGGACTGGGTCTTCCATTTGTTCGCAAATCGCGACCTTGAATCCTTTTTTTATCAAGCGGGATAAATAAATTTCATGTGAATGAACGGGAACGCCGCACATCGGAATGTCAACCCCTTTTTCGCGGTTGCGTTTCGTCAAAGCTATATCTAAAACGCTGGAAGCCTTGATCGCGTCCTCAAAGAACATTTCATAAAAATCGCCCATTCTGTAAAACAGCAGATATCCTTCGTTTTCCTGTTTAATCTTAAAGTATTGTTCCATCATCGGCGTTAATTTTTGTGTGCCGTTCGTGGGGGAATCGGTGGTTTGTTTCATGGCATTCACTTCTGAAAATATTTATGGTATTTGTAATATAGCCATTTTTTATCGATCAATAAAGGCTTGAAAGACATGACAGAAAAGAAAGAACTACTTCAAAAGGAATCCCTTGATTTACACGCCTCTTTCCCTTGCGGGAAATTAGCCGTTGTTGCAACAAAACCGCTGGAAACACAAAAAGATTTGTCTTTGGCGTATTCTCCCGGCGTTGCCGCACCGTGTTTGGAAATCCAAAAAAATCCCGAAGAAGCTTTCCGTTATACGGCAAAATCGAACCTTGTTGCTGTTGTATCTAACGGAACGGCTGTTTTGGGATTGGGGGACATCGGTGCTTTAGCCTCAAAGCCGGTCATGGAAGGAAAGGCGGTATTATTTAAACGTTTTGCCGGTGTCAATGCTATAGATATCGAAGTCAATTCAAAAGATCCGGACAAAGTGATCGAAACCGTGGCTTTGATCGGCGATGGATTCGGCGGCGTCAATCTGGAAGATATAAAAGCTCCTGAATGCTTTTACATTGAAAAGGAAATACAAAAACGTTTGAATGTTCCCGTTTTCCATGACGACCAGCATGGAACGGCCGTTGTCGTTGCCGCAGGACTGGTGAACGGATTGAAGTTGACAGGAAAAAAAATTGAAGAAATCAAACTGGTTGTCAACGGAGCCGGAGCGGCTGCCATTGCCTGTGCCACTTTGTTACGAAGCATGGGAGTTCAAAATATCATCATGTGTGATTCCAAGGGAGTGATCTACGCCGGACGTCAAGAAGGAATGAATCCTTTTAAAGAACAATTTGCCGTTCATACTTCAGACAGGACTTTGGATCAAGCAATTGAAAATGCTGACGTGTTTCTCGGACTGTCCGTCAAAGGGGCATTGACCGTTGACATGATTAAAAAGATGGCGCCTTCGCCAATCATTTTCGCTTTGGCGAATCCGGATCCAGAAATCACGCCACAGGAAGTTTTTGATGTATTGCCGGATGCCATTGTTGCAACGGGACGTTCGGATTATCCCAACCAAGTTAATAACGTGTTGGGTTTCCCTTATATCTTTCGCGGCGCTTTAGACGTCAGAGCTTCTTGTATCAACGAGCAAATGAAACAAGCTGCCGCCTCCGCTTTGGCGGAACTGGCAAGAATGGACGGTTTGTCAAAAGATAAAATCATTCCTTCCCCCTTTGATCCGCGTTTAATCCAAACCGTGCCGGTCGCGGTTGCAAAAGCGGCCTGTGATTGCGGTGTCGCCGGTCAGCCCATCTGTGATTGGGAGGCTTATCGTACCGGATTGGGAGAAAAGATAAAAAAAGGATGATAAAAGATGTCAGGACAAAATTCGGATCGAAATGATGTCCCTTATCAGTTTGTTGAACGGATCTTGACTGTTTCTTTGCCGACGGCGTTTATGTTGATCATTCTTGTCGTCGCCGGCGAAGTTCAGGTGATGAGCGCCATTGCGGGCTTTGCCATGGTCGTTTGCCTGACGATTGTTTTGGCTTTGCCGTTTTTGACGAATCTGAGCAATTTGACGCAATACGTTCACCGGCTCGCCCAAGATGAAGACGTTTCCAATATGCCTGTTTTCGGCAAAAAAGATGAAGAATCTTCCAGAATCATAGCTGCTATAAACCAGATGAGAAACATTTGGGCGACGAAAACTGAACAATTGGAGGCTCAAACATTATCTGACGCGGCTGTTTTGGACAGTTTGCCGGATCCTTTGTTGATGTTGGACGGCGAAGGGCGGATTATCGGAGCTAACTTGTCGGCTCGACGGTTGTTCGGTTTCAACGTCCGTGGACGGATCTTAAGCGATTTATTTGATTCCCAGTCCTTAAGTCCTATCCTTGAACGCATATTGCAAGAAAAAACGCGACAGGAAAATGTTGAAATTTGTTTTAGACAAAAAGTCTTTGACGCAAAATTGGAACGTTTGCCGGCGGCGGCGAAAGCGGGGGCGGTTGCCATTTTTGCTTTGTACGATATGACGGCGCAAAAACAATTTGAACAAATGCAAATTGATTTTATTGCCAATGCCAGTCATGAATTGCGTACTCCTTTGTCCGTATTGTCCGGTTTTATAGAAACATTACAATCTTCTGCCAAAAACGATGAACAGGCTAGAGAAAAATTTTTGGCAATCATGCAAATCCAAGCCGCTCGGATGTCCGGATTGATCGAAAGCCTGCTTTGTCTGTCCCGTTTGCAAATGACGGAAGGCGTTGAAATTTCCGAACAGGCGAACATTCCCGATATTTTGTCTTTAGTTAAACAGATGTTGGATGCCAAAGCGGCTCGAAGGAATATGACGATTGCATTGCAAACGTGCGAACAAAGCGGCAAAATCTGGGGGAATGCCAGTGAATTGAATCAAGTTTTTCAAAATTTGACGGATAATGCTTTGAAGTACGGGAAAGAAGGTGGAACGGTAACATTGTCCTGTCATGTCTTGCAAGAAGGAAAAATACAAAATATTTCCTCTCCTTTTATTTATGCCGTCAGTGTGCATAATGAGGGAGAACCGATTGCAGCGGAGTATCTTCCCCATTTGTTTGAACGTTTTTATCGTGTCGCGTCGACCAAGAACAAAGCGGTCGGTACGGGGTTGGGGTTATCTATCGTTCAACAAATTGTCAAACATCATCAAGGTGTTATTGATGTTCGATCCGATGAAACGGGGACGGTCTTTACGGTGTATCTGCCGATGTATCCTGAGGATTTTTGTGAGGAAACTTCCGGTTCAGAACCAACAGGACGATCAACCCCGGCAGGCTCAGAAAAGCCGTAATGATGAAAAACACCGGCCAAGTCGTATGATCCGCAATCCAACCGCTACCTGAGGACAACAAATCGCGTGGCAACGCCATTAAAGAACTTAACAAAGCGTATTGTGTCGCTGTATAAGCCGTATTGCATAAGAACGACATATAAGCGACAAAAGCCGAAGTTGCCATGGCTGCGCCCAAGTTGTCGGAGATGACCGAAATTGCCAGCCAAGTTAAACTGTTGCCTTGCGTTGCCAGATAAGCGAAGGGCAAATTACTTATTCCTTGTAATATGCCACAAATCAGCAGGCTTGGCATTACGCCGAAACGCACGACAATTACCCCGCCGATCAATCCCCCCAATATGGTGGCAATGATACCGTATAATTTAACGACCGTTGCGATTTGATCGTAAGAAAACCCCATTTCCGTATAAAAAGGAGCTGTCATCGTTCCCATTGTCGTTTCACAAAGCTTGTAAAGCATGATAAACAATATGATCCACACCCAACCGGGGCGGGAAATGAAATCTTTTATCGGGGCAACGACGGCGCTGTTAAAAAAATTCCCGTTTTCTTTTACGATATGTCGGGGAGGTTCTTTTACAGATAAAACGGTCAAAAGACCGATCATTCCGGATAAGGCCAATAAGGTGTAGACATTTTCCCAAGACATGACTTCAGCCAGATACAGGGCTCCGGCTCCGGCGGCAAGCATACCGATGCGATAACCGAATACGAAGCTGCCGGAAGCGGCTCCTTGGTCTTGAGGTTGAAAATCCTCCACCCGAAAAGCGTCGAAAACGATATCCTGGGAAGCTGAAAAAAAAGCGACACAGACAGCGCATATCCCCGTCATAACCGGCATTGAAACCGGATCCGTCCTGATTAACAGCAACAGGCTGATCATCAGGAAAATTTGAAATACGACAGCCCAAGACCGCCTTTGTCCCAACATTCTGGTTAACATCGGGATCTTGTATTGATCAACATAAGGAGCCCAGAGGAATTTGAAACTGTATGGAAAACGAACCAAAGAAAATAAAGCAATATCCGTTTTTGAAACGCCTTTGTCTGCAAGCCAATAGGCAAGTGTTGAAAAAATTAAAACAAAAGGCAAACCGCTGAAAAGCCCCAAAATCAGCATAACGATCATCTTGGGATTGCGATAAACGCCGATTGAAGCTTTCCAGCCGCTCATTTTAATCCTGTCCCGTTTTTGCAGCTTTGTTGGCTGCCCGTTTACGCAGATTTTCATCTAAAATAGCTTTACGCAATCTGAAAGTTTTCGGGGTTACTTCCACCAATTCGTCTTCTTGAATATAAGCCAAAGCCTCTTCCAGACTCATCTTTTTAGGCGGAGTCAACAAGACGTTATCGTCTTTTCCGGCGGCGCGTATGTTGGTGAGGTGTTTCGTTTTTACGGGATTGACCTCGATATCGTTCGATTTTGTGTGTTCTCCGATGATCATGCCGGCATACACGTCGACACCGGGTTCGATGAACATCGGTCCCCTGTCTTCCAATTTCCATAAGGCGTAAGGAACGGCTTTCCCGTTGTCGGTCGATACCATGACACCGGTTCTGCGACCGGGAATGGGACCTTTGTAAGGTTGATAACTGTGGAACACCTTATTCATGACACCCGTTCCACAAGTATCCGTTAAAAATTGAGAATGATACCCGATCAAGCTGCGGGAAGGGGCTAAAAACGTAACACGCGTCTTGTTGCCGCCGGACGGACGCATATCGGTCATTTCCGCACGACGTTCCCCCAACTTTTCGCAAACGGTACCGACATATTGCTCGTCAACATCGACGATGACTTCTTCAATCGGCTCAAGCTTTTTACCTGATACCGGATCGACTTGCATGAGGACACGCGGACGACTGATTGATAATTCATAACCTTCGCGGCGCATTTGTTCGATTAAAATACCCAATTGCAATTCCCCGCGTCCCGCGACTTCAAACGCATCCGTTGATTCCGTGCGCGAAATTCGTAAAGCGACGTTGCCTTCGGCTTCCTTTTGCAAACGATCCCAGATAACGCGTGAAGTCACTTTATCCCCATCTCTGCCGGCTAAAGGAGATGTATTGATGGAAAATGTCATAGCCAATGTCGGCGGGTCGATCGGTTGAGCCGGTATCGGGGTTGTAACGGATTGATCGCACAACGTATCGGCAACCGTTGCCTTTGTCAAACCGGCCAAAGCGACGATGTCGCCTGCATGGGCTTCTTGCAAGCCTGTACGTTTTAAACCACGAAAAGCTAATATTTTGCTTACGCGAGCTGTTTCTATTGTTTTACCGTCTCGTCCGATGGCTTTGATCGTCGAATTGAGCTTGACGGATCCGCTATGGATTTTTCCTGTCAATATCCGTCCTACGAAAGGATCGTTTTCAATGGCTGTAACCAAAAGGGAAAATGCCCCGAGGGGGTCGCATTTAGGTGGTGGAACATAGTCCATGATCAAATCAAACAACGGAGCTATTGATTCGCGAGGATCTTTTTCAAGATCTTTGACTGCCCAGCCTTCGCGTCCGGAGGCGTATAAGACCGGAAAATCCAGTTGTTCATCTGTTGCGTCCAATGAAGCGAATAAATCGAAAACCTCTTCGTACACTTCTTGCGGTCTGGCATCGGGGCGATCAACTTTATTGATAACGACGATCGGTTTCAACCCGATTTTCAATGCTTTGCTGACGACAAATTTTGTTTGAGGCAAAGGACCTTCGGCGGCGTCGACCAAAACAATCGCCGAATCGACCATATCCAAAATACGCTCTACTTCTCCGCCGAAATCAGCATGCCCCGGTGTGTCGACAATATTAAAACGAGCCCCTTTCCATTCAACGGAAGTGCATTTTGCTAAAATTGTAATGCCGCGTTCACGTTCCAAATCGTTTGAATCCAAAGCCCGTTCGGCGACAACCTGATTATCCCGAAATGTCCCGCTTTGACGTAGCATTGTGTCGACCAGTGTTGTCTTGCCGTGGTCAACGTGGGCAATAATCGCAATATTACGCATAGAAGTTCTTCTTTTATCAAGTTTGAATAAATACTCTTTTTTAGTATGCTTTTACGGATTCTTATTGTTTTTGTCAATTATTGTTGTTTAAATTCGTTGTCTTGTCATTTATTTTATTGCTATGCTCTGAAATGAAAAGAGGAGGGATGTTTCATATGTTTTCTTTTTTATTTTTTGCTATGGTTTTTCTTTCCGTTCCCGCTTTTGCGCAAACGCCAGAAGAACAATTTTCGCAAATGGATGTCAATAAAGACGGATTTTTATCTGAAAAAGAATTTGTTGACGGTATGCAAAAAAAGTCGGCTTCAACAGATGATTCTTTGGAAACGTTGCAAAAACTTTCCGGCCCTGAAAAAAAAGAGTTGATCAGATTGATCGTAACACAGTTGAAAGAGCAGTTACCTTACAAGGTTGATGAAATAACGGTATGGACTGATATCTATGCACAAGATGAGGAAATGCATTATGTGTATCAGGTGGATATACCTGAAATCGATACGCTTCCAGCAGAAGAACAAGGAACGTTTATGACGTATTTCAAAGATCAGGTTTGTAAGATTTCGGTACCGTTGGTTTGCCGTTTTACAAATGATGCGCTTTTGAAATACGGGATACAGCTTATAACGCATTATAAGGATAAATCCGGCAAAGAATTGGCATCTTGCCAAATCACGTCAAAAGATTGCCAATAAGCGCCAATAGGCATTCATCTTGCCTAGAACAATGCAAAATGCCTTGCTAGGTTCTGTATTCAAAAGGTGAAAACGGGAAAAGTGATGATATTATTTCAATTTTTTTGCGATCAGCTCACTTAAGGACGTTTCAGGTCTTGCGCCGTAGTGTGAAATAACTTCCGCTGCGGCTAAGGCTCCCATTTGTAAACAATCGGGAATGGATCTGTTTTGAGCAAGCCCCGTTAAAAAGCCCGCTGCGAACAAATCGCCGGCTCCTGTTGTGTCAATGACGCGATTGATCGGTTCTGCAGGGATTTCATATCGTGTCTGACCGCAAATCGCAACAGCCCCTTTTGCTCCGCGTGTAACAACCACTATTTCACATAATGTTTTGCAACGTTCAAGTGCGGCTTCCGGATCCTGAGTATCAAACAATGCCATAATTTCATCTTCGTTGCAGAATACGATATCAATACCGTTTTTGATTAATTCTATGAAACTGGATCGATGTCGGGTTACACAACATGGATCGGATAAAGACAAGGATACTTTGCGGTTATGCTTGTGAGCCAATTCCACTGCATAAGCCAACGCATCTTTTGCCTCCGGTCTGTCCCACAGGTAACCTTCCATGTAAACGATCTTTGTTTGGCGGATTAATTCTTCGTCGATATCTTTGCGTGTCAATTTTGAACACGCTCCCAAATAAGTGTTCATCGTTCTTTGAGCATCGGGACTGACGATTACCATGCATCTGGCTGTGGGACGTTCGTTTTCCAAACACGGTGTTGTGAAATGAACGCCGTATTTTGTGATGTCCCTGCGAAAGATTTCTCCTAGTTTATCATCAGCGACTTTCCCTATGAAAGCCGGCTTTCCCCCCAAGGCGGCGATTCCCACTGCCGTATTTGCGGCCGAACCGCCGGAACATTCCACACCGTTTTGGGCAATGTGGTCGTAGATTTTTTCCGCTGACGGAGCATCAATTAAAGTCATCATGCCTTTGGGCATATTATGTTGGATAAGAAAATCATCATCCATGTTGGCAAGTACGTCAACCATGGCATTACCGATCGCGACAACGTCAAAACGTGTCAGGGCGTTCATATGAACCTCCACCGGAAGTTAAAAGATAACAGCAGTATAAAGAAACTTACAATTCAGACAAGACTCTGGTATAAAAAATAAGGAAATTTTTTTTGGGGATATCACATGCTGACAGAATTAAAAGACGCTGTTAAAGATGTTTTTTCTAATAAAATCAGGGGGTTGATAGGAAAAACAGTCATTGTTACCCTTTTGGTTTTTATTGTTTTATTTTGCTTGTTCGCCGTCGGAATTTCTCATATCGAGTTGACGGACAGTCCGAAGTTGCAAAATTTGATAGAAATATTCGGTTATATTCTTTTTTTCATCTTTTCTTTAATGCTGTTTCCGCCAATGGCCGCCTTTGTCTGCAGTTTTTTTATCGATTCGGTTGTTGAACGGACGGCTCAGGAAAATTCGGGAAGAACTTTAAGAAACGTTCCTTTGTCCGAAAGTCTCTTGTTTTCCGGAGTCGCAGCTTTCAAAGGAGTCTCTTTGTCCTTTTTGTTGATCCCGATAACGGTCGTTCTTGCTTTGATCCCGGTTGTCAACTTATTGCCTGTTGCTTTGTACTACGGTGTGAACGGACGACTCTTGGCGAATGAATACTTTTACAGTATTGCTCTGCGTTATTTGACAAAGCCGGAAGCCGATGAATTGTTTGAAAAAAATAAAACCTATTGGACAAAAGGTGGAATTATTATTGCATTTTTAATGACAATTCCCATCGTAAACGTCATTTCACCGCTGGTTGCAATGGCTTTTATGCAACGTTTGTTCTTTAAAAAACAACAAAGCGCTTGATAAAAAGACGATACAATCATCAAAGAGAAGTGTTTTCTTCTGGTTCTTTTTTTAAGGCGCAAAGGGGCTGTCTTTAATATCAGCAGCCGAATGAAAGCAAGAGATATGCTTGAAAATATTCTTTTATGCGATAACGCTTGTTTGAAATATGTTCAATCTTTACGCTCGCCTGTATTAGACGAGATTATGCCATGGATAACATATTTAGGAGATGCCGGTTTGATTTGGATCGGCTGGGCGTTGGTCTTATGTTGTTTCTCTGAAAAAAGAAAAACCGGATTATTAATGATATTCGCTTTGGTAATAACTTATGTGATCAGCACATTGGGATTGAAAAACGTATTTGCAAGACAAAGACCATGCGTTCAATTTCCTGAAGCGTTGTTTTTTGTTTGTCCGGGTGGTTTCTCATTTCCGTCTGGGCATTCGATTTCGTCTTTTTGCGCGGCGGGGGTTTTGTTTTTCCGCCATGAAAAAGGAGCCGGAATCGCGTTGTTCATTGCTTTTATGATAGCTTTTTCCCGAATATATCTGTTTGTTCATTTCCCGTTCGATGTCTTGGCTGGCGGACTTTTGGGGACGGGGACGGCTTATGCTTTGGTCGTGTTGCAGAAAAAGTATTGGAATGAATAAAAATTTTAAAAAAGTTTTAGTGCTTGTATACAGATTTTCTTGTTCGGTAAAGGCGGTGGCAATACCGTCTTTACTGTTGTTCCATAACAGGTGTCATGTCTAAGTTCACCTCTTTATCAAAAGAATACATATCTCTGAACAAGGGGCATAAATATCTAAGAAAACCTTTGAAAGAAAGATTTCCAACGTAATATTAATCGCTGACGTGCCAATCAATTACCTTTAAAACAATCTTTTGAAGCTAACACCGTGTGTTTTTCCGCACTGAAAGCTATAAAGTGAAAGTGTCTTCAGACATGACATCTTTTGTTTTGTAGAATGTTTTTTATGTTTGTTTCCCTGTCGGATTTGATAATGACCGCCTGATTCTTCTGATGCTTGATTGCCGTACAAGCGACTCATTTTGTTATGAAAAATACAGACAGTTAAGATTAAAGGTAGTTTCTTTATACAGAACGTTATTTCTTTTTTGTTAAAACAAAACTCTCTCTTAAAAAGAGGAAAATATATAAGTATCCAATGGCTGAAATCAGTATGAATATTTAAAGCCGTTATTATGAGCGGTTGGACTCTTAAATGTTTCTGACTCCGGTCTGCCAGTGTATGTTAAAGATTAACTGAAAACAAAAAGCGATCATATATAATCCATTGTTTTTTTTAGATCTTTGTTAAACGAAGATGAATTATCTTTAAATCGGGTAAGCTCCATAATTTTTTGATAATTTGTAAAGAAAGATGTCTTTGTAAAAAAAAGTGCGTTTTCGATAGTTTTTATTGAAAGTGTAAAAGGCGTTTAATGATATACGATATTTAACAATATTGAGGTACTGGTTAAGGCAAAATTTTCTAAATATGGTAAAATATTTTCAGCTAAATTTTCAAAGAATAGTGGCATACAGATTGCTGATATCAGGCGAGTGACACTTGTCCGGTTGTTAGGTTTTTATATAACCCTTTTATAGGAAGGATGAAATCCGTACACGCGAAATAATGAGTCGGGTTTGCAAAAAGGGAAAATACTTGTGTCGAAGGTTGTCTTTATGCTGAAAAGAAACGGTTTTTATTTTTGAAATAAGTGTAAAAGCTCTGTACCTTTCTCTATCCGGTTCTATAGTTGTATCAATATCATCATATATGATCTTGAAAACCGTGATATGAGAGCATTAAAAAAAAGCCGTATCAGTCTTATTTTCAGACAATAAGGATTATTGTAAAGTTACGCTTGTCAAGCACAAGAGTTCGATAAGTAATCGGATACAACATGAAACCGTTGTCCAAGGGGTTGAAATTGTTGTTTATATGATACAAAAGATATTTGTTGCAGTGTTTTTTGCGACCTATGAACAGGATCTAGTTTTAAGTCGATTGGGGGGGGGAAAATGGACTTGAAAAATTTGTTTGATATGAAAACCCCCGCGTTTTACGCGGGGGAAAACTTTTTAGCGTCCTGTTACTTTTTGATTTAAAAGAGCAGTACGGGAAGCTTTCATTGTCTTTAATGTTTTAGCCCGACGTTTTTGAATTTCAAGTTTTTTTGCAACCTTTTCACTTTCATAAACACGGGTTTCCAGACGTTTTTTCAAGAACGGATTGGAAGCTTTTGCCGCGAGATCCTTTAATTCGGAGCGATCTTCCGCAGACATTTTTTTATAAATATCTTCTTTGATCTGTTTGCGTGTTTTAACGTCGGCAAAGGAATTTTCAACGGCGCATAGTGTAATGTCATACATTTCGGCTTTTGAAAAACCGAACTTTTCCGCACTGATACGATGTTCTTTTCCGGTGTGCGTTCCAAAAATGCCAGCGTCGTCAGGATTTAAAGAAATGCGTATTCCGGCATCATATAACCGACGTGCGGGATGGTTTGCCAGATCCCCTTTGAGATCGGTAACAAGAATGCGATTAGATGTTGGACAGACTTCCACCATGATGTTTTTTTCCGCCAGTTCTTTCATGACTTCGGGGTCTTGGGGCGCGGAAACGCCATGTCCAATTCTGGATGCTCCCAGACGAATGGCATCTTTAATGCTTTCTGGACCGCGGATTTCACCGGCATGCAAAGCCAATTTCAATCCGGCGGATTTTGCGATGGCGAGAGCCGGAGCGAAGTCGTCAAATTCACCGGCGCGTTCATTTCCCGCAATACCGAATCCTGTTACAAGGGGATGAGGGTTATCACGGATGAATTCGGCTATTTTTGTTACGTTTTCAGCTCCTAGGTTCCGGACGCCTGTTGCAATGAAGCGTGTTTCCAGACCGGTTTCCTCTTTTACCTCTTGAGCGGCTTTAGTGATGGCTTCCATCATATCATGATAACGTTGCGCGGATAATTCGCTTTTCCCTGTTTGAGGGTTGACTTCCATCGCCATGTGAGCCGGAGATAAAATCAATTCAGCGTAAACACCGCCTTCAGCGGCGTTTTTACTTAAGTAATCTTTGGTAACGTCATAATAGTCTTGAGGTGTACGCATCATATCGGCGACATTGTCATAGGTGTTGATGAAAGCCCAGAAATCGCTTTCATCATACGCATAACGACCGTTTGGAAAATCCGACTTGTCGTATTGCCCTTCAGCCATGACAAAGTTGTCAGGCAGCGTAACATGATGTCGCCGAGCCAATTTTTCTGCCATTTCCGGCGTAACCGTACCTTCTATATGTTCATGAAGCGTTGCTTTCGGCAATGAAGCCGTATTGAATTCTTTTGTCATAGTTCACCTTCTCGGGGCGTTCCTGCCCTCTGTTTGTTTATTTTCTTGGATACTTTTTTACATTCTTAACCTATAACCATACGTTTTTTTTTTGAAAGAGTCAATAATTTGTCCAATTTGTCCACCACTTTTTTTGTAACATATTGTTAGTAAAACAAAAAAACAATTTATTGTTTCTCCCCTTTTCTGAAAAAAGCTTTTATAAAGTCTTGCTTGCTCTTTTGACGGACTGCTTGTAATATCTTTGACAAGGTTCTTGTCGCGGGGGTCGGGTAAAACAAAAATGAAAAAATTCCATCTAGGTTTCTTTTCTGCCGGATTGATGTTTGTTTGTACTCTTGCCGCTTGTTCTTTACCAAAACAAAAACATTACTACGGTTACGAAAATGATTTTTTTATACCGGAACCGAATATGATTCCTTCAATGCCGGATGACAAACCGGGGCGCACGGTCGATGAAATGCTGGAAACGACTTCTGCTAAGTTAAATGAAAAAGAGAATGGGCAACCCGTAAAAAGTCAAATATACGAACATTCCGGACGTTTCGGCACAAAAGAAAAAATTTCTTTGCGCAAAGGTTTGAACGCTGATGAAACAGAAGACCGTTACAGTCCGAAACAACGGCAGATGCCCGAAGTCGTTCGTCCGTTAAAATTGAAAGAACGTCTGAAAAATCGTGAAGAAGTCTTGTCTGAAAAAAAATTGCTCGAAAACATCATTACGCCTAAAACGAATGAAGTTAAAATGATCGAGGTCATCCCTTTATATGAAACTCGGCAAAAACGACAGGATCAAAAGCAAGTGGAACAAATGAGGCAAGATCGGATTCCGGAACATAATCCTCCGTTACTGCAAAAAGAAGATGACATAAAGGCTCCGTTACAGGAAAAGACACAGGAACCAAGTATCGAAATATTTTTAAAGGATTGATTCATGTCAAACATATTTAAAGTTGCTTTAGCCGGTCTGGGAACAGTCGGCGGCGGTGTCGTAAAATTACTTTTGCAACATCAGGAAATATTGTTACAACGTTGCTTTCAAAAGATTGAATTGACCGATGTTGCCGACTTGAATGAAGCGCGTGTAAAGCAATTAAATATTCCTGAAAGCGTGCGTTATTATAAGGACGCGGCTGAAATGGTTGAAAAAACTGATGCCGACGTCGTGATCGAATTAGTCGGAGGCGCGAATGGGATTGCTTATGAAATTTGTAAGAAAGCCCTGCAACGTAAAAAAAGTTTCGTTACCGCAAATAAGGCTATGATTGCGCATCACGGAAACGAACTGGCAAAATTTGCCGAAGAACAAGGAGTCTTTTTCGGCTATGAAGCGGCTGTCGCCGGTGGTATTCCCATTATAAAATCTTTGCGCGAGGGGTTGATCGGAAATAATATTTCAGAAATATACGGGATTTTAAATGGAACCTGTAATTACATTTTAACGGTTATGCGGGAAACCGGTCGCTCTTTCGACAAAGTTTTAAGTGATGCGCAAAAATTGGGGTATGCCGAAGCCGATCCCAGTTTTGACATAGACGGTATTGATACGGCTCATAAGATGTGTATCCTCGGATCCTTGGCTTTTGGTATCCCGATTGATCTGAACGCGTTGAATGTTCAGGGAATCCGTTTCATTACAGACGCTGATATCGCGTTTGCGGAGGAGCTGGGTTTTCGTATTAAGTTGTTAGGGGTCGGACGTCGAAGCCAAGCGGGTGTTTCTTTGAACGTCTATCCCTGCATGATACCGCAAACAGCGGAAATTGCTCATGTCGACGGTGTGTTTAACGCCGTTATCACCGAAGGGGATTTTGTCGGTCATTCCATGTTTGTTGGACGAGGTGCCGGAGAATGTCCAACAGCTTCCGCAGTTGTTTCCGATATTGCCGATGCCGCTTTAAACCGCCGTCTGCCTTTGTTGGGCGTGCCGCATCAGTGTATTAAATCTATTCCTGTCATTCCCTTGGCGGATCGGGAAGGGGAATATTATGTCCGTTTCCAAGTTCAAGACAAACCGGGGGTTGTTGCGGAAATTTCCAAAATACTTGGAGATAAAGAGGTCTCTATTGCCTCGATGATTCAACGTGGTCAATCTGAAAACGGATCTGTTCCTTTGATTATGACGTTCCATAGTTCAAAAGAATCCGCTGTGTGCTCCGCCTTGACTGAAATTGAACGGCTGGAGTGTGTTCTTGATAAGCCTTGTATGATCCGGATAGAGCGGTTGTAACATGGAACGAAATGCTGTTTTAGGAGTTGATCGGTCTGTAACGTCTCAATTTTGGGCGGCGCATGATGTCGATTTTGATGATGTGGAAAAAATCGTCCGCAAAGCCGGTGTTTCGGAAATCATAGCGCGGCTGTTGGCTATTCGTCATGTCAGTCCTGAAAATGTTTCTTTCTTTTTAACGCCTTCGTTTAAACAGCATTTGCCGGATCCTTATATCCTGAAGGATATGGAAAAAGCGGCTCGAAGAATTGCTGATGCGGTGATACGGCGCGAAAAAATCGGGGTGTTCGCCGATTATGATGTTGATGGAGCGACTTCCGCTGCTGTCATGACGCAATTTCTGAAAATTTCGGGCGTTGATGTCTATACGCGCATTCCCGAACGTCATGAAGGTTACGGTCCCAATGAAAAGTCTATGCAGGAATTTGTAGACAGGGATATTTCTTTGATTATTACTGTTGATTGCGGAACGACGGCTTTCGACCCGTTGGCTTTTTTAACGCGGCAAAACAAACATGTGATCGTGATTGACCATCATGAGCCCGATACCCTCTTGCCGGATGTCTTTGCCGTCGTTAATCCGAAACGTTTGGATGAACCGGCGGATAACCCGTGTCGCCAAATGGCGGCGGTCGGTGTCATTTTCATGACAATCATAGCTGTCAACCGTTTGTTGCGTGAAAAAGGCTTCTACCGTGATAAAAATGAACCGGATTTGATGCAGTTTTTGGACTTGGTCGCTTTGGGGACGGTTTGCGATGTCGTTGCTTTGAGAGGCTTGAACCGTTTGTTCGTCAAATCAGGCTTGACAGTTATGGCGCAAAGAAAAAATAAAGGGTTATGTGTTTTGGGCGATCTGGCGAAAATCAAGGAAAAGCCATCCGCGTATCATTTGGGATATGTGATCGGACCACGCTTGAACGCGTGCGGTCGGATCGGAAATGCGGCTTTGGGAATGAAACTGTTATGTTCCGCAGATGAAAAAGAAGCGTTGGAAATTGCTCGACATCTTGACGATTTAAATGCTCAACGTCGCCATATGTGTGAAGAAATTTATAAGCAGGCAACGGCTTGCGTGGAAAGTTCCGATTCAAAAGAAGACGGAATTGCTTTCGTGTACGGATCAGGATGGCATTCTGGAGTTGTCGGGATCATTGCCGGAAGATTAAAAGAGCGCTATAACATACCCTCTTTGGTTATGGCGCAAGAAGGCGATGAATTGCGCGGATCTGGGCGTTCCGTTCCGGGAGTCGATTTAGGGGCGGCTGTATTGGCGGCAAAAGAAAAAGGCTTGTTAATTGCCGGTGGCGGTCATACCATGGCGGCGGGCTTTTCTTTAAAAGTCGACAAGGCTGAAGAATTTAAAAATTTCCTGATTGATTATTTTAAAACGCACCGGCAGTCTGAAAAACAACTTTCCGACTATATGGTTGATTCCGTGATTGACATCGGAGCCGTTTCCGGACGTATTCTTGAAACACTGAGCGCTATGGAGCCGTTCGGAGAAGGAAATCCGGAACCGCGTTTTGCTATCCCCGATGTCGCGGTGGCGAATGTGCGTATCGTCGGATCAGGGCATATATCCTGCTCTTTTGTCGGGCGCAACGGTAAAAGCAAACTGAAAGCCATCGCTTTTCGTGCTGTGGATTCGCCTATCGGACATTTTCTGCTTAATCACAAAGGAAATTTATTCCATATTGCCGGTTATATTCGTCCCGATTCTTTTCGAGGCGAAAATAATGTTCAATTCGTGATTGAAGATTTGGCACAGGCTCTATAGCGACAAAGTATTTTTTTCAATTGTCTTGTACGGAATATCGCTTCGGGAAAAGATTTCAAGCTGCGTGCTGTTTCTATTTTAACAGAAGTAAATTTTTTCCTTTTCTTGAAGGTAAGCATAAGTTTTTTTGCCGGATTTGACACGGATATCCGATTGCCGAACGAAGAAATCTATAAAGGAGTTTTTTCGGATAAAAAAATATACGTTAGGGCGTAAGGGGGAATCAAATAAAGCATTGTGAAAGTGAGCATTCACACCTTTTGATGAAAATACTGTCGCTTCAAATTTAGCAAATTTGATACCTGTTCAAGCGGAAAAAAGTAAACATCAAAATGCTGAAGCTTGTGTAATGACGTTTTGGTTGACGGTTGTCGTGTGTTATTCGGACGAGTAGAAAATTTACGAATGAGTCCTGTTTTTGCTTTGAAGTTGATTGCAAGGGCTTATTTGCAATTATCACGCAAAAAAGGGATTTGTTTTTAATGGCGTTGTTGTGCTTTTTATTAAAAGGAATTGAAAATTTCAGGTGTTTTTCAAAACGTCGGTGTATGTAAGCTTATTTTTTTATATTTTATAGGGAAACGGATAAACTTTTTTTATTGTTAAAACGGAAAAGGCAAGCGGTTTTGTGGTGGACAATCAAAGAGGGTATTGAAATAAAAGTCGTTTCATTTTTTGAAAATCACATGAACGAATACAGTGATAAATATAAGTTTTTATAAAACAGCACATCAAAGAAGACTGTTACGACATAAGAATTAATTCATTTTTGTAATTTCTTCAAAACGAAAGTAAGTGAAAAATATTTTCATCATATAAGATCATTTAAAATTTGATTCCTAATTGTTTTAAGTGAGGAAAAAATCTTGACGAACACGGAAATAAAGAGTTTTTGATTTTTTTAAATAAAGAAAAATAGTTCTCTTGGATAATCAGGTTTATGTCTGTAAATGGTTTTGGAGGCTTTGAATAAAGAAAAAAGTACTTCCTCTTGGATAATCGGCTTGTTTCAGTAAAGGGGGCGGTTTTAAATAAAGAAAAACCCCGATATGCGGGGTTTTTTTAGTAATATATTTATTAGAATTAACTATTTGGGTACGATGACCAAAGTGATTTGTTTGCCTTCTAATTTAACAGGTTGCTCGACTTTTGCATATAAATCGGAATCCTCGATAACACGCGCCATGACTTCTTCCCCTTGTTTCATGTAAGCCATTTCCCGTCCACGGAAACGCAAGGTGAACTTGACTTTGTTACCATCGGCGATAAATCGTTGTGCACTGCGTAATTTTACATCAAAATCGTGTGTGTCAATGTTCGGACTAAGTTTGATTTCCTTTGTTTCTATCACTTTTTGATTTTTTTTGGCTTCAGCTTTTTTCTTTTGCTGTTCGTAACGAAACTTGCCCAAGTCCAAAATTTTACACACGGGCGGTGTAGCATTCGGTGAAATTTCGATCAAATCCAACCCTGCTTCATCGGCCATTTTCAAAGCTTCACGAACAGAAACGATGCCGACATTTTCACCGTCGGCGCTGATTAACCGGACTTCTTTTGCTGTGATATCCGAATTGGCTCGCGGCCCCTCACGGGTGGGCGAAGCCTGTGTCATACCTGTAGATATAAATACCTCCATCAGTTAAAGTTATTCATCAATATGCGGTAAAACCGCTTCCTGTTTCAGTTTAGCAATTACTTCATCAAGTGCAAGTGTTTCTTGATTTTGTTGTCCCAAACGTCTGATTGTAACAGTTCCATCGGCAATTTCCTTTTTGCCGATGACAAGCATGACAGGGACTTTTTTCAAAGAATGTTCACGGATTTTGTAATTGATTTTTTCATTACGCAGATCGGCTTCGGCACGAATGCCCGCTTTTTTCAAAGCTTTTAAGACTTCTTTCGCATAGTCGTTTCCTTCGTCTGTGATTGTAGCGACGACGACTTGCAACGGGGCGAGCCAGAAGGGGAATTTTCCTGCATAATTTTCGATCATAATGCCCGTAAAGCGTTCCAAGGAGCCGAACAAAGCGCGATGCAACATGATCGGACGATGTTTTTCTCCGTCTTCGCCGATATAAGAAACGTCAAAACGTTCAGGCAGATTCATGTCGACTTGTAACGTTCCCAACTGCCATTCTCTGCCGATAGCGTCTTTGACTTTAAAGTCGAGTTTCGGACCGTAAAAGGCGCCATCGCCCGGATTTAAAGTATACTGATATCCCATATCGGTCAAAGCTTGAGCAAGAGCCGCTTCCGTTTTATCCCATAATTCATCGGCTCCGATGCGTTCCGCCGGTCGTGTCGACAACTTGATACTGACATCTTTCAAATCGAAAGCATCATAGATGTCAAGCATTAAACGGACAACTTTCTGGCATTCTTCTTCCAACTGTTCCGGTGTGCAGAAAATATGAGCGTCGTCTTGGGTAAAAGCGCGCACTCTGAACAATCCGTGTATTGCGCCGGAAGCTTCGTAACGGTGCACACGACCGAATTCAGCAATATATTGCGGCAGATCGCGATAAGATTTTATTCCCTGTTTGAAAACAAGAATGCCACCCGGACAGTTCATCGGCTTTACACAATAGACACGGTCTTCGATCGTGGTTGTGAACATATTTTCACGATACCAGTCCCAATGACCGGAAGTTTCCCATAAGACACGATCCATGATTTGAGGCGTATTGATTTCGACATAGCCGACATCGTTTTGGCGTTTGCGAAGATAATCAATTAATGTTTGAAATAATGTCCACCCGTGCGGATGCCAGAAAATGTCTCCGGGAGCGATATCTTCAAAATGGAACAGATCCATTTCTCTGCCCAGTTTGCGGTGATCGCGCTTTTCCGCTTCTTCCAGTTGCAACAGATAGGCATCCAGAGCTTTTTTATCCGCCCAAGCCGTACCGTAGATGCGTTGCAATTGTTCGCGAGAAGAATCTCCGCGCCAATAAGCGCCGGCAACTTTCATCAACTTGAACGCCTTACCGACTTTTCCTGTTGAAGGTAAGTGGGGACCGCGGCATAGATCGATGAAGTCTCCTTGACGGTAAAAAGTGATGGTGGAATCTTCTGGCAAGTCTTCAATCAATTCGACTTTGTACTTTTCACCTTTATCTTTGAAGAAAGCAATTGCTTCCTGCCGTGTTTTTTCTTCACGGACGATAGGATCGTTACGATCGACGATTTCGCTCATTTTTTGTTCGATCGCCTTTAAATCTTCCGGTGTGAAAGGTGTCTTTCGCGCAAAGTCGTAATAAAAGCCGTTTTCAATAGCCGGACCGATCGTAACTTGAGTTTCCGGGTACAATTCTTGAACGGCTTGAGCCATGACATGAGAACATGTATGGCGGATGATGTCCAGTCCTTCCGGAGATTTCGACGTTATGATATCAATCTGTGCATCAGTAGTAATCGGTGTCGTTAAATCTTGTACTTTACCGTTTACTTTGATAGCCAAAGCCGCTTTTGCCAAAGAAGGCCCGATCTTTTCAGCGATTTGAACGCCATTTACCTGTTCATCAAAAGACAATATGGAATTGTCTGGAAGCTTTATTGAAACCATGAAAAACTCTTCTTTCCTATTAAAAATTTCGAATGCGCGTATTCTAATTCTGCTTTATTTTTGTTGCAAGAGAGAACGAAGCAAAATTTCACACAGTGTCATTTTTTTTAACAGGATGTGTTTTCAGGATTTCTTGATACAGATTTAAAGTTTTTGAACACATCAAAGATTTTGAAAATTCCCGGCGGACGCTATCGACAGCGTTTTGAGCCATTTTCCGGCGTTCGTCGGCGGACAGGTTCAATGCTGCGTCCAGCTTTGCGGCAAGATCGTCAGCGTTTCCATGTTTAAACAGGAAACCCGTTTGTCCGTCAATAATTGTTTCCGTTGCTCCGCCGTGATCCGGACCGATGACGATTCGTCCCATAGCCTGCGCTTCAGGAACGACGCGTCCGAAAGCTTCCGGATCGGTCGAAGCTGAAACAACAATGTCCGAAGCCATATAAGCGACATCCATTTCGCTGCAATGGTCGACGAATTGGACGATATTTTCCAATCCTGCCTTTTTGGTTTTCATTTCCAGTTCATGGCGATATTTTTTTCGTCCCTGATCCGATCCGACAAACAGACAACGTAAGTCTTTATGCTTCATTTTTGACAAAGCTTCGAGCAATACGAGCTGTCCTTTCCAACGGGTCAAGCGCCCCGGCAACATGATAACGGGCAAATGTTCGGGTAAATTCCATTTTTTTGACAGATCAATCAATCGTTCTGGGGAAACATTATTTATATTGAATCGTTCGACATCAGCGCCGCGATGAATGACGCGAATTTTTTTTTCGTCAATATTATCGTAATTTTCAAGGATATGTTGTTTTATGAAGTTGGAAACGGCGATGGTTACAATACCGTCTGTCATAACTTTATTATATCTTTTTTTTATTTTGAACGGTCCCAGATTATAGGCGCCATGAAAAGTTGTGATGAACGGGACACCTGTGATATCGCACGCTTTTTTTGCGCTCCAAGCGGGGGCGCGCGAACGGGCATGAACGATATCGACGTTATTTTCTTGGATAATTTTTGCCAGCAAAAGGGCGTTTTTATGAATTAAAAAAGGATTTTTTGAATAAACCGGCAAAGTGATATGCAATGTTCCCAAGTGTTCCAGATCCCGCACCAACCGCCCGCCGCCGGAAACGACGATTGATTTCCAACCGGCGTCTTTTAAGGCAGAGGCAATTTCGACGGTTCCCCTTTCCACTCCTCCGGTTTCCAAGCGGGGTAAAATTTGCAAAATGACAGGCGTTTTATCAGAATTCATCATTTTTTTCTTTATATTATAAGGGATTAAAGCGGACCACCGTAAGGACGACGTTCTTTATAGCCGGCCTTTCTCATGCAATAGGCGTAGCGCCAATAGATGACGGTTTTTGATGGAGTTGCCGTATTTACATAAACAGGCATGGCTCCGGGGTAGGGTGAAAAGTTCGCCCAGATCCCGCCGTTTTTCAAATTCAAACGCAAATCAAGGGTTTCCGCCGCCATGGGATCGAAATTAATAAAGTCCCAAGGCCATATGTCGGCTTGTCGCAAACATCTGTTATGGTCTTGGACAAAACGTTCGGCTCCCGTATTGTCTTTCGCCCAGTAATAGACCCGGGTCGGAGAAGAAAAACAGCCGTTTAAGAAAAGGCAGAAGACGAACAAACAGACGAAACGTTTCATATTTTTTTCCTTGGTTTTAAAAGTTTTAAAAATCGAGATCTCCGTAACAAGCCGAAGGGACGATGCCCGGAATGCGGTCGGCAAGAAGAGGTCTGAAGCATGGACGCGATTTAATTCGGGCGTACCAGTTTTTTGTTTCTTCAAACATCAACATACCATTTTGTTTTTTTTCCCACGGGATTTCGCCGATATAGTCCAAGACGGAGAATTGAGCGGCGGCGGAAAAATCGGCTATGGTCAGGACTTCTCCTGCCAGCCAGTTGCGTTGTTTCAACAGCCATTCCACATAATTCATATGAGCGGTGATATTTGCTTTGCCTGCGCGGATCGTGTCTGAATCCGGAGCGGTGCTACGCAAACGTTTGAAAATTTTTTCTCCGATCAAGTAGGCGGTGACTTCTTTGTAGAATTTATCGTCAAACCAATCGCACAATCTGCGAACTTCGGCTTTATCGCGGGCATAAGCCCCGAATAAAGGGCGTGATGTGATTTCATCAATGTATTCACAAATAGGACGGTGTCCACATAGGATATGACCGTCATGTTCTTCCAGTACGGGGATTTCCCCTGCAGGGTTTTTCGCCAAAAAAACCGGATTGAATTTCCAGGGTTCTTCGTCTTTCAGGGTGAAATTCAGTCCTTTTTCCGCCAACATAAGCCGCACCTTGCGGGAAAAGGGATCGGCTAAATGATGGTAAAGCGTATACATTTTTAATCTTCCTGAAAAACAATGGTATGATCTTAATCGAAATTAGTTTATAGCTTGTAAATATTAAAAAAAAACTTTGTTGAAAAAAACAAAACTTTAGGAGTTCGTTATGTTGCAAACAGTCGTTTTAGCTTTAGTTCAAAGTGCTACCGAGTTCTTGCCGGTCAGTTCATCGGCGCATTTGATATTAGTGCCTTATTTGTCCGGTTGGCAAGATCAGGGTATGGCGATGGACATAGCTTTACATATGGGGACTCTTTTCGCTGTTTTGGGATATTTCAGAAAAGATGTTTTTTCCTGTATCAAGGGAATCGGGGATATTTTTAAAAAGCGTATCGAAACGCAACATGCGCGCTTGGTTTTAAAATTAGTTGTGGCTTGCATCCCTGTTTTTTTTATAGGCTTTTTTTTTCATACATATATCGAAGGACATTTCAGAGACCCGCGTATCATTGCTGTAACGGCGATTGTTTTCGGAGTGTTGCTTTATTTTGCGGACAGAAAAGGGGAAACTGATAAAAACGTTGATACGATAGGACTCAAAGACGCTTTTATCATAGGGGCGGCTCAAGTGTTGGCTTTGATCCCGGGGGTCAGTCGTTCCGGTATCACAATGACAGCGGCGCGCCTGTTGGGGGTCGGTCGGGCGGAAGCGGCAAGATTTTCGATGTTGTTGTCCATCCCGACGATCGGTGCGGCGGGAGCCTTGGGCATATTGCAGTTTTTTTCAAATCCAGTTGCCGGACAATTGTCCGGAACAATGATTTTATGGGGAATGTTGATTGCGCTTGTCGGCGGCGTTTTTGCCATAGGTTTTTTAATGAAATGGTTGAAACATTCTTCATTTGCCATTTTTGCCATTTATAGAATTTTGCTGGGATTGTACCTTTTTTATGTTTTTTAATTTTTTTGTTGACGAAAATGAAACTTCATAATAAAAATTACCCTAACTTGTTTTGCCCAAATGGCGGAATTGGTAGACGCGCTAGCTTCAGGTGCTAGTACTCGCAAGGGTGTGTAGGTTCGAGTCCTATTTTGGGCACCAAGACAAGTTCTGAGAGCAAGGGGCGTTTAAAGCCCCTTTCTTTTTTGAACATAAAAAGGAGCAAATCAATGACCCAGATTTTTTTTCATGAAGGTGATCTTCCCGCTAGTGTGGATTTGCCGAAAATAATTGCGGTTGATACGGAAACAATGGGATTGGAATTGCATCGCGATCGTTTGTGTCTGCTTCAAATAGGCGATGGTCGTGGAAATTGCCATATCGTCCGTTTGAAAAAAGGGGAATATGACGCTCCTAATTTAAAAGCATTATTGACTGATGCCTCTGTTTTAAAGATTTTTCAGTATGCACGTTTCGATATTGCCGCGTTGTATTTGTATCTGGGCGTATTGTGCCGTCCTGTTTATTGTACGAAAATCGCGTCGAAAATAGCGCGAACGAATGCTCCTTCACACAGTTTAAAAGCGTTATGCCAGCAATTGTTGTCGGTGGAATTGGAAAAAGAACAACAATGTTCGGATTGGGGGGCGGATCAATTAAGTCAAGAGCAACTGAAGTATGCGGCAAACGATGTTTTGTATTTGCACGATTTGAAAGCCCGCCTTGATGAATTGCTGGTTCGAGAAGACAGAATGGCTTATGCTCAGGCGTGTTTTGATTTTTTACCTTATGCGGGTATGCTGGACGTTGCCGGATTCAATTGTGAAACGTTGTTTACCCATTGATTTTTTTTTGTTAGGATAGCCATATGCTCACATCTCAAGAAATTTTAGAAAGCGCTCATCGCGTATTAGATCTGGAAAGCCAGTCCTTAAAGCTTTTATCGCAAAGTTTGGACGATTCTTTTGTTCAAGCTGTCCGTACAATCTATGCAACGAAAGGGCGTGTGATTATTACGGGGATGGGTAAAAGCGGTCATGTCGGCAGAAAAATTTCAGCTTCATTGTCGTCTTTGGGGACGACCGCTTATTTTGTTCATCCGGGAGAAGCTAGTCATGGCGATCTTGGAATGATCGAACCGGAAGATGTCGTTGTGGCTTTGTCAAATTCCGGAGAAGCTCCTGAGTTAAGCGATATTATAGCCTTTTGCCGGCGCTTCAGTATTAAATTGATCGGCATGACAGGGCGCAGGGACAGCACTTTGGCGCGTCAGTCCGACATTGTCTTGTGTCTGCCGCCAATTCAGGAAGCTTGTCCTTTCGGGTTGGCGCCGACAACATCGACAACTTTGATGATGGCTTTGGGAGACGCTTTGGCAATTGCATTGCTGAAATTGCATAATTTTTCCAAAGATGAATATAAACTCCGTCATCCCGGAGGCAAGTTGGGGAAAATGATGCTGACCGTCGGAGACTTGATGCATACGGGCGATGAAATGCCTTTGATAAAACCGGATACGGTCATGTCCGAAGCTTTGATCATTATGAGCGCTAAAGGTTTCGGGTGTTTGGGAATTGTAAAACCGGACGGTGAGTTTTGCGGGGTCTTTACAGACGGCGACTTGCGCCGTAGCATGGCTCCGGATTTGCTGACCAAAACAATCGCGGATGTTATGACCAAAACACCGACGACGACGACAGCGCAAACATTGGCAATAGATGCCTTGCGTATCATGAATACGACAGGTAAGGGGATTACAAGTTTGTTTGTTCTTGATGATCAAAGAAGACCGATCGGGTTGTTGCATATGCATGATTGTTTGCGTGCAGGAGTGGCTTGATGGTCGATAAGGTCGTCGATCTGAGTGATGTAAAATGGGGCAAGACCCGCACAAAAGGGGTCGCCGATTGGCAGCGACGTCAAAGAAAAAGGATGCGTCATCACAGTCGTTTGGTGATTTCTTTGAAAGTTTTTTTCCCGAGTCTTGCCGCCGTCATGGTCGGATTGGTGATTTTATGGCCGCAAATGAAAGCTCAACAAGATGAAAGCATTTCATTAGTGGCTTCTGAAACGGATCAGTTGAACTTGCCGAGCGATCAATCAATGTTAAATCCGCGTTTTTTTACGGTTGACCAGAAAAATGAACCGTTCAGTTTGACTGCGGGTGTTGCTTTTGAACTGCCCGGTGATGTTCGTCGTGTCCGTTTAGATGATATTCAAGCGGATCTTTTAATGCAAAATGACCGCTGGTTTGCTTTGGATGCGACTGTCGGGGTTTATTCGCAATCAACGGACACGATGGAATTGTTGAAACAGGTTAATCTGTATACCGAAACCGGAGAAGAAATCGAAACGACACAGGCGTTGATCAATATGCGGAATCGAGATATTTCAGGAACGCAAGATGTTTTTCTTCGAACACCGTCCGGATATGCCCATGCTCAAGGGTTTTCCGTAACACAAGATGGCACGGTTTTTCGATTGACAGGGAAGACGCGTGCTGTTTTTTATTCCGAAGATGAGGAAATGGAAGATGACCCGTTTAATTAAATCGCTTTATTTGTTGTGTTTCTGGACGGTTTTATTTTCTACCGGCGCCTTTGGCGCACCGAAAAAGCAACAGGTCGTCTTAACGTCTCAAGGCGGTTTGGAATGGAACAGCAATAAGAAAACGTTGACGGCGGAAGAAAAAGCGTTGGTCGTGCGCGGAGATACCGCTTTGGGAGCGGATAAAATCGTCGCATATTATAAAGATGGCAATGCTGGCAAAGACAGCGAAGTTTATTTGGTTAAAGCTTTCGGGAATGTCATCATTACGACTCCAAAACAGACGATTTATTCGGATTCGGCTGTTTACGAGATTGAAAGATCGGTAATCATTCTTAAAGGAAATCCGGTTAAACTGTTAGCCGGTCAGGAAAAGATGACGGCAAAAGTGTTGGAGCTTTGGCAAAACAAAGATATGGCTGTCGCTCGTCAAGACGTGATTGCTCAGAACAAGGCTCGCCGTCTTGAAGCCGATGAGGTGACGGCTTATTTTGTTAAAACAGGGGGAAAGACTCAGGTCGAACGCTTTGAAGCGAAGGATAATGTACTTATTTCAAACGATAAAGAAAAAGTTCAAGGAGATTTCGGAGTTTATTATGTAGATAAGGAAACGGCGACATTGCAAGGAAATGTCAAAATTTCACAAGGGAACAATTTTATTGTCGGAGAAGTGGCGGATATAAACATGAAAACAGGGGTCAGCCGCTTGCAAATGTTGCCAGAAAAAGGTAAAGCTAAAGGACAAGTGCGAGGTGTTTTTATTCCTGACAGCCGTAAAGAAAAAAAGGTTGTTGTTGAAAAACCGAAAGCCCCCGCTTTTATAAAGGAAGAAGAAAGTATTGACGAACGTAAAAAGAACGAAAAACTCCTCGACGCCTCAAATTAATAAGGGGAATAAAAAAGAAAAATCCCGTTCGCCGACCAGTACGGAAATGGGGTTGCAGGCAAAATGCCTGTCTAAGGCTTATAAAAAACGTCCCGTCCTGAGAAATGTTTCTTTTAAAGTCGAACGCGGCGAGGCAGTCGGTTTGCTTGGACCGAACGGGGCGGGGAAAACAACGTCTTTTTATTGTATAACCGGATTGATTACACCGGATTCGGGAACGGTGTCAATTGACGGTATTGATGTTACTTCTTTACCGATGTATCGCAGAGCGCGTTTGGGTATAGGATATTTACCTCAGGAAGCCTCGATTTTCAGAAGTTTGAACGTTGAAAACAATATTCGGGCGATCTTGGAGGTCGTGGAACCGAAATGGGATAAACGCGAAGAAATGCTGGAAGAGTTGTTAAACGAGTTTTCAATTACTCATTTGCGACGGGCTCCCGCATTGGCTTTGTCAGGCGGTGAAAGGCGGCGTGTTGAAATCGCGAGAGCTTTGGCATCGTCCCCCTCTTTTATTTTGTTGGACGAGCCGCTGGCCGGAATCGACCCCATTTCCGTTGGGGAAATCAGAGATTTGGTTTCTCATTTGAAACATCGCGGAATCGGTGTTTTAATTACAGATCACAATGTGCGTGAAACATTGGATATCATAGATCGTGCTTATATCTTGCATGACGGAGTCGTTTTGATGGAAGGGGATCCGCAAGATGTCGTGCACCATGAAGATGTACGACGTGTTTATTTGGGTGAAAAATTCGCTTTATAATAAAGAAAGCGGAGGGAAAATATGTCTGTAGTACCCCGTTTGGACTTGCGCCGGTCGCAGGTATTGACAGTTACACCCCGTTTACGACAAGCTATCAAACTGTTGCAAATGTCGTCTTTGGAGTTGGATGCGGCAGTTGATGAGGAACTTTTATCCAATCCTTTTTTAGAACGTGAAGAAGTCTTGGAAACGCAAGATACCATGAAAACGGAAGTTTCTCCTGAATCTGAAAGACGGGAGGAAACACCCGTTTTGATCGATTCATCGGGGCGGGAAGAATTTCCTTTGGAAGCGGAAAATGATCAGGAAGAAGACAGCTTTTACGAACAGCTGCGGCAAGATGACGCACTTGCGGCCAAGCTTGACAGTGATTTTTTGGATCCATGGCGCGGTTGCGGGGCGAAAGGGGAAAAAAATCCGGATTTCCGTTATGTTGATTCTTGTCCGGCTCCTCCTCCGACACTTTATGACGACTTGCGCTTTCAGATCAATGCCGTTTTCAGCGAAGGTGAAAAACGTCAAACGGCTTATGCGTTATTAGATGATCTTGATGAAAACGGCTATTTGCAAATAACAGATGAAAATCGATATTCTTCAGAGGAGGTACAACGGATATTACCTGTTTTGCAGAGCTTTCACCCGACTGGTGTTTTTGCAAGGAATCTCGAAGAATGCCTGTCTTTGCAATTAAAAGAAATAAATCGTTATGATCCTGCTATGGTCATCATGTTGCGGCATTTGGACTTGATCGAAAAGCGGGAATATAAAAAGCTTTCAAAACTGTGTGGCGTTACCGAAGATGAGCTTTCAGCAATGATTTCCGAAATAAAAAGGTTAAATCCCCGTCCGGCGGAAATGTATGCACCTCAATTTTGCAATGTCCTTGTGCCGGATGTGTTATTAAGGCAAGATAAAAAATTTCATTTTGTCGTAGAATTAAATCAAGCTGTTTTGCCCCGTGTTTTGATTAATCATTCATATGTGGCGGAACTATCTCATATTGCGGGTAAAGACAAAACGGTTAAAAAGTTTATCAATGAAAAACTGTCTTCAGCAAATTGGTTGATTAAGGCTTTAAACCAACGGGCGGAAACAATTTTAAAAGTAGCTTGTGAAATTGTTTCGCGACAAAAAGAGTTCTTTATCTATGGCGATAAGGCATTGAAACCGATGGTTTTGCGTGATATCGCCGATGCGACGGGATTGCATGAAAGCACAATCAGCCGTGTAACTGTGCGAAAATACATAGCATGCCCGCGTGGCATATATGAGTTGAAGTATTTTTTTTCCCAAGGAGTTGGAAAGTGTTTTGATGCAAATGGTATTTCCGCTCAAGTGATACGACGGCGGATCAAGGAATTGATTGCAACAGAAAAGAAAGAAAACATCTTGTCCGATGAAGCTCTGGTTTGCCTTTTAAAGCAGGAAGGGATCGTTGTCGCAAGAAGAACGGTCGCAAAATATCGCGAATCAATGGGCTTGCCGACTTCGGCTCAAAGGAAAAGGGATAAAAATCTAAAACGATGAATTTTATGTTTTTATTTAACATTTTCTTGACTTACGGCGCGTAGGGTCGTACTTTTTCGCTTTAGGCGGTAAACTATCGCTATATGATTTAACTTTTAACAAACGAGAACGGCACTATGAAAATTGCGATTACAGGTAAACAAATCGATATCGGTACCAGTCTTCGTTCCTATGTAGAGGAACGTCTGGAAAATACTGTTAAAAAGTATTTTGAAACACCTTTGAATGCTTCCGTTGCTTTTTCTAAAGAAGGTAATTTGATTAAAGCGGATATTTCCGCTCATCCGATGAGCAGTGTTCTGATACAGGGGTCTTCCACAAATCCGGATGCTTATGCCGCTTTTGACGCTGCGAACGATCGTATTGCAAAGCAGTTGTTGCGTTATAAAAAACGTCTGACAAATCATAAAGCAACTTCGGAAACAGTGAATTTCGCCGTTATTGAACCTGAAAAGGAAATGGATGAAGATTCTTTGCCTCAAGACGAATCGGCTCCGGTTGTCGTCGCCGAAATGCAATCCGAGTTGCCTTTGTGCACAGTTAGCGGGGCTGTTATGCGTATGGATCTGGCAGATGTTCCTGCGTTGATGTTCAGAAATATTGCCCATGGCGGATTGAACATGGTTTATAGACGCGCTGATGGAAATATCGGTTGGGTTGATCCTCAAGCAAATTAAGCTGAAGATATTTGATATGTTGATTTCTGATTTGTTGACACTGCGATCGATTATTCCCGATCTTAAAGCAACAAGCAAAAAGCAAGCGTTACAAGAAATAGCATCTTATGCCGCCGCTCAATTGGGGTTGGAGGATCGTGCAGTTTTAGATGTTTTACTGGAACGTGAACGTTTGGGATCAACAGGAGTCGGAGCGGGTGTCGCCATTCCGCATGGAAAAATGACGAATTTGGACAGGTTGTATTTGCTGTTTGCCAGATTGTCGGTACCGGTTGCTTTTGATTCTGCAGACGGGCGTCCTGTTGATTTAATGTTTTTATTGTTAACTCCTGAAAATGCAGGAGGAGACCATTTAACAGCTTTGGCAAAAGTATCTCGTCTGTTGCGTGATGAAAAAGTATGCTCTTTATTGCGTGGCAGTGAGAATGCGGAAGCTATTTATTCCGCTATCTTGGAAAGCGAACAAGCTTAATAAAATAAGCTAAGATTTGAAAATAAGACGAAACCGGATCTGTTCCGGTTTCGTTTTTTTGTAACAGGAAAACTCTGCGCTCTTTGCAAGCTATCGCCATAGCTTAGGGGTATGCGTATCCAAAATCTCTTTTGATAGAATGAAAATCGGTGTGGTGAACTGATAGTATGACATGGAACGGCAAATATCAGATTGTTTCCATGTCTGGGAATTGCTGTAAAGTGTCTTATTGTGAATGAAAAAACGGTAAGAAACATGAAAAATGTTCAGGAAATCATATAAATGGAAAGAAATGGCGAGATTTAAAGAGTATCATATTAGTCTGGATATATTAAGGGTGAGTGTGGCTAAGTTTATATGCTTATTGTAAAGCTAATCTATGAGCAATGAAACATATGAATGCCGATATGAAGAATGTTATGAAGCGGCGGTTGGGAAAATAAAAAGAAAATGAGTGGATTAATTGACACCAACCGGAAGAGTGCGTGTTGTCAGATCAACAGATATCAAACTTTTGGGATTCTTTTACAGATAGTAAGTAGTAAATTGATTTGCAGTGAAACAAACAAAATACTGTTCAGATGTAACCGGATCGTTGATTGTAGAAAACTCCTGCGTTAAACAATGGGGTGCTTTTAAAATGTGTCCGTTGAATTAATGTAAGTAGTGTGTTTTTATAATTCTTTATGGCTGTTATTTTTTTCTTTTTAATGTTTTTATTAAGAATGAAAATATTTTTTATGTATAAATAAAGTATAAATCAGAAAATTATACTTATAATATTTTTAATTTTTTATAATTTATTGTAAATAAAGTTCTCATATCATTTTTAAAGTCGAATATTATTTAAACGAAAGGCGTGCGGTTTGGAAATTGTATGAATGATGAACGATTCTTTTTATTAAAGAAAAAAGTGTTGATTTAATAATAATGAGCTTGTTTTTTTATGGAGCGAATCGACATAAAAGTGAGTTTAAAAATTGTCATGGACAAAAAACGATTCTATTTGATTTTTAAACAGCCTTTTGGGAATCAGAATCGATAAAGAAAATTATTGGGTTCTTTTCAACCGAAAAAAGCCCTTTGTAATAAAGGGGGAAGTTCATAGGCTTTTTATTGATTTTTATCTATATGCTCTTATTGCCGTTTTTCATTGTGAAAAAATTTCTTTAAAGGATTTTTTTATAAATCGATGATTTTTATTGACAGATGAATTGTTTTGGAGGCATAGTACGTTTCTGTTATGGGGGTGTAGCTCAGCTGGGAGAGCGACGCGTTCGCAATGCGTAGGTCAGGAGTTCGATCCTCCTCATCTCCACCATAAAAGCCTCATATCCTGACGGATACAGGGCTTTTTTTTTAATTCTCTTTCTTTTTTAAACTGTTTGCCATATTTCCCTTCTTTGTTTTTTTTCTATTTATATTGAATTTGTGTTATCTTCTTTTGAAAAACAAATGTGGCAAAAGATGACGTTTAATATTTCTGAATTTATCCGTGTAAATAGAGTGTATTTCATTTGGGCTGTTTTTATGGGATTACTCTATTTGTTTAGGAATTTGTTCGGTTTGGTTTTTATCACGTTTATTATGTGTTTTATCGTATCCGATATCACACACCGTTTGCGCAGAAAATACCACCTGAACAGAAGGTTGATTGTTATTTCCATCTATCTGCTGTTTTTAATGGGCGTGATCGCGTTTTTGGTCTATGTGCCCTCTAAAATTTTATCTGAAACCATCACGTTTACAGATCAGTTGCCGAAATCAATCAACTCTATTGGAAGCTGGCTGAATAATACCTTGGAACATAATGAAGTGATCGCCCCTTTGTTGCCTGAAATAAAAGAAGCTTTATTCCCCGGGACACTTGTCGTCAGTGTATGGAATGTTGTACGGGAAATGCTGGAAAGGGGATTGCATTACGTCGGTTGGTTCTTTTTGGCGTTGTTATTCAGTTTTTTGATCATGTTTGATTTGCCTGAATTGTCCAGAGGAATGCGTCGCTTGCGCTTTACAAAATTGGCGGAGTCTTATCGGGAAACGGCGGATAGTGTGATTTTGTTCGCCAAGGTTGTCGGGGAAAATTTCAGAGCGCAGTTGCTTATTTCTGCTATTAATACTGTCTTGACGGCTTTAGGACTTTATTTTTTAGGGATAAAAGCGATTGTTTTGTTATGCACAATCGTTTTTATGTGCGGTCTGATACCTGTGCTAGGAATGTGGATTTCATCGGTTCCGGTCGTGTTAATGGCAATTAACAGCGGTGGCATGGAACTGGGACTGTGGGGATTGCTGATGATTTTTGCTATTCATATGTTGGAAGCTTATGTTCTTAATCCCAGAATAGTTTCTTCTGTCATGCATATTAATCCCGTGATGACGTTGATTATTTTGTATATTGCCCATAGTATGATCGGTATGTGGGGGATGTTATTAGGCGTTCCGATTTCTGTGTATGTCTATCGTAAAATCAGTAAAACCAGTGAAAGAGTATAGACAAGTTACTATGACCTGAAACGTCATTGGTTTTAAAATCTGTTTTCAATTCTTGGATGGGGAAAAAGAAAACGGACGGTTATTGTCATAAAAAAATTACTATAAAGAAGGTCATATGACATTGTAATCTTTCATATCATCAGATTGTGTTTTTACAGTATCTTTTTTAAAGTTTTTTCTAAATATTGTATGGGAAGCGGGCTGTTGAAAAGATTTTTTGATGTGTTTAAAGGTGTCCTTTTAAAATGTGGTACTCTTAAAATATCTTGATTAGATTTGAAATTTAAAATGATTTATTTTTAATTTCTTTTTTATCCGTTTGATAAAATCATTACTTACAAAAAAAGGGTTATTTCCCTCATTTTTGTATAAAGAAAGTCAAATAAAAAAGTGTGTCGGATCAGATATGAAAAAATCCCCTTGTTCAGGGGATTTTCAGCGGTATTCAACACTAACCGTTAATCAACAACGCGTACATGAAAATGTTCCTGTTCTTCATTATTAAGCATAGAAACAGCAGAACAATAATCAGTCCAAGCTTCAATAGAATCGCGTAATCTGTTTGTAATAAAATTTTCTAATGTTTCACCGGCAAGTTGAGCCTGTGTTTCAATAAGATGGTAAAGAGATTCGTCTAGCACAAGAGGGATCACTTTATTATTTGCAGGAGATGTTCCCATGGCAGCGTCCTTTAGATATAAAATGTAACTTCTGTCACTATATATAGATGGGAATCCCTAAATCCAGAAAAAAATGAAAAAAAGTTAAAAAAAAGTTATCAAGTTTGTTTTTGTTGTGTGGATGATTGCTTTAAACATATTGAATAATAATGCTTTTTTTAAGAAAATAATATTTAATGGAAGAAAAAAGAGATTTTTATAAAAAGAAAACAAAAAGGGAACGTTTTGTTAAAAATAACTTTTAGTTTTTAAAATAAAAACGAAACATTTAAAAGTTGTTTTTCTGTGTAAAAAGAAGACATACCTTCTTAAAACGGTTAAAAAGTAGAGGAGGAAAAGTGTTTTAAGAAAGGTATGTCTGTTCGTAAAAAGTTGATTTATTTTAAGGATGCGGCTTTTTATCCGGAGAAGAAACGTCGATTTCATTTAAAGTTGGAGACATCCGCTTTACTGTGTGGGTTTTTTTTATGACAGCAATAATTTTTTTATCCGGATTGGGTGGAACCATTGCTTTATTTTTCGCTTCGTCCGGTATGGGAGTCGGCTTTTTGGGATCTGTTTTTTCTTCTTTCAGATCTTTTTTCGGAGCAACAGAAGGATCCATACGCCGTCTTTCTCTTTCTTCTTTAATTGCTTCCGGATCCAATGGCGCGCCTTTGAAAAAATCACGTCTATGATGTTTCGGGAACGGCCTTGCCGCTTCTTTCAGATCTTTTTTCGGAGCAACAGAAGGATCCATACGCCGTCTTTCTCTTTCTTCTTTAATTGCTTCCGGA
>CALXOZ010000018.1 GCA_944390195.1 uncultured Alphaproteobacteria bacterium
GTCCGCCGGAGCAACGCTGGTTATATATTCCTTCCATAACTTTGTCAATATCTTTTTTTCTCTTTTTTCACTTTTTTTTATCGCGTTCTATGTTATTCCTGTTTTTACAGTGTATTTATTTAAGGATTTCCTTCATGTTTGCCCCCAAACTTATCAGTCAATATATTATCCGTCAGTTCTTGATGTCCTTCTTCGCCGTTCTTATAACGCTAGGAGCCATCATCTTATTATTCGACGTTATCGAATTAATGAAAAAGGAATCCATTCCTTCTTTCGGATTCGCCAATGTTTTAACCTTGGGACTGCTGAAATTGCCCAATATGATATTAACAGTCTTACCTTTTGTCGTTTTAATTGCCGCCATTATCGTTTTTTGGCGACTGACAAAAAGTTATGAACTGGTTGTCATTCGTGCCGCCGGTCAATCCGTATGGCAGTTTGTAACCCCGCTTTTAATCACCTCTTTTATAATCGGCATTTTTTCAGTAACGGTTTTCAATCCCTTTTCCGCCTCTATGTTCAGCAAATTTCAACATATGGACGATGATAGAAAAGGAATACCTCACATATCGAGTTCTCAAGGATTATGGTTGCGGGAACATCGGGATAATAAAATGTTCGTTGTTCATGCACGGGGAATCCGTCAAGAAAAATTGGAATTAACTTTACGAAACGTTACCATATTTGTTTTTTCGGATAAAAACGCTTTTATAAAACGAATCGATGCAAATTCCGCCGCTTTAAATCAAGGCTTTTTTAATTTAAACAATGTCCGAATCTATGAAAACGGAAAAAATATTGAAAAGCACGACATACTGCAAATACCGACAGAGCTGACTTTAGGAAAAATCCAAGAAAATTTCGCTTCTCCGGAAACAATTTCCTTCTGGGATCTGCCGGACATCATTGAGTTCTTTGAAAACTCGGGCTTTTCAGCGCATCCTCACAGGTTACACCTGCAGTCATTACTTGTCACACCATTTCTTTTAATGACTATGATTTTAATCGCCGCCGTTTTTTCTGTTGATCCGAATCAAAGAAAGGGAGGAGGAGCTTTGAAAATTTCAGGCGCCATTGTCAGCGGTTTCTTATTGTATTTCATGACAAGAATCACTTACGCCTTGGGATTTTCAACAGCTTTACCTGTCGGCTTTGCGACATGGAGCCCCCCTGTCATCTTTGCTTTGATCAGTATTTCGCTGCTACTTCATCGCGAAGACGGTTGATTTTCTAATAACATTGGTAACCGGTAAAAGTCGTCAAATAATAAATCTGCTCCATTTTCCTTCAGATGAATACCGCGTTCCGGTGTGCTGTGAGAACCTCCCAGAAAACCGAAAACTGTCATTCCTGCCGCTTTTCCGGCGACGACTCCGGACACACTGTCTTCAACGACCAAACATCTTTGGGCTGACACACCCATTTTTTCAGCAGCATATAAAAACAGATCAGGAGCGGGTTTCCCATTTTTCACAAAATGAGAACTAAACACCGTTTCCGATGGGAAAAACTGACGCAACCCCGTAACATCCAAGCATAAATTCAACCTTTTCGGACGGCTGCCGGAAGCAATACAAAAACGCAAAGGTAACAACGGCAATGTTTCAAGGACTCCGGGAACTGTTTCCAATTCTTTTGACATGACCCTTTCAGTTGTTTCATTCACTTCTTCCAAAAGTCCGTCCGGAACATGATAACCATACTCTTGTTCAATTAACGAACAAATTAATGTCCCTGTTTTTCCTGTGTACTTATCCATGATGTCTTTTGCGGGAACATTCATACCATGCCGAGCAAACACATCCGACCATACTTGGCACCCCATCGTTTCACTGTCCACCAAGACACCGTCAAAATCAAAAATGACCAAATCAAAATTCAAAGACATCTTTTTCATCTCCATCACGTTCTCCCAAAGCCTGAACGGCGATGGGATATGAAAACCCCGCTCGCGCCAACACCGCAAGATCTTTTTTACGATAAAGTTTCCGATCTTGAGGTAAACGGAAACATCCGATTTTCCGTTTTTCAACCAAACGTTTTGCCGCCTTTAAATCTTCATTTGCGCAATCATCTTTCCCATTGCCCAAAACAGCATCTTGCATATGCTGTTCAATCCCCGCACAGGATAATTTAAAGCGAATATAACGTTCTGATTTACCAGCCGAACGCCACTGCCTCACTTTCATTGCAGTGAAACGTTCATCATCCACATAGCCGGATTGTTTCATTTCAGAAACAATCATTTCGATCCATAAAGTTGTTTCCGGCGGAACGGGTTCATTTTCTTTTTTAAAAGCGCTTTCAATCTTTCTTTTCAGAAAAGCGCGTAAAATCTCTTCGGAACTTTCATACCGTTCAAGGTAAGACAAAGCGTTTTTTTTCAAACGTTGCCGCACTGCGTTTTGTCGCATTTTTTCCATTGAGACCACTTTATTCCCTTTCAGCCGCTTTTATGTGTCATTTTATAATCGAATCTTAAATCTTTTTAAAGAAAGTTATCACATCATGAAAAAACTTAAAAGGAGCCGGCATGACACAATTGACAACGGATGTAATTTGCCCTTTTTTAATCGACTCGGGACTGTCCAGAGGACAAACCGTTCGTTTGACATCTTCTTTGGATACAATTATATCTCAACACCATTATCCGGAACCGATCGGTGTTCTTATTGCCCAAGCGACAGTTTTAACAGCTTTACTGTCTTCGACAATAAAATACGAAGGCGTCTTCACTTTACAAGTACAAGGCTCCGGTTGCGTATCGCTTTTAGCCGTCGACATGACCGACAAAGGTTGCATTCGCGGTTACGCGCGTTTTGACAATGAAAAAGTGAAAAAAGCTCAACAAGAAATCGAAAGCCATCAAAAAACGCCTGTTCAGGCTTTTTTTGAAACAGGAACTCTTTCATTCAGCGTCGAAACACAAAATCAAAGTTACCAAGGAATTATTGAATTAAATCAACCGACGTTGGAACAATGTGTTCTGGAGTATTTCAAACAGTCGGAACAAATCCCCACAGCATTAAAAATCGCGGTTTCCCATCCCGATCAAAACAAAAAAAGTTGGAGTGCGGCAGCGATCATGATACAGCGTATGCCCGTTGATCAAAAAAGTCTTCTTTCTTTTAAAGCAAACGAAATCGAAGATTTTTGGGATACCGCCGTCATTCTTTTACACTCTGTAACGCAAAAAGAATTGCTTGATACAGAACTTCCTCTTGAAAAACTGCTGTACCGCCTTTATCATCAAAATAATTTACACTTTTTTATCCAAAAGACGATAAAATTCGGTTGCCGCTGTTCGCAAGAAAAGGTAATAGAAATGTTGAAACGCTTTTCTGAACAGGACAGACAGGAAATGGTCGTTGACGGAACAATAAAAGTTGATTGCCAATTCTGTGGGAAAAGTTATACTTTAACCTTGAAGGATTTAAATACAGGGAAATGACTAAAATGTCTTTTAAATATTTAAGCTTTATACCTCTTGCCGGATGTGCGTTGTTGATCGGAGCATGCTCTTCTGGTTCGTCATACACTTATGATCCCCAAACACAAAATTATGTTCCGGCTCAACAAGTGCAGTATTCGCAACCCCAAGCTTACTCTGAAACACCCTATGAACAAAGGGCTCCGGGCGATTCGCATCCTTTAGTCCCCTTAGGTAAAAAAATCCGGTTGAAAGCAGAAGACATTAAATTCATTTCCAGTTATAACCTTCCCACGCGCGCTCCCAATGTCGACCAGCTTATGCTGGTTTATCCTGAACAGTTGATACATAAGTGGGCTGTAAATCGTTTCGGAGTCGACAAATCGACCGATCGGCATATCCGTTTCGTCATTATTGACGCCAGCATCGTTGAAGAAAGAATCTACACAGGCGGCTCTTTGAACAAGTCGGCTAAGCATAAATATGTCGGACGTTTCGAAGTCTCTTTACAAATCACGGACAATGAAGGAAGAATCCTGAGTGAAACAAGAAAATCTGTTGACAGCCGTGATTTCCCGGATGTATATACTGTTATCGATCAAGAAGCCTCCTTGGAAGCACGTGAAAAGCTCTGGATCGGATTGAGTTACGATTTGTTGAAAAAATTATCAGTTCAACTTGAACAGGAACTCTCGACTCAAAGCTTTAACGAATTTATCGAACGTTAATAAAATACGCGGGTGTAGCTCAATGGTAGAGCAGCAGCTTCCCAAGCTGAATACGAGGGTTCGATTCCCTTCACCCGCTCCAATAAACAAGCCCCGCTCGGGGCTTTTTTATTTGCCCGCAAACAGCTTGCCGGATTGTAAGAATAAAACACAACACGCCCATCTTAAGACTTGCTTTATTTGTCCCATAAACAACATTCAAAGATAGAACGAATATTCAACCGTATATAAAATATTCTTCAGAACAAAATGTACCCATCACTGTAAAAACAATTATCAACAACAGACAATGATAATAACGGGAAAAAACAAAAACCCTGATCCAGTTAAACATATACGAACCATCTTTTCCCGAGCATCTAAAGAACAGCATAAAATGTGGCAAAGACACTCTCTGGCTTTTATGAACGTGATCCCTTATGAAAAAGGGTATCATAAGGATACAGCATTTATAAAGTAATAGCTTTTGAAAAGATTCGCCTTCCTTTCCTACGATAAAAAGCGATGGAGGGGAAGATATCTACAATCTTTGAATCAAAGCGTTCTACCATAAAAAACTAAGAAAATTTCAAATTCCACCTGTTTATTCACTCAAATTCCAAGCCATCATCTGCAAAGAAGATGATCATCTTTTATTCTTACAACCTTTGCAGTCCTCACAATCTGGTAGTGTTTTTTCTGTTCAGAAAAGTAAATTTAATCGAAATCTTTTTATACTTTACACGCCTTAAGAAGTAATCTGCGTTTATTTTTTGTAAATATATAACCAGCGTATAATTTGTCCCATCAGTTCTGTCATCACAACACACTTTTTCATGCTTAAACAAATCCATCAAATTTCAAACAAAACCGATTGATCAAGCTTTCCTTTTCCGTTTTTTATTTATAAAAAAATCCGCACCAAAATTCGCGATACATAAGATTGATAAAATCGAATAAAAACAAACAAATTCATTTTAAGAAAAATACACTGGAATCAATATTCAGACCTCAGAATCCATAAAAATAAAGTGCGAAGCGTTTTTCATCGAAAACTGATTTTCAATCAGTCTTTCCCCTTCATCTTCAGCTAAACACTATACACACGGATATTTTTTCTTTAACACCTTTATAAATGATTGCGCCAGATATCAAATACATTCCTTTTCTAGAGTTTTCATATCAAAAAACAGTAATTCACTATTTAATTTTCAGACCGGCTTCAAAATAAACCGTATCATATTTCTCAGTCCTCTTATAACTGTCGGCTTTCAAGTTGTAACTGTATTTATACTTCGTCATGGCTTTGGGATAATAGATTTTTTAAAGCATAAAAGTTTGATACAGAATCCGTCTATTGTTTTTTTTATGTATGACATTACAATCTAATAAAACAGTAGCACTGAAAAAATATTAAAGAACAATATTCGATTTTTCTTTCTTCAGATAATTATTCTTTATAATCCACATTTTTCACACAAAAACAAAATAAATTCTCATAAAGATGACGAATCAAATCTCTATTTTAAAATAAAATACAAATAATAAAAAAAATAGTACTTCACAAAGAAACAAAACAAATAAATTTTTATAAAAAAGTACATCTGAAACAAATAAATTTGATTTTTTTACTTCAGCAATCAACTCATTTCTTTCCGGTTATAAAAATAACAGACATGCCCCTTCTTTTTCCCAGATTGCTTTTTTTGCCATAAAAATCAATCCTGTAAAAAAAGGAGAAAAATATGTTGGAAATGAGACCCAGAAATGAGCGCGGTGTTACGAAACTAGGCTGGTTGAACAGTAGCCATACATTTTCCTTTGCAGATTATTATGATCCTGAACATATGGGATTCGGACAATTAAGAGCAATTAATGATGACATACTTGCCCCTAACAAAGGTTTTAAATCGCATTTTCATAAAAATATGGAAATCATAACCCTTGTTTCCAAAGGATGGCTTGAGTACAAAGACAACTTGGGGAATTTATCGACAATTTCTTCCGGAGATGTTCAAAGAATAAGCGCTGGAACGGGTATCATTCATTGTGAAAAAAATCCATCTTTATCGAGCTCTTCCCGTTTTTTACAAATATGGATTCTTCCTAATAAAACAAACTTCACACCGGAATACGAAAAAAAAACTTTTAAAAGTGAAAACTTTTTAAACAAATTATGTTTGATTGTTTCTCCCGATGCCAAAAACGGTTCTTTAAGAATATATCAAGACGTTTGTATTTATCAGTCCTATTTGCAATCGGAAAAATTTGTACATTATCATATGCGTCCTTCAAGGAAATTATGGTTACAAATCATTCAAGGGGCGGTCGAAGCAAATTCTTTATACCTCAAGCAAGGTGATGGGCTGTCTATATCAAAAGAAGCGGGGCTGTTAAGAATAAAAGGTTCGGAAGACAAGAACATTTTTGTGATTATCGATCTGCCTTCCCGTTAAACTTCATTTTGTTCCAGATCTAAAAGGAACTGTTTGATTTTTAATCCTGCGGCATATCCGACCAATTTTCCTCCGGTTCCGACAACCCGATGACAAGGGATCACAACAGGTAAAGGATTACAATGATTCGCCGATCCGACAGCTCGGCATGCTTTCACATTTCCAATCATCTCGGCAATTTGTTTATAAGAACGGACTTGTCCGTACGGGATATTTTGAACAGCTTTCCAAACACGTTTTTGAAATTCGGTTCCTTTTAACAGTAGCGGTAAATCGAATACCTTTCTTTTTTTTAAAAAATATTCTTCCATTTGACAAAACGCCTGAGCAATTTCAGGAGTTTCCTGTTCCAACGTTTCAGTCGAATCGAGTTTGAAAAAAGAGATATTTGTTAAAAAACCGTCTTCCTGCCGTATTCCGATCCGTCCGAGTATGGTTTGACGATAAAAAATGAAATTCATCACTCACTGTCCGTTCTAAATGTTTTTAACAAGGCGATTTCCTTGGCATATCCGTCCAATTGATTCGGCGTTTCCAAGTAAAACGGTAGTGAACGTAACGACGGATGATTAATAATTCGCCGTATTGCGTCAATTCCTATACATCCTTGCCCCAATTTTTCGTGCCTGTCTTTATGGGAAGCCCTTAAATTTTTTGAGTCGTTTAAATGAATCGCCTTCAATTTTTTCAATCCGACGATCCGGTCGAACTCGTCCAAAACATCATCCAAACGGGTAACGATATCATAACCGGCATCAAAAACGTGGCATGTATCCAGACACACCCCTACTTTATCGCTGAAAATGATTTTTTCAAGAACAGCCTTTAATTCTTCAAAATTGGAACCGATTTCCGTTCCCTTACCTGCCATTGTTTCCAAAAGAATCGTCGTTGTTTGTTTTTCTGTTATAACCTTGTTCAAAAGAAAAACTATTTTGTCGATCCCCGTTTGAACACCCTGCCCCAGATGAAATCCCGGATGAAAGTTATAGTAATTATAAGGAATCAATTCCATACGCTTTAAATCATCTTGAATCGTATCAAAAGCGAAACGATAGATATCCGGATCTTTTGCCGCAGCGTTCAGCGTATACGGAGCATGCGCCATGATAATACCAAAACGATTTTCTCGAGCCGTCTTCAAAAACTCGTCCACATCATTGCGGTCAATTTTTTTTGCCGTTCCCCCTCTCGGGTTGCGAGTAAAAAATTGAAAAACGTTCGCCCCGATTTTTAAGGCGTCTTTCCCCATTGAAAAAAAGCCCTTTGCGGCGGAAAGATGACAACCGATGTAAAACATTTTTTTCCTTCAATCAGATTTTCATACAAATAACATATTTTTAGAACATATTGGTTGATAATGTTACATCATTCAGATCTTATAAAATAAAGGAATTCAATGACTGACAAAAAACAATATAAAGCCGCATACGATTTCATCCGGATCTTAGCCACATTATTAGTCGTGTGGGGACATTCAACCTATTTGACCATCACAACAAATTTCGGAGGAATTGACTATCCTGTACCGCAAAACGTATCGGAAGTTTACCGCCAGACTTTTTTTTCCGCATGGTTTTATATGAGTGCTTGGGTCTATCGATTCCACATTCCATTGTTCTTCATGCTTGCCGGATCCGTCTTTGCAATCAATCCCGTAAATAAATTTAAAGATCTTGTTATAAAAAAGACTCACCGGCTTTTAATCCCATTCTTTTTGACCGGACTTTTTTTTATGATCCCTCTGAAAACATGGGGCGGTTTTTTTGATTCGAATCGGTTTTTTGAAATCGTTCGAGCTTTTTTAACTGGACATGAAAGCGGACATTTATGGTTTCTGAGCTCTTTATTTTGGTGTTTCATCGTTTTCTTTTTATTAAAAACCTGCCTGAAAAAAGATTTTCTTGTTTTTTTATCCGCTTTGTTACTTTACCTGTTTTACACCGATCTGCCCGAAGGGTTTTTTGACTTCGGATTTTCAATGCAATATCTTGTCTTTTTCGTTATCGGTTTTCTTTTTGACAAAGCATACTCTTTTTTTCAAGAGCACACGAAATTGAACTTTTTTCTTTTTCCCTTTTTATTGCTATTGAATATTCTTGATACGCAAAGACATTTTCTTCCCGCCATCGGATTCATGCTGGCAGGTTGCCTTTTATTTTATAATATAGCTTTTTGTTTGACGGCTTTATTTGAACGATTCGCACAGACCTCTGTTTTAAAAAAAATCGCGAAGCAAACTTTTAATATTTATTTGTTTCACGATCCGTTAATGATCGTTATCTTATATTTTTGTATGCAAGCCGAATTGCTATCGACAAAAGCTGGGTGTTGGACTTATTTCTTTTGCAGAACAATCGGAGTCGTTTTGTTATCCGTTCTGATCGGCATTTTCATTGAAAAAGGATCTTTTTATGTCAAAAGCTTTATTAATCATCGACGTTCAAAAAGCAAGTGTGAAAAAGCCTGAAATTGCTCAAAAAATAGAAAAAATTCAATATGACTATGAATTTGTTTTCGTTTCCAAATTTATTAATGAAGATTCTCCTTTAATCCGTTTAACGGGCTGGGACGGATATGACGATGAATCTCTATTTTTCAAGCCAGCTCCTTACGCGTTCATTTTTAAAAAGAATATTTATAGTTCTTTTATTGAAGAATTAACGAAATTCACAGAAATTCATTTGTGCGGATTTGACACGGACGCTTGCATTTATAAAACGGCTATGGATTTGATCGAACATAACATCCGACCTGTCGTTTTAACCGGATTTTGTGCCAGTTGTAACGACCACTACCACGAAATCGGGATTGAACTGTTAAAAAGGAATATCGGAGAAAAAAATCTCATTTAAACCTTTTTACGTGCCGCAATTAATAGCATCATCGGACGTCTGAGTTCTTCCGCCATATCCGGATAATTTTTTAAAAAGTCTGAATCCGGTTGCGGTTCAACGAGCTGTATCAACTCAAAACCTGTATTGATGACGGTATTAATGTAGGTCGTCAATGTCCTGTGATATTTTTCTATTTGTTCCCCCAGAAAGCAGGTATTTCTTTTACCCTCATAAAAATAGGAATCAACCGGCCAGCAAAGTTTTTCCCCTGTTTCAGAATATATCCAATCTTGTTTTCCCTGTGCAGTAAAGACAGGATGTTCTACGGAAAAGACGAAATCGCCTTGTTGTCTTAAGACATCAAAAACCGTTTGGCAGACATTTTTAAATGAATCAACATAATGAAACGCCAAAGAACTGATCACGACATCAAACGACGCTTTTGGAAAGGAGATTTTTTCAATATCCGCCTTGATATACCGTATGACGTTCGTGTTTGTTTTTTTTCTTGCCTGCTGCAACATTTTTTCAGAAGCGTCTACACCGACGACGCAATGCGCTCCCTTTTCCGCCGCATAAATACAATGCCAGCCAAAGCCGCACCCCAGATCCAAAACATCTTTATTTTTAAAATCGGGCAGCAAACGGGACAAGGCGGGCCATTCTCCGGCTCCTTGCAACCCTTTAAGAGAGCGGAGCATTTGACTGTATTTGTTGAAGAAGACTTCTTGATCATAAGGACTTGTCATGTTTCAAACAAAGAACTCCGGCTTTAGATAAGTACGACACAGAGGAACGATCATGCGCTTTGCTTGTTCATAGACTTCCCCTTGGAAACATCTGGCATGAACGGGGCAAGCATAGACACAAGCCGCACATGAAATGCAAAGCGAAGTATCGGTCTTCTTAGGATCTTCAGAAGAAATTGCTCCTGAGGGACAAGCTTTTGCACATTCGCCGCAACCAATACAATTTTCTTTAACAGAAGGAAACAAAGGAAATGGAGACACTGATTTATACGGAAAATTTCCGGGAATCGGAAAAGAAGAAAAATCCTGTTTTTGAATTTTTTCCAGACAACGGGAAGCGAACCCGTCAATTAATTTCAAATCCTCAACGTCCGGTCTGTCAGCGGCTATTGTCGGAAACAGGGAATGTCTTGCGATAAAAGCCGCCGCTCCCACAACAACAAAGCCGTTTTCTTCAAGATCCGTTTTCAGCTCCAACAAAGCGTCTTCATAGGCTCTGTTTCCGAAAACGACCACCGCTAACGCAGGCGTTTGATCTCCTTTGATTTTTTTCAGCCGCTGTTTCGCCATTTGAGGTATCCTTCCCGCAAAAACGGGGACTCCGAAAATCACGATATCATCTTTTTGACAATACAGCGGTTCAATTTCCTTCATTAAAGAAATCTGATCAGACTTCCCGAAACAAAAAGCTATGCGTTGCACAATGGAACAAGTCGTTTTTGTTGGACTGAAATACACTTGTTTAATATAATTTTGTGTCATGTTTTTCTCCGGACATCATGCGAAATCGATTAAGTATATTATTTTTTCAAAATAAGGGAAATAATTATGAATCGTTGTCATTGGGTCAATGCGGATTCCGAACTTTACAAAAAATACCATGACGAAGAATGGGGCGTTCCCGTCTATAACGACGACCGCCTTTTATTTGAAACTCTGATTTTAGAAACTTTCCAAACAGGGCTGTCATGGTTGACCGTTTTAAAAAAAAGAGAAGCGTTCCGACAGGCATATGACAACTTCGATGTTCAAAAAGTCAGCGCTTACAATCAGGAAAAAATACAACAACTGTTTGAAAACCCTTCTATTATCCGCAATAAAAGCAAAATCGTCCATTCCGTCAACAATGCAAAAACATTCATTCAAATCCAATCCGAATTCGGAAGCTTTTCAAACTACATATGGCATTTTACCGATCATAAAACCATAAAAAACACGACAGACATCATTCCTGTTAAAACGCCTTTATCAGATAAAATTTCAAAAGATTTGATCAACAGAGGAATGAAATATGTCGGATCTAAAGTCATTTATTCGTATTTACAAGCTATCGGGGTCGTCAATGATCATGAAACATCTTGTTTTTGTTACAATCTTTTTTAATTTTCAATATCAACAAGGAGAAAAAAATGAATTTTGATCAAGTCGTCGAAAAAAGAAGAAGCATCCGTTCTTATGCCGAGCCCACCTCCTTTACAAAAGACCAAATTACCGGTTTAATTTTATCTGCGCAACAAGCCCCTTCATGGAAAAATTCTCAGACCGGACGCTATTACATTGCTTTGACACCCGAAAAAATCCAAGCCGTCCGTTCTTGCCTGAATGCCCATAACCAAGAAGTTTGTAAAAATATCGGTGCCCTTATTGTTACCAGTTTCATCAAAAATATATCCGGTTTTGATAAAAACGGTTATCCGGACAATGAATTGGGAAACGGTTGGGGATGTTACGATCTTGGATTACAAAACGCTTTTTTGATTTTAAAGGCAACCGACTGCGGCATGGACAGTATCATCATGGGATTGCGAGATGCCGGGAAATTGCGTCATCTGCTGGAAATTCCTGAAAACGAAGAAATCGTTTCCGTGATTGCTCTGGGATACAGAGATCAAAAAGAAGTTAAAAAACCTGAACGAACCGCTATCGAAAAAATCACTCGCTTTTTTTAATGTCATTAAAGACCGATTTTTATGTTATTTAGCCCCCTCGCCATATCGTTTCTGCTGAAAGACATCCTGATCAGAGTTATTGCAACAAATAAATTTCGGTATTATACTAAAATAAGAATATTGTTTTTAAAAGGAGGGAAAGATGCTCCAAAAGACATTACAATCTTTTATGAAAAGCGATCCCGATCAGGATTTCAGTAATTTTGACGGCGATTTAACAGGAGGGTTGCGTAACGAAGATCAAACGGGTGGTTTTTGGAATCCCGATATGACAGGAGGCTTTTGGAATCCCGACATGACAGGCGGTTTTTTCAAAGAAAGGGTAAAAGATGATTATATGGATTGCAAAGAAGGCGGAATGAATTGCAGAGAAAGTCCTTCCCTTGCCCTTCTTGCAAAAAGCCGCGGTGGACGTTGAATCAATTTCAGTAAAAAAACAACATCTCTGAGCATTAAGAAAGAAAAAGGGGTTGCCGGATACGGGGTTTGTTTTTCTTAAAAAACAGGATATGAAAAATTATTGTGAGGAATCTCTCTGCTCTAAAAAAACATTAACGTTTTCTTGAAAATTTGAAAGCCCTTTTTCTATCCCTTGCAATATTTTGAATGTTCCTTTTTTATGAAGACAGGATCTTTCTTTACGGTTATGCTCACCGTGCCGTAAGATTTGTAATAATACACATACATTGAATGTTGTGGCGGTTCCAATTTATGATATGAAAATCGGGGAATTTTACTGTAATTAAGTTTTTCACTGCGTTATGTTGTAAACGAAATAAAAAATATTACACTCGGCGATTACTCATACCGGAAAAAATCACAACATAGATATCAATAAACTGATTTCATCCGAAGCGTATTTGATAAGATACTGGCTATAAAGCATTAGTGAGCATATGATCATAACGTCTACGGAAAGATTTCCATCAACCTAACAGTCGTTACACATAAAAACAAGAAAGATGTAGAATGGAACAGAATTAACAATTGGTTTACAACCATACTCGGGACTTCCGTTGATTTGCAGAAGCTGATTATGCAAGCAACCTCATAAAGGTTTTTAGATACGCATATTTAATCCCGTATTTGCTTTCAAAATATTTAAAAAACATTCTTCATCTTATGCTTCAATATTATTTTTTAGAATTTTTGCCGTTTTAGAACAAAAAACGCTTTTCAACGGAATATTTTCCAGTTATGCCCTTCTGTAAAACAGAAATAAGATATAATTACACATTTAAAAAGATAAAATTGTTTAATTTCATATACAACAATTACTACAGAAAAGAAATTACGCCTGAAAAAATTCAGATCGGTTTGTCTTTTTTAAGGATATAAGACCAGTATTGAAGATAATAAATATTTTATAATTATACAAAAATTAAGTTACCGGAAAATAAACTTCCTTTCCATATGTCGGTAGTGTCAATCTTAATGGCATTAAAATTGACATTGAAAATTTAAACGGATAACCATCACTGAACAAAATCAACTGAAGTTAAAAGAGAATTTTTACTTAACTTTCATTCAGAATATAGACGCAATGAAACAATCCCCAATCAAAAAAACAACAGAATTAAAGTCAAACTAAAAAGAGAGTAAAGACGGATAAACATTCGTGAATTGATTCCGGACACACTCAAACTCAACCCTATATTGCGAGAACGGTAGCAAACACAGAGAAATCCTTAAAACCCGATCACTTCAAAAAAGAAGGATTTTTCAATTAATTTACTGAACCGCGAAGGTGGAAAAAACACGATTCCTTAAACACATAAAAAAAGAAGTGGTGTCCCCGGCGAGAATCGAACTCACAGCCCCAGGTTTAGGAAACCTGTGCTCTATCCGGTTGAGCTACGGGGACACTTTTTTCTTTTTACCTTTTTTTGATGTAAAAAGAAATAAAAAAAACGAGGCGAAGCCCCGTTTTTTTTATTACAACAAATGCCCCAAGAAATAAGGCAATTGGACACGCCATGACGGCCAATCATGCGGGACATCGTAGCCCCAATAATCGACCCATGCATTAATTCCCTTCGCCCTCAAGATTCCATCCAATGCTCTGGTATCATTAATGCATTCGTGTTCCCAAGCTCCTTGTCCGACAGAAATAATGATATCCGAACGGTTATACAGATCAATAATGCCTTGATCGTTCAAATTCGGCAAATATTCCAACGGAGAATTAAAATAAATCCCCGGTTCGTCACATTCTCCGAAGAACGTGCGCACACTATACAATCCGCTTTGAGCAATAACGGCATCAAAGATATCCGGTCTGCGGAAAAAGAAGTTTGCCGCATGCAAGGCGCCCATGGAACATCCCGTTACCAACATACCGCCCGCCCGATAATTACTGCCCATAGCATTAACATCCAACGCCCAAGGGACAATTTCTTCACAAACATAGTTGAAATATTGTTCAAAACGATGCAAACGGTCTCCGGGCCATCCGGCACAAACGAAAGTTTCCCAGTCCAGCCCGTCCACACAAAAGAATTGAGCTTTTCCTTCTTCTATAAAACCGGAAGCCGCATCAATCATACCGAAGCCTTCATATTCATAAAAGCGACCGCATTGAGAAGGAAAAACCAAAATAGGTTTTCCGGCATGACCGAAGACTTTCAATTCCATGTGCCGTCCCAAAGAAGGACTATATTCATTGTAATATTCAATCTTCATCAGTATTTTTCCTGAACAAAATTGATGATTTCATCCGTTTTTTCTTGAGTCTGAGCACGCATCAGATACATATGATCTCCCATAACCGGAGCGAATATTGCATCGACATCGTGGTACTGCATCAAGTTTTCAGCATATTTTTCACAAATTTCTTCGTGAGAATGTACATAATTGAAACAATCTTTACGTGCGACATAAATACCGATGTATTTTTTTTCAGTCGGTTGATAAAGCTTGTCATGAACAATCATATCGGCATACATTTGATAAACATCGGTATCATGTTCATAATTCATTAATTCCGGCATACAACCGCCAGGGGGACGCATATTGACTTCCAATGCGACATAATCGCCTTTTTTACCCAACCCCTTTTTATCTTCATACAATTTGAAGAATTCGAAATGGAAGAAACGCGCTGTCGTATCAAACGCAGCCAAGACAGCTCTTCCCGCTTTTTCCAGAGCCGGATCGATTTTCAGCACGGAATAATAACGAAGGTCGTCTCCGGCATTAACGGTTTCAGCGACATTTTCGGGGAAAATATGGCTGGTCATAAAGATCGGTTCATTTTCATAATTGGCAATTCCGTCAAAAGTAACAATCATTCCGTTAACGAATTCTTCCATAACGTAAGGGACGGACGGATAATTATCATAAAATCTGTTAAATTCTTCATCATTTTTAATTGAATAGGAAGCATACGCCCCCACACCGATATCCGGCTTTACGAAAACAGGATAACCGACTTCTTTAACGAATTTTTCGCCTTCCTCACGAGTTGTAACGCAATGACAACGGGCGGAAGGGACACCGGCTTTTTCAAAATGATTTTTCATTAAATATTTCCGTTTGCTTTCTAAAACATCAGGATATTTCGTCCCTTCGATGTTAAAGTCCGTACGCAAACGAGCATCCGTTTCCAACCAATATTCATTAAAAGATTCCAAACGGTCGATCCGACCGTACTTATGGATGAAGTAAGCAACGGCGCGCATGACTTCATCATAATTTTCCATATTATCGACACGATAATATTCTGTTAAGGATTCTTTAAGTTGTGTTGTTAAAGAATCGTAAGGGGAATCAGCAATTCCCAATACGTTGACGCCCATTTTTTTCAGGCGATCCGCAAAATTCACATAATGCGAAGGAAAATGCGGAGAAAGGAAGACAAAATTCACGTTAATAACTCCCGGTTATTTTTTTGTTTTTTTCATCTGTTTTTTCAAATTTTTTCCTTGATAGGAAGTTTTATTTTCATCTGTTTTTTTACATTCATAAATTGGCAATCTCCGAAGCCGTTGTCAAATCATTTTTATATCTTTATGTAACAAAATCAGGTAAAACAAGAATAATGTTTTAGTAAGGAAAGAAGGATTTTTTCGATGAGCGCCCGAATTCGCAAAGCCATATTCCCCGTAGGCGGGTTGGGAACCCGTTTTTTACCGGCGACAAAAGCCATGCCCAAAGAGATGTTGCCTGTTGTTGACAAGCCTTTGATTCAATATGCCGTCGAAGAAGCGATCAGCGCAGGAATCGAGCATTTCATTTTTGTTACGGGACACGGGAAAACGGCAATAGAGGATCATTTTGACACCAATCCTCATTTGGAAATCCTTTTAAAAAAGGAAGGGAAGACGGATCTTTTAAACTTTTTAAAAAATTGCACTCTCGACTCGGGGAAGATTTCATACATCAGACAAAGTGAACCCAAAGGATTGGGTCATGCTGTTTGGTGTGCAAGAGATTTGGTTGCGGGAGAACCTTTTGCCGTTTTATTGCCGGACGATTTGTTTCATTGCAAAGTTCCTTGTTTAAAGCAAATGGTTGACGAATACCCCAAAACGGCGGGCAACCTTGTCGCTGTTGAAGACGTTCCTCAAGATCAGACTTCCCGTTACGGGATTTTAAGCATTGCCACGGACGACGGAAAGTTGATCAGGGTTAACGGCATGGTGGAAAAGCCCAGTATACAAGACGCCCCGTCATGCAGCGCCATTGTCGGGCGTTATATTTTATCTCCGGAAATATTCAGTGAACTTGACAAACAAAAAACCGGCGCAAAAGGAGAAATCCAATTAACCGACGCAATGGCCGCCACTTTGGATCGCGTCCCGTTTCATGGAATGCGTTTTCAAGGAAAACGTTTCGATTGCGGAAATAAAATCGGCTTTTTAATGGCGAATATCGAATACGCCTTGGATCGTGCAGACATCTCCGAAGAATTTAAAAAAGCTTTAAAGAACTTATCTTTTTAAAAAATTGCACTCTCGACTCGGGGAAGATTTCATACATCAGACAAAGTGAACCCAAAGGATTGGGTCATGCTGTTTGGTGTGCAAGAGATTTGGTTGCGGGAGAACCTTTTGCCGTTTTATTGCCGGACGATTTGTTTCATTGCAAAGTTCCTTGTTTAAAGCAAATGGTTGACGAATACCCCAAAACGGCGGGCAACCTTGTCGCTGTTGAAGACGTTCCTCAAGATCAGACTTCCCGTTACGGGATTTTAAGCATTGCCACGGACGACGGAAAGTTGATCAGGGTTAACGGCATGGTGGAAAAGCCCAGTATACAAGACGCCCCGTCATGCAGCGCCATTGTCGGGCGTTATATTTTATCTCCGGAAATATTCAGTGAACTTGACAAACAAAAAACCGGCGCAAAAGGAGAAATCCAATTAACCGACGCAATGGCCGCCACTTTGGATCGCGTCCCGTTTCATGGAATGCGTTTTCAAGGAAAACGTTTCGATTGCGGAAATAAAATCGGCTTTTTAATGGCGAATATCGAATACGCCTTGGATCGTGCAGACATCTCCGAAGAATTTTGAGATAAAATTCTTAAATCAAAACTATTCTAAAGAAAGGAAACTTATGAAAACAAAATTTTCTTTTAATTTATCCGCTTGAATTTTTTTACGGTTATTGTATAGCCGTAACCGTTAAATTTTTATAATCGGTTTGACACGCTTTTCAACCTCTTTTTTCGTACGGGTTTTAAAAGAAATGTCTTCTTTTTCAAATAAGGATCTGACTTTCCTCAATGTTCATTACGGTTTGCGGGCAATGGGGTGGGAAATGTGTTCCATGTTCACGCTAGCCTATCTGTATCGACAAGGACTGTCTTTAACACTGGCTTTTACGGTCTACGCCGGAATGTTGTTCATGCGAACATTAACCAGACCCGTTGCCATGTATTTTTGTTTAAAAAAAGGTGTCCATTTTACATTAATCCTTGGAACAGTAATTTTTGCCTGCCGTTATCCGGCAATGATCCCCATTCAAGGATTGTCTTTTTGGTTGATTCCTTTTATGTTCATCTCCGGTTTGGCAGATGTTTTATATTGGGTTCCTTACCATAACTATTTTGCTTCAATCGGATCTGCGGAAACAAGAGGAAGCAATGTCGGAATTCGTGACGCAATCGCAACGGTTGTTGCTGTTATCGGTCCCGGTATAGGAGGTATCCTTTTATCATTCAACGCCTTTTATGCTTTTGCCATGCCTTTTGTTTTAACCTTGTGCGCAGTGATCCCCTTAATCAAAACCCCCGCTTTTCCACTCCCTTCAAAACCAAGCGGCAAAGAAAAAAAAGAAACAGACCCGTTCGGTTTTATCGTTTTTATCGGCGATGGATTATTTTATCAGGCAGGAGCCATATGGCCGTTGATTGTTTTCATAATTTTACATAACAACTTCAGCAACTTCGGTCTTATCCTCGCTTTAGCGGCATTTTTCAGAGCACTCGGGTCGGTTTTCTTTGGAAAAATGATCGACAAGGGAAAAGGACGTCTCATTTGTTATATCGGTTACGGATTGCATATCGTCATTTTAACAGTCCGAGGACTTTTTGCCCATACCGTTCCAATAATCATTGCCTGTGACTTTTTTGCCGCAATTGCTTATTGTTTTTCAATGACCGGCTTGATGACAGCCGTTTATAATGCGACGAAAACAGCGAAGCATCCTTTATATTTTACATATTATACGGAACTGGGATGGGATATCGGAGCCATATCCGCTATGCTGTTGTGTGCGATTTTATGCTTTTTCGACATCAATTTGCGTTGGGGACTGCTTATTTCGATCATTGGCGCCTGTTTAAAAATACGCGTCTTGGATAAATATTACCGCAAACAAGAAAAATCCGCGAAAAAGACGTTTATCCAAGCCGCTTAAGACATTGGCAATGACAGGAATGTCTGCAGTTGAATCATATAATTGTCATATTGACGCCTCAATTCAGGATCATTGAAAACGGGGCGACCGTCAATGACTTGATATTGAGCATTTTCCTCTGATTTGAAAAAATTTAAAATGTTTTCAAACAAACTGATGCGTATGCTTTCCGAAAAAAGGAAGCGCTCCCATTGAAAGAAAAAAGCATCTATTTGTCGTTGACGAATGCTTCTGATTTCTCCAAGAGGCATTTTTTCAACTTCAAGCTGCAATCCCTCTTTAATCAACAACAACTCATTTTTCTGTTCATCTATTAATTTTTGGACTTGTTTCAAAGCCCTGATGGTGTTTTCTGCCTTTACAGGAGTCAAGACGGATTCTTCAGACAAAACATCGACCATTTTCGGACGAATGTTCTCAAAATAAATTGTCATCATATTGTTTTCAATAGCGGCGAAATCGGGTTCACGATGAACATAAGCGACACGAGCCGTCAAAATGTATCCTCCTGATACAAATATAATAAAAGCAATCAGTAACAACTTGTCGATCAAGGTCGTTTTGACGAACTGTGGACAACATCTGCAAACCATATCCCAAAAGACCGTTTTATACTTTAAGAAATGATACATTACATAAAACGGCAGGATCAAAGAGATATAAGGAAGAAAGAAACCGGTTCCCGCTCCAAAGACCAGAAAGGCTCGTTTCAAAGAAGCCTTAAAAGACAGAAGCTTTCCGTTTTCATCAAAAACACGGATTCCCAAAAGGCGTTTTCCAAAAGTCGTCGAAAACTTTGCGATCAAAAAAGCTTCAACGAAAACATACAACCAAAACGACAAATAAAATATCCATGACGGCGCATAGATGTCTCCGACCTTTTCCCCCAAAAGGGCGACAATGAACATTCCCCATAACAAATAATCTATAAAACGGGCGAAAAAACGGCGAAAGCAATGAATCATCTTAATATCCTCTTTTTTGCGAGAATAACTTTTTTTTACCCGTCCGACTAGTTTTTATTTTTCCGATTTATCCTTGACCGGTTTAACCTGCCAGCTTTTTTTGTCAAGAGGATCAGCTAAGACGAAATCATCAGACTTTGGACGGATCAATATTTGAGTGGGATAAAGACTTCTGGCTCCGGAGATCATGTAAGTAATGATACAAACTATTCCTGCGAACGGAGCTATAGACGCACCGAACAACTCGACAGCAAGAAAAGTGGCGGCGATCGGAGTATTGACACTTCCGGCTATACAACCGATAAATCCGAGTGCGCCGAAAAAAGCGATATTCAACCCGAAAACAGACGCGAACAAAGCACCGGCGGCTGCTCCGATATAAAAAGTGGGTGTCAAGACCCCTCCGGAACCTCCTCCTGACAAAGTAACAGCCAATAGAAAAGATTTTATAAAAAAAGCATACCCAACCAATGATTCACCTGATAGAACCCTTTTCAACCCCCTTTCCCCCATACCAAGGAACTCTTCCCCTGAAAAAGCAACGACAATTAATATTAATGAAGAGGCAATCAAGCTTTTAGCCCAATCAGGCAGAACAAACTTATTAAAGATTCGCGCAATAAAGTGAGTGAACTCGATATGAAAAATACAAATTAATCCGAAAAAAAACGAAGCGAGAACACACCATCCCGACATGACAAAATCCAGATCCGGAATCAAAGGAACCGGTAAACCGTAAGGGACTCCGAGATTCAAACAAACCATATAAGCCATGATTGCGCTGATAAAAGCTGGTAATAAGACAGGATAAAAAATTTCTCCGACAAAAAGGACTTCAACTCCGAAAACAGCTCCTGCGACAGGGGCGCCGAAAACAGAAGATAAAGCGGCAGAAACTCCGCAAATAACCAGTTTTTTTCTTTCTTTAACGGATAACTTGAAAATTTTCGACATTTCAGACATTAAGGCGGCTCCGATTTGGACACTCGGTCCTTCCGTTCCCACGACCGCCCCGGGGATCAACGTAAAAAGGGTTGAAATAATTTTCACAGGAACAATCGAAAAAGGAATTACAGCCGCTTTATAGTGAATCGCCTCGATCACCCTGTCCGTCCCATGTCCGGCTGCGGCAGGAGCAAAAATTTTAATCGAATACAGACTCGCCAACAATCCTGAAGGAATTAAAACGTACTTCCACACCCCCAAGCCGTAAACAAAATCGATACCTTTATATAAAACTATCAGGAACGTCCCGACAACCACAGCGACAATAACGCCGCAAGCCATTGATAAAATCAACCATTTCAAGACCCCTTGAAATAAAATTTCTTCATTTTCAATTGCCTGTTTTGCCATTATTTTCCTTCCTTTGCTAAAAGAGTAGTTTAAACAAAGAGAGCACATTGATAAAGATAGCTTTACAGATGTCTATCCAGAGAAAATAAAGAGAAAGATTTTTATGAAATTTTTATTAACATCAGAAATCGCAAAAGCACTGTTTGCAAAGGATAGAAAAGGATTAGTATCAGAAAAAAAAGACGGATTTGTCCAAAAGTCGCCTTGACTTTCCCGAAAAATTCACACATGATAAATTTATTATTTATTACATTGAAAGTTAGGATTTTATCATGGCTGAAGAAAATACGGAAAAACAAACAGCAACACCACTTCTTGATTCCTTTATGAAAGCCGGAAAAATTTCAGTATTCGAAAGTGGTTTAGAACGCCCTGATCACTTACAAGATCGCCCGTTTTTTAGCTTGTTGCCAGAAGGTAAAACATCTTTTATCCATATGAGCGAAACAGCGGATAAGCTGTATGTAAAAACTTCGGAAGAACAAGCTCAAGCCCCCGCTTTAGACACGGAAGCACACAAATTTTTTGAATCGATGGAAAAACGTTTCCGTACGGTTATGCCAGGGGTTACTTTGTTCATTATCGATCCGGACGCCGTTCAAGGGCGTTACCTGATGGATAGGGAAAGTGACCGGAGTTTGAAGAAATCTTTATATTTACATATTGAAGAAAAATTACAAAAAGCCGCTGCCGGAAACAACAAGACATTCCTTACTCAAGATGAAATCTTAAAATCTGTGGCAGAAGCCGGAATTACCGACCGCAACCCGTTTTCCATGCGCGCCGCTGTCGCACCGACGCTTGAAAATCTGGCGGGTTTGGGGAACGTCAATCTGGTCGTCGGAGACAATCCGGACGCAATGGCAGCCAATGTTCTGGATACGGTTGCCGGAGCGGAAGAACGTCGCGTGAAAGAGGGTATCTCTCGTGACGAGTTCCGCCGTCTGGTTTTATATCATGAATTGGGACATGCAACAGACCATAACTACGCCTCCGCCTATAATTCGGTTGAAAAAATCACAGAAACCGAACTCGACAACGTCATGTGCCGCCATCGTACGGAATGTATCGCCGACGCTCATGCCGTTTTACAGCTGGCTCGCGATTTCGGCACGACAAAATGTGCTGAATTATGGGGCGATTGCCGTATAGAATATCTTCGTATGTGTGTCGACCGCCGTCTGGAAGATACGAAATATGATACGGATTTCATTAAAAAATTGCGCGAAGCCGAAGCAAAATCTCATGCCATAAATCCTGACGATCCGGAATATGAAAACAACTTTAAACAGTTGATGAAAGACAAACAGATTGCCGATACGATTAAAAAACTCGGGACACCGTTGGCTTATCATACAACCGATGTCATTGACGCAACTGTAAAATGGGCTCAAGAACATCTGGCAGACGGCTCTTTACAAAAAATGAGTGATCTGGAAGTCATAAAACAAGCTCAGGTCATGTCGGAAACGTACGGATTGACCCGTCAGCAAATGGCGGAAATATCAATTGCTTTGGCAAAAGGTGAAACCCATCCTAAATATGAACAGATGATGCAGCGTGTTCAAGAATCCCGTGCTCATATGCCTGTGGAAAAAGAAAAACTGGAACAGGAATATGAAACACGCCGCGAGCTTAGCGCTTATATGGAAGCCGCTCAGATCTCCGCAAGTTTAGGTTTGCCAATGCCGGAACAGAAGTTTTCTCCGCAATTGAAACGCAAGTTGATAAAAGACAATTTGTTGAAACAACAGTTGCAACAATTGGGAAGTTTGAGCATTCAATCTTATCAATCCGATCTGTTCGACAAATTGGAAAATGTTTCCACGCGTGATGAAATTCACACGGTGATCGGAAAAGAAAAAGAACATCTGCGTACGACAGGAAAAGATGATGTAGGTAAAAAAGACATCTTTGCCGGAAGCAAGCTTAAAGTCGTCGATGCCGTCATAGAACAAATCGATAATGTTGAAGCCATTTTAAATGCAAACAAGCTGGTAAAACAGCAAATCGAGAAAATTCCGTCTAAAACGGAAGTTTCCGGTGATGCCGCTATTGCACACTTCATAAAAAATGAATTGTCCAGCTTGACAGCAATGAAAAATGCTTTGGTGAAGGCGTATAGCAGAGATCCGTCAAAAATGACGGTTCAAGACCAACTTGATTCTTTGCGTTCGGAAAACAACGACTTCAAAAAAGCTTTAAAAGCCGAAAAAGAATCTCAAATAGCCGCATTTTCAATCCGTTCAGACAAAGAAACATGGAAACAAATCTCAACTGATCCCGTTTTGGCTCAATTGATTGATCAAAAGGCGAAACAAAAACCTTCCGGTGTTTTAGGACAATACCAATTACTTGCCAGCAGCATGGATAAAAATAGTGCAGCAGTTCTTCTTAACGAAGTTTCAGAAATACACAAGTATTTGGTAAAGAACTTCTCTAAAAATCCTGAAACCACAAAAGCTATGAAGAAAAAAGACGCACGTTCTTTTGATGCAATGAAAAAATATGCTGATTCATTGGAAACATCTCAAAAGACGTCCCCGTTAAACTTGAAAAACTTCAACATAAAATGGGAAAAGCCTGTTTTGAATAGTTTAATGATTAAAAACGGCAGATAAACATTCGGCATTGCCCCAAAAAAACGGAGAGTTCTTCTCTCCGTTTTTTTATATCTTCTTCAACTTTTTTTCTGAAAAGCCCTTACCTGAATTTTATATTGTCCTTCACTTTCAATCGTTTTATTTTGAACGTATGGAAAAAAACAGAAAAAACAAAACGCTAACTATTCCTCCGGGTCGCATTGTTCCCGCCATAGGGCTGGGAATGTGGTATTTCGGAGAAGATGCCGGTGCCTACTTTAAAGAAACCGCTTTAATAAGAAAAGCTTTGGAAATCGGATATCGCGTTTTTGATACGGCGGAAATGTACGGCAACGGCGGAGCCGAAGAAGTATTAGGAGAAGCTGTTTCAGATTGCCGTAAAGAAGTTTTTCTGACCTCGAAAGTTTCCCCCGAATACACCAGTTATGAAAGCATTATAGAAGCCTGTGACAAAAGTCTTGAACGCCTGCAAACAGACTATTTGGATATGTATCTACTTCATTGGGGAATGGCTCGCGGACATCCTGAGGAAGTTCTTGAAGCTTTTACAGATCTGAAAGAAGACGGAAAAATAAAGGCTTTTGGTGTATCACATTTTGATTTATGCGATTTAAAAGAATGGTTGAAAATCACCGGAGCAGATGGTACGGCTATGAATCAAGCCTATTTCAACTTAGTTCATCGTCAAATGGAAAAAGAATTACTTCCTTTTTGTCAAAAAAGAAGGATTCCATTAATCGCTTACGCTCCCTTAGACGTGTACCCGTCCGTTTATGAAAACAGGATTTTGCAAAAAATAGCGGAAAAGCACGAAGCCACCCCACGCCAAATCGTTCTGGCATGGTTGTTTGCAAAAGATAATGTCGGCATATTAGTCAAAGCTCAGAATGAAAAAGAATTAAACTCTTTTTTCCAAGCTCAATTTATCACATTGTCTGCAGAGGAAGAAGACGCTTTAAACCTTGCCTTTCCTGTACGCTAAACTACTTTTTATTCACTTTTATTTTATTTGCAATTGCGTCTGCGACAAGAGGAGCCGTTTTATTTTCGTCAAGAACGGATTGAATATCCTTTTCGGAAACACCGGAAAAATCACTCAACGCTACGATATATTCTCTGTTGCCTTTAGCCAACTCGGGATAATTTTTCAAAACGAAAACTTTTGTTTGCATTTGAAGGGCCTTCAACAAAGAAAGCTTTTTATCTCCGACAGGGATCATTTCGACATAAAACTGGTTTTTATCGTAAGCTAAATAATAACCGAAGGGATTGAAATCCTTAGTGAAAGAAAAAGGAGTGGCAACAATGTTGACAGCAAATTTCACTAAATTGATTGGAAACATCACTGTTGATGTCGGACTGGTTGTTGCGGCACTGGCTCCGACATCAGAAAGATCCGAAGAGATATCAGCCCCTTTTTCCGTTGTCCACACGACAGAACTTTCATGAGACGTTACATTTTTTTTAACAGCGGGATTTTGATAAACAAGAACCCTTGCCTCTTGATACCCCGGAGCTTTCAAAGTAACCGTTCCCATTCCCGTTTGTTTTAAGAGATGCTCTTTTGCGACATCCTGAATTTTTTTGCCATCAATCCATAATTCAGCAGGAACATTGGACGAAACGGAAATTTCGGTTTGTTTTTCTTGATCCAGACTATCATAATGCGTCAACGCGCAACAACTTAACAAGAACAAACTGGAAAACTGGATAAGATGTCTGAATTTCATTAAAAACACTCCATTTACAGGGAAACCCGACTTAATTTAGGACAATATTATATCTGATTCGTTTTAAAAAAGTGTTTCCGTTAAGGAATTAAAAAAAATCCGACTGGGATAGAAAAAAAGTCCTTGAAGACAAAGAAATGAAAAAAACACGGAAATATGTTTTAATTAAAAGGAAACTCTTTCCTTTTTGTTCGATTTGTGGCAAATATAATATACTTTTAAAGTTCACTTGCATTCTTTGAACGGATCAAAGAATGTATCATTAAAAAACAAAGTTGTTATTTTAAGGAGAAAATACATGGCAGTTCGCGTTGCGATTAATGGATTTGGTCGTATTGGTCGTTTAGCTTTTCGCGCTTTGGCTGAATCCGGTCGTACAGATGTTGATGTTGTAGCAATTAATGATCTTGGTTCTCCCAAGGCTAATGCTCATTTGTTAAAGTTTGATTCCGTTCACGGACCTTTCCCCGGTGAAATTTCCGCGACAGAAGATTCAATCACCGTTAACGGCAAAACCGTAAAAGTCTTAGCCGAACGTGATCCGCACAACTTGCCTTGGAAAGACATGGACATTGATATCGTGTATGAATGCACAGGCATTTTCACGGATGCGGAAAAAGCAAAAGTGCATTTGGAAGCTGGCGCAAAACGCGTTTTAGTTTCCGCTCCGTCCAAAGGAGCCGATTTGACGGTTGTATATGGCGTCAATGACGACAAACTGACAGCAGAACACAAGATTGTTTCAAATGCTTCTTGCACAACGAACTGCTTGTCCCCTGTCGCAAAAGTCTTAAATGACAAGTTTGGCATCGTTCGCGGCTATATGACAACGATTCATTCATACACAGGCGATCAACGCACGGTTGACACCTTGCATAAAGACTTGTATCGTGCTCGCGCTGCAGCCTTATCAATGATTCCGACAACAACAGGTGCCGCTAAAGCCGTCGGTTTGGTTTTACCCGAATTGGCAGGAAAGTTGCAAGGTTCCGCCATCCGCGTTCCGACTCCGGATGTTTCAGTTGTCGATCTGAAAGTTGAACTGGCTAAGAATACAACAGAAGAAGAAGTCAATGCCGCAATGAAAGAAGCTTCTGAATCCGGTCGTCTGAAAGGCATTTTAGGTTATAACGATCTGCCGTTGGTATCCATTGACTTTACACACACCAGCTACAGTTCTATTTTCCATGCCGACCAGACAAAGGTAATTGATGGTAATTTCTTACGCATCATGAGCTGGTACGACAACGAATGGGGATTCTCCAACCGTATGTCCGACACAGCTGTCGCTATGGCAAAATTCATTTAAATATTTAAAGGTGAAAACGGCTTCCTCCCTCAAAGGAGGGAGCCGTTTCTTTTTTTGTAAAGGAAAGAAAAATGGCTAAATTTGATACAATTAATGATTTAGACGCCAAAGGAAAAGTTGTTTTTGTCCGCGCCGATTTAAATGTTCCCTTCAAAGACGGGAAAGTAACAGATACGACTCGTATCGATCGCTTTGTTCCAACGGTAAAGGCTCTGACAGACAAGGGAGCAAGAGTCGTCATAGCGTCTCATTTTGGTCGCCCGAAAGGTCAAGTTGTCGCAGAAATGTCTTTAGGACAAATCGTTCCTGATGTGGAAAAAGCTCTGGGGCAGAAGATTGTCTTTGTTGACGATTGTATTGGTGAAAAAGTTGAAAATGCCATTAAAAACATGAAAGACGGCGATGTCATCATGTTGGAAAACCTGCGTTTTTATGCTCAAGAAGAAAAAAACGAGCCGGAATTTGCTGCGAAATTGGCTAAAGACATTGATATTTATGTTAATGATGCTTTTTCCTGCGCCCATAGAGCACACGCTTCAACGGAAGGTATGGCAAAGTTAAAACCGAACGCAGCAGGATTATTAATGCAGGCGGAATTGGAAGCTTTGGATGCAGCTTTGGGCAATCCTGTCCGTCCTGTCGCGGCGATTGTCGGTGGCGCAAAAGTTTCAACAAAATTGGATTTATTAGGCAATCTTGTTGCTAAAGTAGACAAGTTGGTCATCGGCGGCGGCATGGCAAACACGTTTTTATATGCCAAAGGAATCAATGTCGGCAATTCCTTATGTGAAAAAGAAATGGCGGAAACGGCCCGTGAAATCATGAAAAAAGCAGAAGAAGCCAAATGCGAAATCATTTTGCCGGTTGATGTCGTTGTCGCCAAAGAATTTGCTGAAAACGCAGAAAATAAAGTCGTCAATGTAACCGAAGTTCCTGAAGACATGATGATCTTGGATATCGGTCCGAAATCTGTTGACGAAGTAGTAAAAAAATTAGGTGAATGCAAGACCGTTATTTGGAACGGACCTGTCGGCGCTTTTGAAATAAAGCCGTTTAATAAAGCGACTTTTGAAATAGCCGAAGCGGTTGCCGAATTGACAAAGAACGGTCTGAAATCAATCGGCGGCGGCGGCGATACCGTTTCCGCTTTGAAAAAAGCCGGCGTTGCCGATAAATTATCCTACCTTTCCGCAGCCGGAGGTGCTTTCCTTGAATGGATGGAAGGAAAGACATTACCAGGTGTCAAGGTTTTGGAAAAATAATAAGAAATACAGTTCCCCGCGTAACCCGCGGGGAATTTCATATATGATTCCATTCAATCAAAAAAACAACCGGCGTTTTCCGGCAGGCATATTCATCAAACGGTAAAGAGACAATTTTTTATCTTTTATCTCAATCAAACAGCTGTTTCCATTCAACCGGTTGACAGCACTTCCGACAAAATACTACCAAGCAATCGAAAAATATAGGGTTGAAACATCATTCATAGATTTTTCATAATTAGATTCTTGCAAGAACTAAAAAAATTGATCGGAAGCTTTTCATGCCCCAATGACTTAAAAACTTTTCATCTAAAATCTTAAATGAGAGTCTTGTTTATTTAATGATAATTATAGAACAAAGCTTTCCAGATAGGAAAGCCCAACAAAAAGAACGAAGAAAGATTTTTTTACAAATATCCTTTTTTTTGTCAACTTTATTTCCCCAAAGAAACCAATCCCTTAGAATATTCAAAAAAATTTTTAAAATTTTGTCATATATTTTCTCAAAAAAATATGCTATTGTAATAACTGGTTGTTGGTTTTGAGAAGTCTGTGTTGACCGGAATCAGGACAATAACTAAGCAATGTTTAATCTGTTAAGTAAAGGAGAAATATCTTTAATAGAAATAAATGTAAAAAAAATATCAAAGATATCATAGAATTTTTGATTTATACTCGGTGGTGAGTGATCCTTCATGTAAGTAAACATGTCGCTTATAACAGGAGAAAAAGAGTGACACAAATTTTACCCTCAGCAAAAAATATGGATAATAAAAACAATCTGTTTTCCGTATTAAAAAGAGGAAAAAAAATCTCTTTTGAACAAATGGAGTTCAGTTCTTCTGGAATAAGAAAATATTCTATTCCTGAAGCGTTTCAGCTTCAAAATCTTTTATTACACAGAGAGAAAGAGACTAAATCAATCGTTTGTTGTGTTGATTTTGTTCAACATTCTCAAAATAAAAATTCCGCAAGATCTTTTTTTGTCAACAGATGTGATTCCTTTCGATTCGTAAACAAAAAAAGAAATAAGGAATTAAATTATGTACATTGATCACAAATAAGGTGCAATAGTTGAAAAAAGGACAACAATCTATGCCAGAATCAAAAGATTTCAGAAATATGGACAACATCACAGATGTTGAGTTCACAGAAGAAAAGAAAGCTCCTTCGAAAGAAGAGGAAGCTGAAAAAGATGCTGCAAAGAAAAAGGCTCCTTTGAAAGAAGAGGAAGCTGAAAAAGATGCTGCAAAGAAAAAGGCTCCTTTGAAAGAAGAGGAAGCTGAAAAAGATGCTGCAAAGAAAACAGCTCCTTTAAAAGAAGAAGAAGCCGAAAAGAAAGCGCCTGCAAAAGAAAAGGTCGCAGAAAAAGACGAGCCTAAAAAAGAAGGGGGCGAAAAAGAAGATGCTCCTAAAAAAGAGGCTCCTCAAAAAGACGGAAAAGAAGAAAAAGGTATAACAGGCTCTTTCAATTTTATTGAAGAAGAACCTCAATTAGTACCGACTAAAAACAAAAGTAGCGACCTGATGGAACAAGTGCAGATCACTGCATTAAAGAACAGGTACATGGAAATGGAAGCCCAAGCAGATAACGGGCGTTATTCTCCATTTTCCGTCATGGAATACGATAGCATTAAGGCATCCAACGACAAGAAAAATCCTTATGTCGTTGTGGAAATGCATGAATCCGGCGCCAAAATTTATAACCGCCCCGACCGTATCGATCTGCATTATAAGTCAACCTATGAAGAAGGTTCCAACGGAAAGAGAACGCAAGCAGCTTCTCAATTGTCCTTTGAAGATTGTATGGCAATGGTGCGTTTGGGAATGGAAAAAGGTTGGACAGCTACAACATTAAGCGGTCCTCCAGAATTCCAAGCTCAAATGTATTTAGCTTGCCGTGCTTTGGGAATGGAAGTAAAAGGTTATCAACCGACAGAAGAATTAATGAAGCAAGGTGATGCGAAGTGGGCAGAAAATGCTGTTGCCCGTGATCATGCTCAAAGCATGGATCAGCGCTTTCCGCGTCTGGAAGATGAACGTCAAGCTGCCAATCTTGGTTACGATGGCATTAACCAAGAATTCGTTAAAGATCTTAAAGCAAAAGGCTTGGGATATGAAGCTCCCGCTAAAGACGGTCAGAAGAAGGAAGAACCCGCTAAAGACGGTCAGAAAAAGGAAGAACCTGCTAAAGACGGTCAGAAGAAGGAAGAACCCGCTAAAGACGGTCAGAAGAAGGAAAAACCCGCTAAAGACGGTCAGAAGAAGGAAGAACCCGCTAAAGACGGTCAGAAGAAGGAAGAACCCGCTAAAGACGGTCAGAAAAAGGAAGAACCCGCTAAAGACGGTCAGAAGAAGGAAAAACCCGCTAAAGACGGTCAGAAGAAGGAAAAACCCGCTAAAGACGGTCAGAAAAAGGAAGAACCGACTAAAGTAATTCCTGTTACGGAAAATAACGGTGCTAAAAAAGAAGTCACTGGTGACACAAAGAAAAAAGTTGATAGCTTGACAAAAGAAGCTGTGGCTGCTTTAGAAAAGACCGATCCGGCGAAGGCTAAAGAGGCCAAAAAGAAAATTAACGGAGAAAAAAGCCCGTCAAAAGCTTTGAAAGAAATCGGGAAAACCGCAAACGAAGCTAAGGGTAACGACGTTAGAAATGCTCAAAAGAAGCAAAAGGAAAAGTCAAATACAAATACTGCCGTTATTGCTAAGCAAAAGGGCAAAGGTAGAGGTTAATCACTTTACTATGGAACGCCCGTAAAATCGGGCGTTCTTTTTTAGGAGATCGACAATTATGTTGCAGGAAAAAAACATCCAAAGAAAAGAAACAAAAGAAGATATTTCCGCTGAAAAATTAAAATTTTTAAAAATGGCTTGGGAGAAACTACAAAAAGATCAAAAACAATCTTTTTCAAGGAATATTAAAAGAATTTCTTCCGTAGAAATCGTAAAAGATCTTTCCGGAAAAAGATCTGTCCAAGTTAATTTAATCGGCGGAGGAAGAATTGTTGATAATGGAAATAAAAAAAATCTTTTTAAAAAAATGACACCTCAAAGAAATGTCAACATCGGAAGAGTTCTACATCTGTTAGAAGATGTTCGAAAGTATGGTTTTGACGCTGTCGCCATGGGATTATCTCCCGCAATGAAAGAATTACTGCTCAAAGCTTGTAAAAGATGTGGAATACCCTTGACACCGGTCAAACAAAAAAAGGCAAACGTTATCAAGTTTAACACAACAAAAGACACGATGTTCCTTTCCGAAGAAAAAGCCTCTACCTCTTTGGAAAACAAGCTTTCCCCCATTGCAGCCCAATCTGTGATGGATCTGCCGTTTGACGATCACAAACCTCTTAATACCTTAACCGAACTTGAGATTGTTTTTAAACAACAAAAACAACAAAACGATTTATACTGTCAAACTGTTGTAAAACGTTGTGAAGAAAGAGGAAAAGACAAATACTTTGATCAAATGCGTTCGCGACTGGTTGAAATTGAAAAATTGGAAAGCCAGTCCCTTCCCTTAACAAACGAACAGAAAAAGATAAAAAAACAAGCTTTATCATTAGGAGTGAAAACGGATAAAAATGCGGAAAATTTAACAGCAGATCAAGAAAAAAACCGTCGAAATTTTGCGTTACGCAATCTTCCGCCCGATATCAGGCAGGAAATCAAAGAAAATAAAGCTCGTTATAAAGAAATTCTCGCTTCCAAAAATAAGGCTGCAGAATTGATAAAAATGTCACATGCTAAAGATTTTCAGACAGGGCACCATGTCTGTTTGTCTCGTGAACAATTACAAAAAGAATTCCAGTCCTTGTTACCGGATGCGGCACATCGTGATACTGAAACGATGAAAAAGTGTTCAAGGCAATTACAAGAAAAAATAAATATGGAAAAGCGTCAGCAAAAGAAAGAGCGTCAAGAAAAACAAAAGAACATAACTAATTTAATACAAAAGACAATGCTTTCTTCTCCGGCAAGAACAACCGGTTTGCAAACTTTTTTGCAACAAACAAACACCTACCCTGTCACGCGTCGCAAAAGTTTTATCAGTAACGCCATTGCATATCAAATCTTGCAAGAACGTCAAAATCAAAGATAATTCTTAAAAAGAAGCCCCGAAAAAATACGGGGCTTTTTGATGTGCGAACATCTTCTTTGACCAATTAGGTCTAATACCGTTTTCATAAATTTCAAGTAATATAATTTAAAATACAACACCCTTTTTTGATAACAAAAAACCGTGTAATAATAACAATTTTACCTCTAAATCGTTTCAGCATATAAATTAATTCAATCAGACCAATTTCCCGATTTAATATCACCTCCGTTTTTATAGGAAACGGTTGCTTCTGATCAAGAAAACCAATCAAATAGATATAAAACAATCCTCCTCTTTTTTGATATCAATGATTGACTGATACGATTTTATTATTACAACTTTTAAGAATATATTCATATAATACTCTTTATACCGCCACCCCTTGATATTCAATCTTCTGTCATTTAAAGCGAAAAGAATATCTCGGAAACATGATTTTCATAGGATTACGGAAAATGAGATCTTCCGAAATCAGTGCGTAAAAAAATGTTAAGAATAATATTGATGGTATTTCAAAAACATCAGAGCTTTTCTGTTGCCAGCCACGCAGATTATTATAAGAACCGTTTCAATGCCTGTTATTACGCTAAGTTCCTGCATTTTAAAAAGTTTTGCTTCAGCACACTAATACTGACATATTCCTTAAAAAGGAAACATCCATCAGGAATCTTTGCTATAACAACAATAAAGAAAACTGCTTCAAGCTGTTTTCATTTATAAAAACGAGCAAATTTTTCATTTAACAGGAACGCGTTTTTTCATATCCCATTTTTCAGGCACAAATCATGAATGAGACATTTTTCACATGCCGGTTTTTTTGCCGTACAGATATAACGACCATGCAAAACGAGCCAATGTGAAACATATTTCAAATCTTCATCAGGGATGACGTTTTTAACGGCTTTTTCGAGATTTTTTTCAACTTCAAGAGGTGTTTTTCCCTCTGCGATTCCGATTCTGTTTCCCAGACGTAAAACATGAGTATCAACACCGAACGTCGGCATACCGTACATTGTATTCAAAAAGACATTTGCCGTTTTTCGACCGACGCCAGGGAGCTTTTGTAAAATCTCAAAGTCCTTTGGAACAATTCCTTGATAATTTTCGACCAGACTTTTCGACAAGGCCATAATATTTTTGGCTTTACTATTGAACAGACCGATAGAGCGGATGTGTTGTTTTAATATATCTTCTCCCAAATCAAGCATTTGTTCAGGCGTAGAAGCTTTTGCAAATAACGCCGGAGTTACTTTGTTAACATTTTTATCTGTTGTTTGCGCGGATAATACGATTGCGACCAACAGCGTATAATCAGAATTAAAGAGCAGCTCGCATTTTGGTTCCGGATTCGCTTTTTTAAAACGGGCAAAAATTTTTATAACATCTTCAGGTTTCATTTTCAGAATCCAAATCTGGTCAAAACATCTATGACACGGGGTATATAAAAAGCCCCGAACAGTTTAATATATAATAACAGGGGATACAAACTGTAAATGGTTTGCCTGTACTCAAAGAACCCCGGACGGAAGGGATGCAATTCATTATACGCATCAAAGAAGACTTTTGATAAAGACAAATGAGGCGTTGCAAAGACGAATTCAAACTCCGGATCACCGAAAAAAACAGCAGGATCGACAAAAGCTTTAACTTTGCCATGATGACATAAAATGCTGGTAACGCTGATATCACCATGTAACAAAGCCGGCTTTGGAGGTTCGTCAAGATAAGATTCCATTTTTTGACAAAAGTTGTCAATTCTTTGCATAAGTTCGAGCGGCAAACGTCCGCATTCAAAAGCTTTTCGAGCCATATACAAGACTCTGTTTTGAACGAAAAACGGTACCCACTTACTGAATTTTTGATTCGGTTGTTGCACACCTGAACGCAAGGTATCAAAATCAAAGCCGAAACAATCGGAAGAAATATCATGTAATTTTGCCAAATGTCCGGCGGCTTCTGGTTCGGAAGCCATATTCAACGATCCGTCGGCGACAACATATTCATGAACCAAGATGTCTTTATCCGAATAAAACAAGACCGGCACAGGCAATTGTGTATGATTTCTCAAGAAATCCATCGTCGCCCCTTCGACGGCCAAATCATCAGAAGGGTTTTTTGAAATTTTCACAACGATCTGAGACCCGTCCGACAAAACGACATGTTTTGTATCCGTCCCCCCTCCCGCCAATGTTACCACAGAAACAATCAATTTTTTTGTAGATGCTTCAACAATGCGGGTGATTCGATCATTGAAGGGATTGTTTTCAACCTGCATAATGTCTTTCCCGTATATATTCCAGAAGACCGTCACAAGCTGATGTTATCATATCGAAGACAAATTGAAAGCCTTCTTTTCCTCCGAAATAAGGATCGGGGACGTCTTGAACACCAAAAGAAGGATCAAAATCCATCAATAACGCCAAATGCGCTTTATTGTCCTCCGGACAAAGGGTTGAACGCATTTTTTCCAATGCCCGAAGATGAGAGGAATCCAAAGCGATAATCAGATCAAAATTCATAAAATCGTCAGAATCAACTTTCCTTGCCCGCAAAGATGAAATATCGACTCCATTTTTCAGAGCCGTTTCAATAGCGCGTTGATCAGGTGGTTCTCCAGTATGCCAAGCGCTTATTCCGGCGGAATCAACAAAGATAAAATCTTTTTCTTTAATATATTGCACTTTTTTTCTAAGCACCCCTTCGGCAGTAGGAGAACGGCATATATTCCCCGTACATACAAACAAAACTTTATACATATCCCTATCCGATCCTGAAAAAATAAAGTTTAAAACTAAAATATTGCATTTGACAACCGACTTACAGCCCCTGTTCGATCCTAATAAATCAATAAAGTTTGAAACACGGAAAGAAAACGGCTCGTCTGTTGATTATCTGGTCTAATTTTACTATCTTATGATATAAGGAAAAGATTTTTTTATATAAGGAGACTTTTAATAATGGCTTTTGATACAAAACAGGACAGCGTCATTTCCCGCGCCGGTTCGTTGGAAATTGACGAAGGATTGCGCCAATATATGCTGAAGGTCTACAACTACATGACCATCGGCCTGCTGATTACAGCGGGTGTCAGCTATCTTTTAGCAAATTCCTCTTTGGGATTGATTTTCTTTTCTTTAGAAACAGGACAGCCTAATTTATTGGGATGGATCGCCATTCTGGCACCTTTCGTCTTAATTTTTATGATGGGTTCCGCGGTTTCTTCTGGGAACTCGACGACAGCATTCACTTTATTTGTCGTCTATTCTGCCTTGTTCGGAATCTCATTGACAACCATCTTTTGGGTTTACACCGGCATCAGCATCTTGCGTGTTTTCCTGATTACGGCAGGTATGTTCGCAGGAATGAGCTTATACGGCTATACGACAAAGCGTGATTTAACAAAATTCGGTTCATTCATGATGATGGGACTGATCGGAATTATCATTGCCACAATAGTTAACATTTTCTTGAAAAGCCCCGCTTTATATCTAACAACATCAGTTCTCGGCGTTGTGATTTTTGTCGGCTTGACCGCTTGGGACACTTGGAAAATCCGCCAAATTTACGACAGCAACGATTCCGATAACGTCGTCGCCAGCAAAGCCATCTACGGCGCATTAATGCTGTATATGGACTTTATAAATCTGTTTCTTTATTTGTTGCGCTTCCTCGGGGATCGCAGAAACTAAACAAAAAAAACGGAACCTTCTGGTTCCGTTTCTTTTCTCTTTTGCCTCTAAAAAATACTTGCAAACCAGACGGATTAAACGTATAAAAAATAACTCTTAGAGAGAAGAACGCGTTTTCGGGCTATTAAAGGGCAGCCTAAGAACGCAGAACCGTTAAATATTTCTAAAAGGAGACGGAAATGCCCAAATTAAAAACAAAAAGCTCGGTTAAAAAGCGTTTTGCTCGCACGGGATCCGGCGCTATAAAGCACGGATATGCCTGCAAACGCCATCGTTTGATTTCCAAAGGCACAAAAATGAAACGCAAAGCACGCGGAACAGCCTTGTTGCGTGAATGCGATTTCAAAATTATCGATCGTTTCATGCCCTATAATTAAGGAGATAAAAAATGGCTCGTGTAAAACGTGGTGTGACCGCTCATTTCAAACATAAAAAGATTTTAAAATTAGCTAAAGGCTATCGTGAAAGCAATTCCAAGCTGTACCGTATCGCTTTGCAAAAAGTTGAAAAAGGTCTGCAATATGCTTATCGTGATCGCCGCAAGAAAAAAAGCAATTTCCGTGCTTTGTGGATACAACGGATTAACGCCGGTGTACGCGAATACGGTTTGACGTATTCTAAATTCATTAACGGATTGCATAAGTCCGGAATTGAAATGGATAGAAAAATTTTAGCCGATTTGGCAATGAATCAGCCTGCGGCTTTTGCAAAGGTCGTCGAACAAGTAAAGGCGGCTCTGAATTAAGCATCGGAATGCATGATAAAAAAAGGGGCGCGTTGCGCCCCTTTTGTTTAAAGAATACAAGGATTATCGGCAATGAGTGAATTGGTTATAAGGATTATCGGCAATGAGTGATTTAGATATACTGCAACAACAACTGCTTGAACAGGTACAAAAAACGGAAACACTGGCTGATTTAGACGCAATACGCGTGTCCGTTCTAGGGAAAAAAGGCATTATCACTGAAAAAATGAAATCTCTCGGTTCCATGCCGACCGAAGAACGCAAAGCTGCCGGAAAGCAGTTTAATACGATAAAAAATATTTTAGCTGAAGCAATCGAATCAAAAAAAGAACAATTGGAAGAACAAGAAATAAACATTCGACTGGCAAAAGAAGCCGTTGACATCACTTTGCCGGTTCGTCCTGAAAAACAGGGACGGATTCATCCTTTATATCAAACTTACGATGAAATCATTGCCATTTTCGGACAGATGGGGTTCGCGGTTGCCGAAGGCCCTGATATCGAAGACGATTTTCATAATTTTACCGCTTTAAATACCCCCAAAAACCATCCTGCACGGCAAATGCAAGACACATTTTATTTGAAAGGGGAAGAAAACAGCGAAAAATTCATTGTCCGCACACAAACATCAGCCGTCCAAATCAGGACGATGGAAAAGCAACAACCACCCGTACGCATCATTGTTCCTGGCAGAACATATCGTTGCGATTCCGATGCGACCCATTCTCCGATGTTCCATCAAGTCGAAGGTTTGATTGTTGACAAAGAAACCAATATGGCTCATCTGAAAGGCTGTCTGATTGAATTTGTCAAAACTTTTTTTGAATTGGACGACGTTCCCGTCCGTTTCAGACCTTCATTTTTCCCTTTTACGGAACCGTCCGCTGAAATGGATATCGGTTGTTGTCGTACAAACGGAGAATTAAAAATCGGTGCAGGAAACGACTGGTTGGAAATTTTAGGATGCGGCATGGTTCATCCCAACGTGTTGAAAGCATGTCATATCGATCCCGATATATACCAAGGCTTTGCGTTCGGGATCGGGTTGGATCGTCTGGCTATGTTAAAATATGCCATTCCCGATGTGCGCACCTTCTTTGAATCGGACTTGCGTTGGATTAAACATTATGGCTTTGTTCCTTTGGACATTCCCTCGACGGGATCGGGATTAAGCATGACAGGAGGAAATAAACGATGAAATTCACCTTATCTTGGTTAAAAGAATTTTTGGAAACGACTGCAAGCGTAGAAGAAATAGCAGACCGTTTAACGGCAATCGGATTGGAAATTGAAGAAATTATTGATCCGATAGCGGTCGTAAAAGACCTTATTGTCGTTCATGTTGACGAATGCAAAGCCCATCCCGATTCAGACCATTTAAATGTTTTATCCGTTAACACCGGGAAAGAAGTCTTGCAGATTGTTTGCGGAGCTCCCAACGCTCGGGCGGGAATGAAAGGGATATTGGCTCGCCCCGGAGATTACATCCCTTCTTTCAAAGAAAAATTGAAAGCAGGAAAGATACGCGGTGTAGAAAGTCAGGGTATGATGTGTGCCGAAGACGAATTGGGGATCGGACCGGATCACACGGGAATTATCGAATGTCCGGCAGATGCGGTTGTCGGTTCTTCGATTTCAACGGTATATCCTTGCGATCCTGTGTTTGATGTTTCGATCACCCCTAATCGCGGCGATTGCATGAGCGTTTACGGTATTGCACGCGATTTGGCGGCAGCCGGTCTGGGAACGTTAAAGCCCCTTTATTCTGAAGAAAAACCTTTATTAACACCAAGCTTCACTTCCGGTGTCGTTTTAGAAAACGAAGCTTTGGAGATCGGCGCTCCGTATTTTACACTCAGGGAAATCAGAAACGTTAAAAACGGTCCTTCTCCGAAATGGATGCAAGACCGTTTGATTGCAGTCGGATTGCGTCCGATTTCGGCTCTTGTCGACGTTACAAACTACTTCAACATTGCTTTCGGCAGACCTTTGCATGTTTTTGACGCTGATAAAGTTAAAGGAAAAATCACAGTCCGTTCTGCAAAAGACGGAGAAAAACTTTTAGCCTTGGACGGTCGGGAATACACTTTATCCGAAGGCATGGTTGTCATAGCCGATGAAAACGGCGTTGAATCCATCGCCGGCGTCATGGGAGGCGAAGTTTCCGGTTGTCAGATGGAAACGACTCGAGTTTTGTTGGAATCGGCTTATTTTGAACCGGAAAGCATTGCCAAAACAGGACAAAAGTTAATTTTAACATCGGATTCCCGCCAACGTTTCGAACGCGGAATAGATCCTGCTGCCACAATTAAAAAGTATGGATCGGATTTGGCGGCAAAGATGATTTTGGATCTTTGCGGCGGAGAGTGTTCCGAAATTATCATCACCGGTCAAGAACCAAAGACAGACACACCGATTTCATTTGATCCTCAACGCGTTGAACAGTTATGCGGCGTCCGTGTCGATTCCGGAGAATGTAAAAACATTCTTGAAAGACTCGGTTGCATTGTTAGCGAGGAAAACGGGAAATTTTCAGTTGTACGCCCCTCATGGCGTTCCGATATCACAGGTTCTCATGATCTTGTCGAAGAAATCCTGCGCATTTACGGTTATGACAAACTGCCTGCCTTAGCTTTACCGCGTCCGAACGGGATATACGGCATCTTACAGCCAAGACAACGTAAAGAAAGCGCCGTTCGCCGCGCTTTGGCGAACAGAGGTGGATATCAAACCGTAACATTTTCTTTCATGTCGTCCAAAGACGCTTCTTTTTTCCGTAAGACTGACCCTGTTTTAATAGCAAACCCGATCAGTGCCGACTTAAATGAGATGCGTCCGAATCTGCTTCCCAATTTAATAGCGGCGGCACGTTCCAACATAGCCAAAGGAACCCTTGACGGTTGTTTGTTTGAAGTCGGTCCCCAATTCTTCGGTTACAAGCCGATGGAACAAGAAACAATTGCCTGTATGCTTCGTTTCGGTCAAAACGCACCACGTCATTGGGCAGTCAACTCCCGTCCCGTAGACGTCTTTGATGCCAAAGCCGACGCTTTAGCCGCTCTAGATGCGGCAGAAGCTCCGCAAAATGTGCAAATCACTCGCGAAGCCCCCGCTTGGTATCACCCAGGACGTTCCGGAGCTATTAAAATGGGAAAAACGGTTCTAGCTTACTTTGGTGAAATTCATCCAAAGATTTTAAAAGCCCTTGATGTGAAAGCTCCTGTATGCGCATGCGAAGTCTTTTTAGATCATTTGCCTTTGCCAAAAAAGAAAAACAGCAAAGCCATCAAAGCGTTAAAACTTCCGGCTTTCACACCGATCATAAGGGATCTGGCTTTCTTTGTGCCCAAAGACGTTGATGCCGAAAAAATTGTCATTGCCGCAAAAAACACGGACAAAGCTTTAATTACCGATGTCAGCATTTTCGATTTGTATGAAGGTGACAATTTAGCGGATAAAAAATCGGTTGCCGTTCAAATTACAATTCAACCGGTCCAAAAAACAATGACAGATGACGAAATTGAAAGCGTGTGCCGTCGTGTCATCGGAGCCGTAAGCGCATCAACCGGTGCCGTTTTAAGGAGTTAATATGCAAGATCCTTTACTCAATAGCACTGTTATCATGCCGGAAGACAACCGGCAACCGAAGCAGCTTGTCATTTATTTACATGGTATGGGTGGAACCGGACAAACAAACGCTTGGTTCGCCGAAGAATTGCAAAAAGTCATGCCTAATGCCGTTTTCTATATTCCGGACGGGCTGGAAGCAATGAACGGCAACGAAGAAGCCAGACAATGGTTCGCCATCCCTGAAAATTTCAAAGATGTTTGGTTTACAATTCCGCCCGACAGACAAGGGAAAAAAGCGCATAAAAAAATGATGCAAATGTACCAGTGGTATAACACGGCAGCATTAAAAGTGATTCAATTTATCCGGAATCGCATGGATTTTCATAAGATCGGCGCGGCGGACACTTATATTTTCGGTGTGTCCCAAGGTGCCATGCTTGCCGTTCAAATGATAGCAGAATCGGATCTATTGGCAGACATCTCCGCCCAAGGAAGTTTGATTCCGTTGGGTGGAGTCATGATCATTGCGGGTTGTCTGATTAATGTAGCGGAAGTTGAGGCTCATCCTTCAAATTCCCGTCCGGAATTCATTTTTGTTCACGGATCAGAAGACACAACCGTTCCTTTTCGGGGGTATCTGTTAACGGATAAGACTTTGTTTAAATGCGGGCAAAAGACTGTTTCAAAAGTCATTTGGGGAAAGGATCACACGTTCTTTGAAAAAGAAGCCCTGCCAGAGATTCTACGCTTGGCAAAACCTTGGGGAGACCGATATTTGTAATACTTTTGCCTTATAAAGAACTGTCTCTGAAATAAAATGCCTCCCCTTACTTTTTTTCGAAGGGGAGGCTTTTTTTATCAACTGTCAAAACAAATAATAATGACTTCTATAGCATCCCCCATACCTAACGACCTTTGCGAAGAAAAGATATTTTCTTTATTTCAAATTTCTTTTATAAGTTCGGTTTCTCTGCTTTTAAAAAGGATACTTTTTTCAGATTATCCCATTTTTTTTATTAAAATATTTTTGCCTTTTGAATAATATCTAACGCTATTTGTTTTGCATAAAAGCTGGCTGAATGGCGATAATCTTTTATATCATTTTTTTTATCATGCAATCTTATGGCAAAGAAAATTTTACGGTTGTTTTGTTCGTAAAAACCAACGAACCAAGCGGTGTCAACCATATCATCTTTTATTCCCAAACCAGTTTTTCCATAAATTTTTACCGGATTATCCATAACCAACATCATATCTTTTAATGTTTGTGTTGTTTGATTTTCTTTTGAAAAAAGTTGTGCTAAGAATCTGACTTGTTCCATTGGTGATATTTGTAAAGAGGATTCTATCCAAAATCCTTTTAAATCAGAAACATTTGTATTGTTATTTTGAATCCCTTTCCAATCTGAAATGTCTTGATTGCCATAATGATTTTTTTGCAAATATGATTTAATAGTCCGTTGCGGTATTTTATCAATCAATTTTCGAAAATACCAAACACAGGAAGTTCGGAATGCTTCGTTTACATTCATTGTTTTATTCCAAAGCGGATTTTCATAAATTTTTCCATCCCATTTTATAGTTGAATCCTCCTTTGAAATCACATTTTCAGATAAAGCTATATTCGCAGACATAATTTTAAATGTTGAACAAGGGGAAGATTGTATATTACTTAACGGGATATTATAAATTTTATATTGGGAAGCATCCGGATTATAAAAAACAGCCGTTCCGGAAACACCTTTAAAATATTGCGAAAGATTAACTTCTTCAATATTACCCTTACGACAAGAAAACAATAAAAATATCGCTGTGACAAACCAGATGAATTTCATTATATTCATATCCCACCCCTTTGATTTCCCATAAAATCATTTCCTTGAAAATTCACTTCATATAGAGATGAGCGTTTAAAGCTTCTTTGTTACCTGTCCGTAATAATAATATATTTTACGATCTTACCTGATAAGAAAGAACTCGCGTATTTAAACAACTTTCCGATGAATTTTTTCAGATCATTTTCTTTATAAATTCTTTCAATCGCGACTTGTGAGCTTATAAAGTTTCGAGGATCGGAGATAAACTTTTTTTCCGGAAAACTTAATTTATTTTCCGGAAGAAAAGGAAAAATCCGTTAAAACAACAAATCCAAGCGTTAAATGAATATTTTAATTCATCTTTTTTGTTTCGGATTCAATACGTTCCAACATAGCAAAAAAGCCGTTACGCCGTGTCGGGCTGAGATGGTCTTCCAACCCCAATTGTTTAAAGATGGATTCCACATCGGTATCAAGAATTTCCTGTTTTGTCTTACCTGACAGTATCACTCGCAAAACAGCGATCAAACCGCGAACGATATGAGCATCACTATCCCCGACAAAACTCAGCCTGCCGTCATTTATTTGCGTTTTCAACCACACTTGGCTCATACATCCTTCGACTTTTGAATCATCGTTTTTATCTTCATCAGCCATAAGGGGCAACGTTTTCCCCAATTCGATCAAATAAGCGTAACGATCTTCCCAATCATCTAAAAAAGAAAAATTTTCAATCAGTTCCGATGTATCCATTTTTTGATGTTTCCCTGAAAAGTTTTCAGCTTTTTCAAACTCCGGCAACAGAAGTTTCTAACAGCATAAAAGTATACATACAAAAAAAAACCGTCTTTGCCAACAGACAAAGACGGTAACAAATCATAAAAAATCAAGCTTCCAGTATTCCCAAGCGTTGCGCTGTAACAACGGCTTTTGTTCTGTTTTCAACATGCAGATGACGTAACAAGGCATTAATATGTAATTTGACTGTAGCTTCTGACACTTTCATTTCATAAGCAATCTGTTTGTTGGACAGACCGTTACTTAAATGTTGCAATACTTCACTTTGCCGATATGTCAGATTTTTCCCGTTTGGTAAGGTATGTGTTAAAATCCGTCCTTCTCCTGGCATACGCCGCTTTTGCAACCCCTTCAAAACAGCAGGGGGAACATATAAATTACCGTCCACAATCAAACGCAAAGCGTTGATGATCAAAGAATCCGAAGACAATTTCGTAATATAGCCGGCGGCATCCAAACTGAAAGCATCCAAGATATCTTTTTGATCTTCACTTTCACTCATTAAAACAATGCGCGCTTGAGGAAAAATCGTTTTCAAAGTTTGAAATTTTTCACGCCATTGCGTACCTAACAGATCACAATCAACAAAAATTAAATCAAATGTCTTTTTTTGATTTGCCAATGTATTAACAGCTGAAAAATCCGTTACCTCTTGTAATTCCGTCAACACATCAAAACGTTGTAATTGACGGCTGAAACCTTCACGAAACAAGGTATGATTATCTGCGACTAAAACTTTCATCTGTTTACCCTTCCTAATAATCCTGCTCAGTTGCAAGCTCATTTTTCAGGTTAGGGAAAATACACGCACAAGGATAGATATCTAAAAGCTTTAAACCAAAGGGATTAAATCTTTTTTTGTTTATATTTCCCGATATAAATCAAAATAAGGTCATCTTTTCTATATATTATAACAGAATATAGTATTATATACTTTCTTATATAACTTTTCTTTATCAAAAAGCTCAACGAATTAATATGGGATTTTAGACAAAAAAATGTAAAATCCTTTATTATCCGCGTATTTAGACAAACTATTTACAAGCTGTTTCATCCCCTCTTTCCGCAAGAAAAAGCACACAACGCCATTTTTCCATTCCCTTTCAATCCAATAAAACAAAATCTTCATCATCCAGACACAAATGAAACGGTGTTCCATGCGGAACCGAATATAATTTCAAGCCGAACAATAAAACAAAACAACGCACGACCGCACTATGCGCGGAAATACCGAAAGTATGACAATCATTTTCAAAGGCTATTTTTTTTAAAGTTTTTAAGATTCTTTGTTGAATCTGACGTTTTGTTTCCCCGCCTTGAAAACTTATATCCATACTATCTTCCTCCAAACTTTGCCATGCTTTTGCAACGTCCGGAAACAAAGTATAAATTTCCTGTTTTGTTTTGCCTTCCGCCATACCGAAGCAACCTTCAATAAGCCCGTTTTCGATTTTTAAAGGAATCTGTAAAAAAGAAGATACAATTTCCGCCGTTTGTACCGCCCTTTTCAAAGGAGAACTAAAAACAATCTGTATCCCCCTCCCCTTTAAATCCCGCGCCAATTGCCATGCTTGTCGTCTGCCTGTTTCGTTCAAATCCATATCGATTCCACAACCTTGCCAACGTCCCGACAGATTCATATCCGTTTGACCGTGACGAAATATATAAAAATCCTTTTTCACTTAAGCATCCTAAAAAACATTTTAAATCAAAAGGTCATAAACACAAAGCCGTCATCATTTCGTTTTTTATGCATGATATTCTGACAATAAAAAAGGATTTTAACATGTATGATATCGATCATCCAAAATTTGTTTTTGTTTCTTTGTTAGAAAATTTTATCAGGGAAACTGAGCACAGTCTCGCTTATTTTTTTGCCGTCCTTGTCTTTTTATTGACGTTTTTGCTGGCTTTATTCGGGCGGGAAGCTTTGTACACAGGCTTGATCGGTGTTTTCTGTTTATTATTAATAAAGATGAGAGATATCATCGAAGCCTTCAAAAGTACACTTTCTTACACATCAACCCGAAATGATAAAGAAACATATAGATACGATTACATCGAAAAAAAAGCGAAAAGATCTTTTGAAGATATGCAAAATTTTTATACAGCGTTTGATGATGCCGCCGTTACAATGATGGCAAAAGAATTTCCCGCACGTTTTAACGAACAAAAACAAACGACAGCCGAAAAAAAGACCGACTTGCTCTCTTACTTAGAGACTTGTCGAAAAATCATAGAAACAATCGGCATATTTTTTCCGGATCAACCTCTTCAACCTGAGACACAAAAGGCTTTGAAAAAAATGACCAATGCGGCTCAGACATATTTACTACACTACCTTGAAAAAAAATATCCCTTGACGACAGAGCAAACTCAATCCCTTCAAAAAAGCGCTTTAAACCCGAAAATTGATAACTTTTTATTCCAAACACAGATGGAATCGTTCGGCATTGATGAAAAAACGGCCTCATGGAGTGTAAAAATCTTTAAAATAATTAATAAAATCCGTTCGTATACTGATTTTTACAAACCAGAAGCAAATCCTGAAGACTTTTCCTCACCCGACGATGAAAAAACCGTCAGTTAAAACCACGCGTTAGAACCTTTTTCCCGTTTTAAAAAACCAAACCACTCTCCGACTTGTTGTCCGTAAACGTCGGACAAGACCAACAACACACTTAAAGCCTTGCCTTCCGCCTGTTCGTCATTCACAGGAACTTCACTTAACTCGACATCCAAAACATAGTCATAAACAACGGAACCGTCGGTTACCCACAAAGCTTCCGAGTTCATCAGTTCATGTTCAACAGCTTCGTGAATGATCGCGGGACGGATCTGAGCTGTCGGATGATAATTCAAAACATCACGCAACGCAATTTTAACCCGTTCCGGTTTGTTTTGAAATAAATCGGATTGCAACATATCTTGAATTACACGATAAGACAGTAAAATGTAATCCTGATCCAACGGACCGGCTTCTTTTTTCAAACGTAAATACGTCATATAATCCGCCACATCCTCACGTTGCAATTCCGCCTGTGTCGGAATAATACCTCCACGTTGCGCTTGAATAACTTCAGACGAGCAGGATAAAAGGAACAAAGCACCTGTTAAAACAAATCCCGTTTTAAAAAAACGTTTCATTGTTTCTTTTCCTTTCGTAACCTAGAATGTTGATCCATTGTAGCCCCACATATACCCCGGAACGGAACCGAATTCTATATATACACGATTTGACGGGACTTTTAATCGAGATTCGACCATGCTTGTCAAAGCTTGAGACAAAGCGGGAATCTGTTCTTTTGTCAGACCGACACTTTTCATTTCCATATATACGGTCGGAGATGTCGTCGATCCGAAAATCATATGTTCGTTTGCACAAACATTTACCATAACATAACTTTCCGGCTTTCCGACAGTCTGAGCGACAACACGGGAGGCATGATTTAACAAAGCTAGAATCGTCGTTTTTTCCAAATCTAAATTTGTTTTAATCATCAAAAACGGCATAAAAAACTCCTTTTTATTTCTTATTATAGAAGTGTAACCTCTTGTTTGTTTTTATACAACTCCTTTAAGAATACGAAATAAAGAATAAAGAATGATTGAACAAAGCAATCATTCTTCAATTTTTTCATTCCGTAATTTTTTCAGACTCCTCAGGACGGCGACGGGGAGAAAAGCGCTTTTTAGGTTTTTTAACATTTTTTTCCCCTTTTTCTGAAACAGAATCGTTTTTTTGTTCTTTTTTCGGGGAATCCTCTTCTGAAGATTGTTGTTCACCGTTTTTTGAATCCGGATTGTTTTTGCGCAAAGAACGGAAACGCTTTCCTTTGCGTAAAAAATGAGAACGCTTGCGTTTATTGCCATTTTCGGCTTTATTGTCTTCCCGTTGTTCATCAAGCTGGTTTTTACGTGCAGCTCTCAATCCTTCTTCAAACAAAACATCCGCTTGTATGATTTCGCTTTCCTCTTCCGTTTCGATATCGTTACTATCTTGTTCTTCCTCATTTTGAGCTGAAACATCTTCTTCATTCAAACTTCGAGCGGATTCTCCGGCTTCCTCAGAAAAGTTCTCAAAAGCCCGATCGTCTTGTTCATTCTGACTTTGAACGGATTCTCCGGTGTTTTCCCCTTCCGAATCACGCGCAAAAACCTGAGCGTCCTG
>CALXOZ010000019.1 GCA_944390195.1 uncultured Alphaproteobacteria bacterium
GCAACAGAAGGATCCATACGCCGTCTTTCTCTTTCTTCTTTAATTGCTTCCGGATCCAATGGCGCACCTTTGAAAAAATCACGTCTATGATGTTTCGGGAACGGTCTTGCCGCTTCTTTCAGATCGTCTTCAGGGGCAACAGAAGGATCCATACGCCGTCTTTCTCTTTCTTCTTTAATTGCTTCCGGATCCAATGGCGCACCTTTGAAAAAATCACGTCTATGATGTTTCGGGAACGGCCTTGCCGCTTCTTTCAGATCGTCTTCAGGGGCAACAGAAGGATCCATACGCCGTTTTTCTCTTTCTTCTTTAATTGCTTCCGGATCCAATGGCGCGCCTTTGAAAAAATCACGTCTGTGAGGCAAAACTCTGTCATGGTGTCCTGCATAGGGAGGTGGAGGAGCGTAACGACCGTGATATCCGAATGTGAAACAGTCCGGTTTCATTTTATGATGACACGGAGGATATGGCATCCTTGCGCAAGGAGGATACATCATAAAATCGTGTCTTGGAGGAAAAGTGCGATTGAAGTGTCGAGGCATATCTTCGGGGACCGGATTTTCCGGTCGGTCGTAACGGTGATTGAAAGAAAAGCGGTTTGAATGTTTATTCCGGCTTTTGGGATCAGGTTTTTCCTGTGGAGAAAACTTGTCTGCAAAACGTTGACGTTCTTGTGGTGTCATTTTTGACAGGATATCCGTCATATTTTCTTGTACGGCGATATCAATCTGATTGCGAATTGAAGACGCTTTTTGCAAGGCGACTTTGAATTGTTCGATATCGAACGGTTCAGTTCTTAATGCGTCTTGCATTTCTTTGCGAGCGTCGGTCATGTCTTGTTTGTGATTCTTGAGAGCGCTTTTAAAAGCCTTTTTAAAAAATATCTTGTCCTGAATATCGACAGGATTTTCAATACGTTCCTGAGGAATAAAACGGGGACGTTCCGCAGGAATGTCATTGAAATCGGGTTGATATATGACTTTCGCGGTTTCAAAGCCGATCAAAACAAAATTTGCGGCCAGTGAAATTCCAAGAAGAATAAGGAGTTTTTTGTTCATATTCATTACCTCTTGTTTTTTTGATTATTGAAAGGTGATGTCGTTAAAAAGGGTTGTGAAGTAGCTTTGTGTGTTAATATAATCTTGTTGTGTTTGATACCAGCCCAGACAAAATCCGCCGATCATAAATAAAAAAGAAAGCAGTGTCGAATAACGTAAAAACAAAAAAATCTGACGTTGCGTCATTTCATTCATAACGGCGTTATAAATTTTTTCACTTAAAAACGGGCAGGCGGGCGGCTGTAACAAATCCAGATATCCGTCAATTTTTTTTTGCTCTTGAATGAATGTTTTTCCTTGTTCACAGTCGATCCAGTCGACGGCTGATTCCAGATCAGTTGTTTCCCAGCGGCAAGGTGAGGCGCCGAAGGTTTGAATTATTGTTTTAAAACGGTCAAAATCCATAGGCGTTCTCCTTGATCATTCTTTTGGCAACAGTTCTTTCAATGCTTGTCTTGCGCGAAACAGTAAAGCTTCCACAGCACCTTGCTTTATCCCCAGAATTTCAGCGGCTTCTTTGGCTTTCAATTCTTGGTAATAGCATAAAATCAAAGCTTCCTTTTGACGTTGCGGCAAATTGTTTAAAGCTTTTTGAACATCTTGGGCAAAACGTTTTTTTAAAAGGGCTTGTTCCGGTGTATCCCCATGGAAACAGATGTCTTCCGACAGGTCTTCCGGTTTTGTTTTTATTTGCCTCCGTGTATCAATAAACAGGTTGTATAAAATTCTGTACAGCCATGTTTCCAATTTTGATTGCGGTTGCCATGTTTTTGCATTTCTCCACACCCTTAAAAAAACCTCCTGAGTCAAATCTTGAGCTTCCGTCTTGTCGGAACAAAGGTGCCAAGCAAGCTTATAAACTTTTTGATCGTACCGGTTTAACAATTCTCGAAATGCGTCGGCATTTGATCTTGCAATCCCATACATCAACTCTTCATCTGTTAAATCGGCTACAATCATCAATGTCTTTCCGTAAAGCTTACACAGTATTAAACGGGATTATGAAAAAAAACATACGCCGGAAAATAAAAAATCCCTTAATTTTTTTAAGGGATTTTTTTCTTGAGGTTTTTATCATCACCTTTTGTTTGCAAAGAAAAGATCATAAGCGTTCTGATAAAACAAACGGTGGATCAATTCTGCCGCTTCCTCTTCTTCAAAGGCTTCGGCAATGGCGGATTTGACTTCGCTGACACGTTCGGGATAAACGTCCGGATCTGAATAAGGACCCAAGGGAATGTCTGTGCCGAACATCAAATGATAAATCGTTTCCTCTTCTGCACGTTGTAACATGGCAACGATCGTACCCGCATTCAGCCAAGAAACATCTGCATACAGATTTGCCGTTTGAGACTTTAACGCGCTTTGCAAGATACCGAACGTGTACCAGTGATTGTTTTCATCGCCCATACCCATATGCGCTAATATGACCGGAACGTCCGGAAATTTCAAAGCGGTTTCATAAATGTACAAAGGATCTGAAAAATCATCTTGAGAATGGAACAATACAGGCAAATGATATTGCTGTGCGACTTCCATGTAAGGTTCGTACAAAGGGTCGTTAGCATATAACTGTAAAGTGTTCGGATGTAATTTTATGCCGTAAATGTCATCTGTGTACTCTTCAATCAGTTGTGCCAGATTTTCCGCATTGCCATAACCGGGTTGACCGACAATCAAAGTTTTTAATTTTGGATTGGCGGCGGCAATTTCCAACATTTCCGCATTTGCTTCGATCTCGTCTATTTTTGGAGACCCGTCGGGCAGTTGATCGATACCGCTCATATTGGAAACCATGACATGAACGACTTCGTTTTCTTCCTCTTCATCGTTGATAAAAACTTTAAAAGGGTCGTCAAAGGCAGCGTTTAATGTTTCTTCGGTAAAATCTGCGTTATCCGCACTCCATGTACCAATATGCGCGTGCGCTTCGATAATTTTGCCATAATCTTCTTCATTAATCATTTTTTTGCCTTTTCTTTCAAAGATCTGTAAAAAAATACGGAAAGTGTTTATTCCCTTTTTTCAAAAGGGTCAAGAGTATTGTCGGAGGCAAAACTAAAAAAGATATTTTTTTAATTACCAATCGCTTTTTTTCTTTTTCAATCTGTCAGGGACGGTGTGCAACATTCCTCCGCACATGGAATGAGAAACGCCTGTCGTAGAGGGAAATGAAATCGGCAGACCGAATAAAGAACGCACAGCCAGAAAGGCGTATCCTTGCGCTTCCAGAAAATCCGCGTTCCAATGCACATCATTGGCATTTAAAATTTCTGCGTTAATTCTTTGGCGTAACATACGAATTAATGTCGGATTGTGTGCTCCTCCGCCGTAAACGATCCAGTGTTTCGCAGGCTTTGGCAGAAAATCATTTGCCGCACAGGCAACGGCTTGCGCTGTAAATGCCGTTAAAGTCGCCGCGCCGTCGGCAACATTTTCTCCGGCGAGCTGTTCCGAGATTTTTTCTGAAAACTCATTCCTGTCCAAAGACTTCGGAGGCTTCTTTTGAAAATAAGGCTCTTTCATAATTGAGGAAATGATTTTTTCATTAACCGTTCCGCTGGCTGCCATACTACCGTCAAAGTCCATGTTGGTGCCATTTTTTTTCATCATCCAATCATCAATCAACGCATTACCGGGACCTGTATCAAACGCGAGGAGCTCTCCGTTTTCACCGATCCATGTTAACTTTGCCACTCCGCCGATATTAAGAATGACCAATGGCTTTTCCATATCGCGAGCCAAAGCGGCATGGTAAGATGCCATCATCGGTCCGCCTTGTCCTCCGTTGGCAATGTCGGAATTGCGGAACCGGTTGACAACAGGGATTTGTGTTTGCTTAGCCAACAAATCGCCGTCTCCGATTTGAACGGATATTTTTTCATCGGGTTTATGAAATACGGTATGACCGTGAAAACCGATGATATCAATATCTTTGTTTGTCAAACCCGCTAGATCGAGCAGCTCTGAAACAACGTGAGCATGAAATAAAGTGATTTTTTGTTCAACTTCTTTTATTTCTTCGTCTTGCCCGTCAACCGGACGCCCTATGACAGAACGCAATTGCGCACGCATATCCATATCGTACGGGCGATTTAAGGCGGAACCGAATTTGAAAATATCTATGCCGTCGGTTACCAATAAAGCCGCATCAACACCGTCCATGGATGTTCCGCTCATAAGCCCGAGAGCTGTCAATGGCTTGATGACGTCCATATTTTCCCTTCTTTATTATTGAGTTCGCCTGTATTTACTGTTAATAATTTAACCGTAATAGTTTAATAAAATCCAAATGAGGCGGTTTTTATGACACAATTCAAATCAGAATTTTTGCGTATCTTGGAAGAACGCGGCTTTTATAATCAATGCACTGATGAAAACGGTTTTGACAATTATCTTTATGAATGTGAAAAAACGTCTGTACCGGTTGTCGCTTATTTGGGATCCGACCCGACAGCGGACAGTTTGCATGTCGGGCATCTTGTTCCGGTGATGATGATGCGCTGGTTTCAAAAACTTGGCAACAAACCGATCATGCTTGTCGGAGGAGCCACCGCACGCATAGGAGATCCTTCCGGAAAAGATAAACTTCGTCCGTTTCTGTCTGCGCAAACGATTGCTGAAAACATAGCCGGATTGAAAAACTCTTATCAAAAATTCATCCGTTTCGACGATACTCCTTCCGGAGCCGTTATGGTGGATAATTACGAATGGTTTAAAGAGATTAATTATTTGGATTTTTTACGGGACGTTGGAACATATTATTCCGTGAACCGGATGTTGACGATGGAAAGTGTTAAAACGCGTCTGGAACGAGAACAGCAAATGACTTTTCTGGAGTTTAATTATCAGTTGTTACAGGGGTATGATTTTTGCCGTTTATATGAAAAATTCGGTTGTCGCGCTCAAATTGCAGGGTCGGATCAGTGGGGAAACATTACATCGGGTACGGAGCTGGGAAGAAGAAAGCTCAATGTGGAACTGTTTGGCTTTACCAGCCCCATTTTGACGGATTCCGCCGGAAGAAAAATGGGAAAATCGGAAGGAAACGCCATCTGGATAAATGATGAAAAGTTGTCCGCTTATGACTATTATCAATACTTCCGTAATATCGGAGATACTGAAGTCGGTAAATGCTTGCGTGTTTTCACAGAGGTGCCTATGGACGAAGTCAGACGGTTGGAGGCTTTGAAAGACAAGGAAATCAATGAAGCTAAAAAGATATTGGCTTTTGAAGCAACTAAGTTGTGTCGCGGAGAAAAAGCCGCCTTGGAAGCTGCGCAAAGTGCCAAGAAAACATTTGAAGATGGTCAAGCGGGATCCAGCTTACCGACAATTCCTTTCCGAGAAAACATACCGTTGACCGAAGCGCTGGTGTCTTTGAAATTGACGGCAAGCAAAGGAGAGGCAAAGCGTCTGATTGCTCAAAACGGGGTGAAAATTAACGATGTCGTTGTAAATGCGGAAAATGTTGTTTTGAGTGAGGCGGATATGAAAGACGGACGGATCAAACTTTCCGTCGGTAAGAAAAAACATGGTATTGTCCAACAATGAAATGACAGCTCCGGAAACGGGGCTGTTTTTTTTGATGCGTTTTTATTGCCGACATATGAAAAATAAAAGAGGATCTTTTGTGCCGTTTTAGAATATGAACGATCAAAGTAATCTTCAGCGGATTGGATATGCTTAGATCATTTTGGTAAAAAGAAATATCTTAATGTCTTTGAATTATAAAAGAGCTCAAAAATAAAGTTTAGGTATTTGAAAATAAAAGTATAAATGAGTTTTCAAAACATAATTTATGTTTTTAAACAGTCTTTGAATGAGAAGACTATGTAGCCATAAAGACGCGGGTGTTTCATGCTTGAAATAATGAGGGACGGTTAAAAATGCTTGGTTTGCCGGATATTGATAAAATCAAAATAAAATACAGATATAGGGTAAGAAACGATGTGACATTTAAATTGTTTGATGGCGGAACGATGATATAGTTTTACAAAAATGTTTGGAGTTGTTTAAGAAAATGAAGCAATTCCGTCATGTGCGAAAGACGGTGAAATATACACGAGCAAATCGGTCGCCATTAAACCGGAAGTTCCGGACTGGTATTGAAAACGATTTACTTATGTCTGATTGATTGAAGATTATTCAGTCAGCGTAGCAATAAAAATGGCTTATATACGGGAACTTTTCTGTAAATCGGATCAAGCGCAATTAAAAAGCAATAAAAGGAGCCTCTTAACGGTTTTCTGTTGTTTCCGATGCTCTTTACCCCTGTTTTACCTTGTGTTGTTCCGTGTTATTTATTTATCTGTTTAATAAATCCGTCCAATTCGGGACAGGAATTGAGAGTGCTGATCAGAGGTCTAAGAATTTTTTATGAGATAGTTTGAAAAAATTTTTCTGTTTTATGTTGTCGACAGATGTTTGAATTTTTTCTTTGCAACGGAACAATCTGCTTTTTATTGCTCGTGATCATTTTTGTAAAAGTTGTTTTTATATTGGTGTTTTTTTGATAACAGTTCGGTGAAAAAGTTTTTCAGATTATTTGTAAAATTGAAGGCAAAAAAATCCCCCGTCAATACGGGGGATTCTCTTTATTATAAAACCGGTTTGATATTCCAAATATCTTTTGCGTATTCCGCAATCGTCCGGTCTGAGGAAAATTTTCCACTGTGAGCAACATTCAAAATTGCCTTCTTTCCCCAAGACGCTTTGTTTAAAAAGTCTTTTCCGACTTTTGCCTGTATATCGATATACGATCCGATATCAGCTAAAAGCAGATAATAGTCAGAAGTCATGATGTTTTGGAAAATCGGTTTGAAAATCCCCGCTTCGTTCGGAGAGAACATATTGGAGGATAACGCGTCCATAATACGGCGGATGCGTGTGTCGGCATTATACAAATCCCATGGTTTATGAGAACCGTCTTTATGGATTTTTTTGACTTCAGGAGTTGTCAAGCCGAACAAATAGAAATTTTCTTCTCCGACTTCTTCACGGATTTCGACGTTTGCTCCGTCCAAAGTTCCGACCGTTAACGCTCCGTTGAGCATGAACTTCATATTACCTGTTCCCGAAGCTTCAAATCCGGCGGTTGAAATCTGCTCGGAAACGTCGGAAGCAGGGAAAACGCGTTCTGCAATGGATACTTTATAATCTGGGATGAAAACAACTTTCATTTGGTCTTTGACACGCGGGTCATTGTTGATGACATATGAAAGATTGTTAAACAATTTAATAACCAGTTTTGCAAAATCGTAAGATGGAGCCGCTTTTCCACCCAGAATAAACGTACGAGGGCAGGGCAGGGAAAATCCGTCTTCGGTAATTTGCAAATAATTATAAATAATGTTCAACGCATTTAACAACTGGCGTTTATATTCGTGCATACGCTTGACTTGGACATCAAACAACGAATCGGTATCAACGATGTTTCCGGTTGTGTTGAGAATGATTGAAGCCAGTTTTTCTTTATTGGCTTTTTTGATTTGGAAAAATGAACGCACGAAATCGGGATCCGTTGCATAAGGGGCGATTTGTTGCAGTTTATCCAAATCCGTAATCCAGTCTTTTCCGATTTTAGAGGAAATTAAGGCAGCCAATTCCGGATTGGCACTTAACAACCATCTGCGCGGTGTGATGCCGTTTGTTTTGTTGTTGAATCGATCCGGCCACATTTCATAAAAATCCGGAGCCAAATTGTGTTTTACCAATTCGGAATGGATTTCCGCTACGCCATTGATCGAATGAGATCCGACGATTGCCAGATTTCCCATGCGTACTTTTTTTGTATCGCCTTCTTCGATAATGGACATGCGAGAAAGTTTTCCGACATCATTCGGGTATTGTTTTGAAATTTTTTTCATCAACCTGTCATTAATGTCGTAAATAATCCCCAGATGACGGGGAACGACCCGTTCCAACAACGGCACAGACCAACGTTCCAAAGCTTCCGGTAACAAAGTGTGATTTGTGTATCCCATCGTTTTTTCAGTGATTTCCCAAGCCGTATCCCAATCCAGCCCGTGAATATCCATCAAGACGCGCATTAATTCGGGAATAGCCAGTGTCGGATGTGTGTCATTTAATTGAATTGCTGTTTTTTCGGGGAAATCCCGTAGATCCGTATTTGTTTCCAAAAACCGGCGCATGATATCGCTGATGGCGCAGGAAACAAAAAAGTATTGCTGAATCAGACGTAATTCTTTACCGGCTTCGACGGCATCGGAGGGGTAGAGCACTTTTGAAATGGTTTCCGATTTGATTTTCTTTTCAACGGCTTTGATATACCCGCCTTCGTTGAAGGTTTTTATATCAAGCTGACTGTCGGAACGTGCAGAGAACAATCTCAGATAGTTAACGGTTTTTCCGCCGTAGCCGACGATCGGCATGTCATACGGCAGACCGACGATTGTTTCCGTATCGACCCAATGCGGTCTACGTTCTCCATTGATTTCTTCATAGACGACACGTCCGTAGATAGGAACGTTGCAGGTACGGTCGGCGCGTTCGATTTGCCATGGAGAAGAGCGTTCCATCCAAGAATCTGCGAGTTCTTTTTGATACCCGTTTTCAAAGACTTGTTTGAACAGACCGAATTGGTAATTCAAGCCATAGCCGTATCCGGGCAAGCCCAGCGTTGCCATCGAATCGATAAAACAAGCGGCTAAACGTCCCAATCCGCCGTTACCTAAAGCCGGATCATATTCACAATCTATAACATCCCGCAAAGGAATGGGGTTGTCCAATTTCACTTGGTCAAGCAGGTCGTGAATTCCCAGATTGTCCAAGTTATTGACTAAAGAGCGCCCGAGCAAGTATTCAACAGACAAATAGTAAACACGTTTCGGATTTTTTTGAGCATAGCGATTGGCTGTTTCATACATCCGGTCTACAGCTATTTCCCGGACGGCCAAAGCCAAAGCGGTAAACAAATCTTCTTTAGAAGCTTCGCGTACTTGTTTGCACAAAGAATATTTCATCAGACGTTCGATTTTTTCAGCAATCATTTCAGCCGTTACTTTCGGCAATGGTGTTAAGTTGCTTTCAGTCATTTTTATCGTCACTCTCACTCATTAATGGTATAAATGGTCTAAGCGGTTGCATAGCATAATTTATAAAGTCAGGTAAAGAAAAAACAAGGCTGGAGTGAGATATTTTTTGAATATTTTGGAAATATTGACGGAAAGGTCAGAGATGGGGATGTTTTTTCAAAAAAAACTTGCCGTTCTGTCCAAAATGATGGTATAAAAAATAAACAGAAGACTTTGCAAGTAAAGGATAAGGCATGAGCAGACAGGCGGAAATGAAACAGGCAAAAAAGTGGTTGTATGACAATGCTGAATTTGCCGCGCAATGGGCGATTCAAACTGCACAGGATTTGACGGTTTCGGGAGCTTTTTATACAAAAGAACAGCTTTATGGCGCCTTAGAAGATACATTAATGCTTTTAACGCCTGAACGCACGGGGCGTCAGGACATTACGCCATTGCCGCAAAGCGATTTCGCCAGAAGAATGATTGTTGCAAATGTCGCGTATGCCGTTACCAGAAATTCGATTTCCCGTGATTTTGAAACGCCGCATGGCATGGAAACACGGTATACGACGGATGAATTGTTGCAAGCGGAACAAACGATTTTCAAACAAGCCACTGAAATGGCGGTCACATCCAGTGAAGGTCAACCTTATACGGATTTGGGAAAAATTAAAAGTGCTGTGGCGGAGATGGTTCATGTTATAGATATCGGAGTTAACTACGCTTATGATATGCCGTCCGATTTTTTAAAAGTTTTTGATGATTTTTTAAAACCTGGAAATTTACGGATAGCTAACGGGCCTCCGGGGTCTGGGAAATCGACGTTGGCTCAAGGATTGTTATACGCTTTAACAAAAGATGCGGTTGAAAACGGAGGGCGGGTTCCTGATTTTTATGCGGGGGCTCCGTCAGAAAAGGCGGCAGCCGATATTGTGAACGATATGAATCTCATGAAGGCTTTTTCCAGTTTGGCAAGACGTGATGAAATAGCTGAAAAGATGCCGGTTGTTCAAGGTTTTTCATCTTTGGATGAAATGATACGGACGTTGCAATCCGGAAAAGTGAAAAAAGGATCTGTCGTCGTTATTGACGAAGCGGGTTTGATGGGGTCAAAGCATATGGCATCTTTGCTGGCGGCGGCGAATAAAAGCCAAGTCCGTTTGTTTATGATGGGGGATAATCTGCAAATTCCTCCCAAGATGGCAGGAAACGGATTTGACTTGCTTTTGCAAAATAGGAATGAGTTGGGAGTTGATGTCTGTGAATTAGATGTCATTATGCGCCAGAAATCAAAAGGCGAAGCACAATGGACGATGGATATCCGTAACGGGGATCCGTTGAAGGCGTTGAAAGGCTATGCGAACCGGCGCTATACATATGATCTGTCGAATCCTTGGAAGCCCGGCTTTTTATTTTCCGATCAAAGAAAGGAAGGAATGCCGGGATTGCAGATGCAAGATGATAAAAATGCCGTGTATGAACGTTTGACGCAGGATTTCATAGAGTATATCACCAAATGTCCCGGAGGATCTTATGTCGTCATGGGAACCGATGAAAGTTCTGCCGAAGAGTTAAATTTATATATGCATCAAAAAATGAAAGAAGCCGGAGTGATCCAAGATGTTATTAACTATGGTACGCCCGACAAACCGTTCGAAATCGGTAAAGGAGATACGTTAATTTTAAATACGCCTTTAAAAATGCAAGACGCTCAAGCCGGAGAGCAGGTTGAAATTTCTGCGGGAACCCAGTTGATGGTTACAGGCACGGCAAAAGATGTCTTGAGCGTTCAAAACGGCGGTCGGAGTTTCCAATGCAGTTCAAAGGAATTATGCGCCAGCTCGAAATACGGTTTGGTTCTACCATTGTATCAGGCTCAAGGACAATCGAAAGACCGCTCGTTTTTGGCAATAGACAAAAAAGGGTGCATGGATAAAGTGTACGGAGGTGTCGCTTTTTCGCGCCATGTCCGCCAGATGTCCGCCTATGTATCAAAACAGGCTTATCCGACGCTTGATTTTTTAGGAGCGGAGATGTCAGTGTTTAAAACACGTCAACCGTTGTTGTCGGATAATTTGGGACAGGGGATTTTAAAAGAAAATCCCAAGCAGACGCGAGAAAAGGTTGTTTCTTTCTTTCAACAAGGCTATAACTCTGATAATACAGACCGAAGCCGGGCAATTAATGCCAAGTTAATTCATGCCCGAAAAGGTCGCTAATCAGGGAAATGACAGATGTCGGAAGAAACCCGCATTTATAATTTTGAAAATTATGTAACGTCATCGCAAAATATTGCAGAAGTTTTTTTCTATTTAAAACAAATGCAAGCTCAATGCGCCGTTTTACCGGCGGAAACGCACAAGTCTTTGGTTGAAAAACAAATGGCGGTTTCCGGTTTTGCCTCCCGTATCAAAGTTTCGTTAAAACAATTCATGCAAGAGGCGTATCAAGCGGATCCAAATCAAATTTCCCAAAAAACGAATGCAAATCAGGTGATGACAGTGTTGGATGAAATCAAAGCGACAACATTTTATTTACATGAAGCCGCTTTACATTTGTCAGAAGAACAGTTAAGAAGAAACCTTCACCATGCAGCTGTTTTATCAGCAAAAATACCGGCTATGGTGGCGGCTTTGGATGCCGGTGAAGATGAAGTGAAATAATGCCAAAAGAGGAAATGATGGTCGAAAAGCAAACAGGACCCGAACAAGAAGGCTTTTATGATATTTTGCAAAACGGAGCGGGGGATTTATTAATTTCGATTCGCGCCCGTGCCGGAGAACCGGATCATCCGCAAATTGTTTATGACGGGGGAAAACATGCCCTGTTATATCGTCAGCACGGGTTTTCAATTACATTGGATTTCATTCATCCAGATGCAAGGGCTCCGTTAGCTCAAGCGGATTCCGTTTTGATCGTGGAATTTGAAGGCGGGGAGTTGATGAGAGAGTATCAAGTTCCTGTCAGATGTGTTAAAAAATTGCCGTTATCTCCTGAAAATCTGCCGGCGTTACCACAATAAAACGTTTATTAGTCATTGATTTAAAACAGCGTTTGTTGTAAACCATCTGTATGGAAAATGTAACGCATGCTTATTTTTATTTTTTGATCTTTTTTATGGCGGGGCTTTTATTTATAGCCCTGTGTTTGAAGTTGGCTGCTATGTTAAGTGCCAAGCTGTTCAAATGTCATAAGGAAGTTGTAAAAAATGATGGTTATGCCGGCGGATTTTACGTTCTTTCGGCTATGACGGATCGTTTTCCTGTGCGGTTTGTTTTTTTCGCGCTGTTGTTTGTTTTATTTAATGCCTCTTTTTTGTTGTTACTGCCTTGGACGATGTCATTACATATTTCAGAAGATCAAGGCTTGTTGACAGCCGTCTTGGTCATATTCTTTTTGGCAGTCGGCTATTTCTATGAGTATAAAAAAGGGGCGCTGGAATGGAAATAGCACGAACCGGTTGGCTTGACAGGCTGAAAACGCAAGGATTTGTTGCTGTAACGTTTAAAACATTGGCTTCTTGGGCGTTTTCAAACGCTTCCAAAGGATTGACGGTTTCTACGGGATGTTGTTGTTCGCCTCAGATGCAGTCAGGGCTGGACAGTTCGTTTAATCCGCATCATGCCGATGTTTTGATCGTCAGTGGCGCCCTGAGTGTTAAAGCCGCTTTCGTCGTGCGCCGTCTTTATGATCAGATGCCTTCTCCTAAATATGTGATGGCTTTTGGCAATTGCGCTATTAATGGCGGTGTTTTTGCGTCTTCTTATGCCATAACAACGGCGGCGGATATTTTACCGGTTGATATCAATGTGCCCGGTTGCCCGCCCGATCGCGAAAAAATAATGCAAGCTGTCGAAAAATTGCGTGACTTGATACGTTGTAGAATATGGGAAGGTTAAATGCAAGGCTTCGTCTATAAAACACAAGAGGAATTCGGACAATATGTCAGCTTGCATTTTGCCAAACAGGACATTCTTGAAAACAAAGTTGAATTTTCAATGTTGTCTTTGCATGTGTTGCGCGCTTCGATTTTGCGTGTCGCCCGCTTTTTGCGAGATGATACCGCGTGCCGCTTCACCCAGTTAAGTGATATGACGTGTGTCCACTATCCCAAACGGCAAGACGGATTTACTTTGGTTTATCATTTGTTAAGCCCGTTGATGAATCGCAGAATACGTTTGTTTTTAACGACGGAAGAGGATTTGCCTGTATTGTCTTTGGTTTCCGTTTTTCCCAATGCTTCATGGTATGAACGTGAAATCAGGGAAATGTTCGGGGTGTCGTTTGAAGCCCATCCCGATTTGCGCCGTTTGTTGACGCATGACGAGGCGGGTTTTTATCCCTTGCGTAAAACGTTTTTTGAATCGGGGACGCAAAAATTGGTCTATGACGAAGCAAAAGAACAGTGCGTTTATGTGATGCGACCGCCTGAAAAGGAAGCGTGCTTTTTTGGCGCGGATCTTAATCAGGACAGTAAATAATCATGTTTGATAACAGCTATTTCATGAATATAGCTCCCGAACCTGCGAATGCGATGGGTATGTGCCGGTTGGTCGTTGAATTGGATGGAGAAACGGTTAAACGTGTTGACCCTCATATCGGGTTTTCGCATCGCGGTATTGAAAAGATAATAGAAAATAGAAATATTTTACAAAGTTTGGTGTATGTAGACAAAATCAACCGTCTCACTCCGTTTTTGTGTTGTCACGCTTTTGTATTGTCGGTTGAAAAATTACTGGCGGTGAATATTCCGAAAAGAGCTTCTTATATTCGCGTTATGCTTGTTGAAACGGCACGGATTTTATCACACTTGCGTGCGATATCCAATTTGGCTTTGGAAACGGGAAGCCGGTTGGTCGGCGCCATCGTAGCAAAAGAAACCGGACATATAATCGATTTGCTGGACGAGATTTGTCAACATTCCGCATTTAGCGTTTTTATCCGTCCGGGTGGCGTGAAAAATGATATTGCGCCCCAATCTCGGGAAATGTTGTTTGATTGGTTGACAAAGGAATTGCCTTCGGTCCTATCGGAAATAGAGGATTTATTGACGGAAAACGGTATTTTTAAATCCCGTACGCAAGGGATCGGAGTGATTGACGCTCAAGAGGCTTTGGCGGCCGGTTTTTCAGGAGTGAATTTACGTTCCTGCGGTGTTTCTTGGGATATCAGAGTTCATGAACCTTATGAAATTTACAACGAGATTTCTTTTGACATACCGTTAAAGACGCAAGGGGACTGTTATGCTCGATATTTGATGCGTATTTTCGAAATTTATCAATCAATGACGATCATCCGTCAGATTTTGGATTCCTTACCGGAAGGTGACATCATATCGGAACAATTCCATATTTCCGATCGTAATGATTTAAGCGAACTCAGCCGTCGGTTCGACTTGTATGCTAAAGGAATGACACTTCCCGCCGGTGAGGTTTATGTGCCTACGGAATCCGCTATGGGAGAATTCGGTGTGTATCTTGTTTCTGAAGGAAGGGAAACGCCATACAGGTGTCATTTCCGTTCAGCCGGCTTTTCTGTCATGCAGGCTTTGGACATGATTATGGCTGGCTGTGATTTGGCTGACGTTCGTGTCATATTGAGTTCTCTTGATGTTTTGACAACGGAGACGGATCGATGATCAATCTGAAGATCAATGACAAACCCGTTCAAGCTTTAGAGGGAAGTACCGTATTACAAGCCGCTTTGAGTGCGGGAATTAATATTGCCCATTTGTGTTATGATGAAATTTTGGGAATAAACGGTAAATGTAATTTGTGTTTTGTTCAGTTGAAAGATGTCAAAGCGCCTGTGCTTGCCTGTCAGACCGAAGTTGGCGAAGGGATGGAGGTTTTTACGCAAACCGAAGAAGTGCGGGAATTAATCCGTGAAAACGCCCAAAAATTGTTAAAAAGTCATCCTGCCGATTGTGCTCTTTGCCTGAAAGGAGGGGCGTGCGCCATTCAGCGGATATGCACGCAGTACCGACCGGAAATTGAAATAAGTTATCAAAAGGCTAACAGCGAGAACCTTAAGGAATGGATAAAAATATCTCAAGACAAGTGTATTCATTGCGGTCGTTGCCTTTCCTTTTTAAAGAAAGCCGGCGTCAAGGTGAAAAAAGAAACGACGCCTATCGAGGATTTTCCTTTTTTTCATCTTTCCGGAACCTTGACCGATTTATGTCCCGCCGGTGCTTTAAGTCGTGGAAACCTTGATCAATTGATACGTCCTTGGGAAATGAAGACGCAAAACAGCATTGATGTAACCGATGCAACGGGATCGGGTGTTGAAATAAAAACATTCCAGGGAAAAATTGTTGATGTCCGTCCACAATCTTTAGACAGATTGATTTCGGACAAAGCGCGGTTTTGTCTGGACGGTTTAAGGTATAACCGTTTGGATCGCCCGTATGTGCGTATCGGTTCCGATTTGAAAGAGTGTTCATGGACGGAGGCTTTTGTTACGATTGCTTCAAAAATAAAAGACATTCCGCCTGATAAGATCGGTGCTTTGGTTGGAAATTATGCAGATTGTGAAAGTATGTTGGCATTAAAGGACATATTTTCATTGCTGGGGGCTTCTTCGATTGATGCGGGTATGCGCGAGATGATGACGTTTGATTTGGACAGCCGTCAGTCTTGGTTGTTTAACACGCCCTTTGATCGAATAAAAGAAGCCGACGCTCTTTTGGCAATAGGAACGCGGATAAGCGAACAGGCGCCGGGGGTTGATTGGATCATACATAATGGCAATATTCAAAAAGCTTTGATCGGAGAAGATCCGTTTTGTCCTTCCGACTATGAGCAACTGTCTGCTTCGCCGGTCATATTGCAAGAAATATTGGATGGAAACGGGCGGGGGGCATTGTTTTTAAAACAAGCCGAAAAACCGATGATCGTTGTGGGACCCGCGGTTTTACAAAGAAAAGACGCTTTAGCATTGCTGGATGTGATTTACCGTATTTGTATAAAATACGGGGTTATTCGGGACGATTGGAACGGTTACAACTTTTTACATGAAAAAGCGACCCTTATTGCCGCTTTAGAGCTGGGAATGGTCAGTAAAAGACCTTTAAAACCGCGCTTGAAAGCCGAAGGGTTCGAGTTTGTCTATCTTTTAAACGAAGATGATATTTCTCGCGATCAATTGGAAGGTGCCTTTGTTGTTTATCAAGGGATTTTCGCTTCCTCTGCGGCACAGGCTGCTGATGTCATATTACCGTCTTTGGCTTTTACGGAAAAAAGGGCGACCTATGTCGATATGCAGGGCAGAGCGCAAAGTACGGCAATCGTATCTCCGTCCTTCGGTTTGTCTCGGGAGGATTGGAAAATTTTGCGTGCATTATCCGAACATTTGGGGATAACGCCCTTACCTTATAATGATTTGGACGGTATCAGGGATTATCTTGCCGGAGAAAATATCATTTTTTATGAGCGCGGTGAAATTCATAAAGCCGGAAACGAACCTTTCGGTCGTAAAGGGGAAATTGATCCTGCCGCCTTGAAAATAGATGTTGATGTTTTTAATGATGAACTGAGCCGTCAATCACAGGGGGCTTTGATGTTAAAACAAGAGGTTGGGAAAAGGTGAAAAATTTTATAAAAACATTATTTGAAGTGGATATCCGCCCTTTTTTAAATGAATTGCTTCCCGCCGGCAGTTTGTTGTTACAGGCTTTTTTATTTTGTTTTTTCGTTTTGCTTTCAAGTCTTTGCGTTGTATGGGCAAAAGAAAGGGTTGCAGCCAGAATTGAAATGCGAGATGCAAAAAGCATGAAACAAATCGTATGCCGTTTTTTGGTTTTATTATTGAAACGTCCCGCGATACCGGAGTGTGCACAAAAAACGTTGTTTGTCGCTGCACCTTTATTTGCGTTTGTTTTCGCGTTGTTTTTCTTTTTCTTTCTGCCTGTGAACCGGCAATACTACCTTCATTCCGACTTCGGTCTGTTGTATTTGTTGTTCGCGTCAAGTTGTGTTTCTTACGCTTTTATTGTCGGAGGTTGGAGCAGTTCGACACGGTTCAGTTTCTTCGGTTCAATGCGTTTAATCGCACAAAGTTTATGTTGCCAACCGGTTTTGGCTCTTGTCATTATGACGATTTTAATGACGGCGGGGGCAAGCGATTTGGAAAATGTCGTTTTGGCACAAAAAAACATATGGTTTATCGTCCCTCATTTTCCGTTGTTTGTATTATACCTGTTATGCGTTGCCATGTTGCTTGGGCAGGCACCGTTTGAATCGGCAAAATCTAAAAAAGAACTGGCTTCGGGAATTTATGCGGAATATAGCGGTTCCCTTTATTTGTTGTTTTTGCTGGCGGAAGATATTTTGTTGCTGTTAGGCGGCATTGTGGGCAGCATTTTGTTTTTGGGAGGGACTATGCCCTTCGGTTCCGCAAACGGATGGGGGGCGTTTGTTTGCCTGACGTTGAAAACGCTTTTAGTGATTTTTATCCTGACATTGATTAAATACGCTTTCCCGAATTGGCGAACGGACAAGCTGTTGCAGATGACATTTAAATTATTTGTGCCGTTTGCTTTGCTCTGGCTCATAATGACAGCCGGAGCGCTGTATTTTATGCAAGGAGCTTTTGCATGAAAATATTAAAAAAAATATATTCCATCCTGTTTTTAAATGTCGGGCACAGTTTTAAAGTCGTTTTGCGTTATTTGTTGAATTTTGGATCTGTACAAAAGATTGTGCCGGATAAACGGAGAAGGGCTCTGGTCGTTTTTAATGAAAACGCCTGTGTGGGGTGTAAATTGTGTATGAAAATATGTCCGTCAAAGGCAATCCGTGTTAAAGCCGGATTGAACGGGAAAAAAGAAGAAATTGATTTTTCTTTATCCGGCGATCTGTGTGTTGCTTGCGGATTGTGTGTGGAATCCTGTCCTGAACAGGCTTTATTTTTTGAAACAAAGGAAAATCATGTACGCAGTTGAATTTTATATCTTTGCCTTTCTGGTATTGACAGCGGGATTTTTATCCGTAACGACAAAGCATATCTTGTATGCTGTTTTTTATCAGGTTCAAGCTGTTGTAGCTGTAGCGGGGATATTGGCGGGATTGAATGCCAAATTTGTCAGTTTTGCCGTGTTGTCGATGTCTGCCGCATCGATATTGGTTTTTTTGATGTTCGCCTTGATTGTTTTTGACGGTGTCCGGGTTTCGGCACCGCCAAAGGCTTCGAAAATGGCTGTGATGTTTTTTGTGTTGTTAAGTATGGAAACCGTTTATTTGTTATTTAAACCGCGCTGGTCTCTGGAAAAGGCGGCACCGGATTTTTCTTTGCCTGTTTTGGGAAATATTTTATATGCCGACTACGGTTTCGGTGTTTTGGTTTTTGCCGGTTTGATACTGTCTTGTATGGTTGGGATAACCGCACTATTGGTTGAAAAAAAGAGTTCATGACGGAGTTGCCTGATGACAATAGACATTCCCGTGATTTTGACGGTCAGTTCTTTTCTGGTGTTTTTCGGATTGTGGGGTGTGATGAAACACCGGTCGGATTTAATGCGTATCCTGTTGGCGCTTCAATTGATTTTTTTAGGCTCTTTATTCAATTTTTCAATGGGAAGCGCGTTGTTTTACGAAGCTACGGGATTAATCTTCTGTTTGTTCAGTTCTTGTTTGACAGGCGTCCAAATCGTTGCGTCGTTGACATTGTTTCTTGTGTATTTCAGGAAACACACCCACTTGTCCGTCGATCGTATGAAAGGATAGCCTGATATGATTTTTGCATTGTTTTTGCCTTTGCTGGCAGGCTGTTATATCGTTATGGCGGCTTTTTTAAAAAAAAGGACTCTGTCTTGGCAGATCGGGACAGTTGCTGTCGGATTGGCTTTTTTTAATATCGTATCTATGGCGTTCAACAGCTTTTTTCAAGGAAAGGTCTATAATGCTGTTTTAATGCCTTTTTTGAAAATAGGTGAAATCGGATACGAGTGGTGCATACGGTTGGAAACGGCTGAAATTTTTTTGGTTGTTTTCATTGTTTTTTCCGCATTAATGAGTTTGTTGTTTGTTAAAGACTTGTTAGTTCAAGTTAAAATGAACAGGTATGTCGTTTTTTTATTGGGATTGGTGTCTTGCTTGATTGTTGCCATCGGAGCGAGAAATGTTTTTCAATTTTTTGCCGGTTGGGACTTTTCCGTTATTTTCGCTTATTTATTATTGATGCTGTTTCATGAAAAGCAGGCGGTTCGCCGGTCTGGAATTAATTTTTTGGTATGGCATTTGTTGACGGACATTCCTTTGTTTTTTGCTTTTTATCTGTTGTCCCAAAAAACAGGGAGTTTTTTCATTTCCTCTTTTCCCACTGAAACTTTCGAGGTTTTCAAAGAAAACCAGAGGGTTATCTTTGCTTTGTTGGTATTGCTGGGCGTTTCGGCAAAGCTGTTTTTATTCGGGACAAACATTTTAATTTCTCAAACGGCGGGAATATTCATAGCTGCTCTTTCTTTCATAGCGCCGGCGGCATTGGGGGGATTGGGTGTTTATATCTTATATACTTTGTTTCCGTTTATGAATGATAGTCCGGCAGTTCATATGATTTTCATTGTTTGGGGAGCTTTGACGACGTTGGCGGGATTGTTAATGGCAGCGGTTCAAACAAATATCAAAGTCTTGCTTTGCCAGCTTTTGATGAGCCAGTTCGGTTTTGTTTTGATTGTTTTTGGAATCCTTGGTCGGGATGAAGCTTTTGCGGCTTATATCAGCTTGATCATACCAATGACAGGTTTGATGTTGTGTTCGGGGACGATCAGTGAAGCTTTGCAGGGAGAGGAAGATATCTCGCGTATGGGGAAATTAAGAAGGCATCTTCCTTTTTCTTTTTGGTCTATGCTGTTGTTTTGCCTTTGTTGTATCGGTTTTCCTCAAATCGGAAACTGCGGTGTCGTTTTAAATTTGTTCTCTGAATTTGAAAGTCGTGCCGCATTGATGGCAAAAGTCTGTTTGACAGGATACTTGTTTGCTTTGGCGTTAGTTTTTTCCCGTTTATTGTTTCGCGTTTTTTATGCGGAAACAAAAATATCCCCGATAACGCTTGCCAAAATACGTCATCCCTCAACCATGGAATCAATACCGTTGTCCATCTTGTTGATTTTATCTTTTTTTCAAAACGAGGTTTTCAAGTATTCCATTTTACCCGAATTTTCCAATGAAATGTCGAAAGACGTTTTGTTGTCGTTGATTGTGGCAATGAGCGGATTACCTTTGGGAGTAATGTTCTTTTTCAAAAAAGAACGTGTTACGGATAAGAAAATGTTCCAAACATCAGAAAGACTTGAACGGTTTTGCCGTAACGGATTTTATCTGACTGATTTTTATCGGACTGTTTTTGTCCGTCCGTTTATGGTCTTGGCGGAATGGGCATGGCATTTTTCCGATACGGCTTTGTTGACGGAACGTTTGCCGAAAGCCATAAAAGGAACTGCGGAACGTTTGCAGGAAACACATTCGGGGAAACCGTCCGATTTTTTAATATGGTCTTTGGGAGGATTGTTTGTTTTAATTTTTATAATCATACTTTTGCCGACAGGAAGATAAAAATGGTCAGCTTTTCACTTCCAAGAGTTATTTTGTTCTTGCCGTTTTTAGGGGCTTTTTTCCTGCTGTTTGTACGGGGAACGCACAGTGTTGTTTCCAAGAACAGTCGTAATATCGCTTTATTAGTAACGGCAAGTATATTTTTATTGTCATTAATGTCGGTTTTTTTATATACGAACGGTTCCGACATATTTATCGGACGTATCCCTATACGGTTGTTACAACCTGACCGGCGCATCACAGTTGATGCGCTGAGCATGATTTTTATTTTACTGATATCTTTTCTGACTTTGTTGTCCGTATCCACAGTGCGCCGGCATATAACTTTTTCGATCAAAGAATTTACTTTTTTAATTTTGATAGCACAATGTTTTATGTTGAATGCGGTTTGTTCAACGAATATGTTCCGTTTTTTTGTTTTTATGCAGTCATCCATGGTGCCTTTGTTTTTAATGATTGCAATATGGGGAACGGAAAAACGTATGTTTACTGCATATAAATTTTGTTTTTTCGATTTGATGGGCAATATCTTTTTTATGCCTGTGTTATTGATGATTTCCCATAAAACCGGATCCGTCGATTTTTCAAGTGTGCAAATGGTTGTGTTGACGCATGCGGAACAAACGATGTTGTTCGTTTGTATGATGTTCGCTTTGGCTTTTAAAGCGCCGTTGTTCCCGTTTCATGCTTGGTTGAGTGATGCTCAATCCGAAGCGCCTGTTCCTGCTGGGATTTTATTGTGCGGTTTGTTTACAAAATTGATCTTTTATGCTTTTTTGCGTTTGGCTTTTCCGACGGTCGAAACAGTTTTACAAGAAAACAGTACATTGTTGCTGTATTGGGCTGCTTTTTGTTCCGTTTACGGTGCGTTGATTACGTTAAAGCAAACGGATATCAGAAAAATAGCGGGCTTTTCTCATTTATCTCAAGTCGGCTTTTTAGCCGCCGGAGTGTTTTGTTCGACCACAAACGCTTTGAGCGCCGTTTTGTTTTTATGTATGGCTCAAGGGTTGTCTGTAACAGCTTATATCATGTCGGCGGGGGCTTTGTCTTCAAGGTTGAAAACCGCGGAAATTAAGGATCCGACCGGTTTGATGAATCTGTTTCCTTACTTGGGGACGACGTTTTTCATTTCTTGCCTGATTGTGTTGGCAGTTCCTCCGTTAATGCCGTTTACAGGACAATTTTTGATATTTTACAATGTATTCCAGCAATCCAAGACGGTTGTATTCTTTTTATTGCTGTCCGTTATTTTATTGTATACCGCTTTTTTCAAATTGTTTACGCGCTTATTATTTGGAGAAGCGCCTCAAAAAAATCCGTGTGTGTCTGATATGAGTTGGCGAGAAAAAACCGCGACAGTTGTTTTTGGCGTTGTCTTTTTGTTTTTATCCTTAATGCCGAAGTTGGTATTCAATCTGGTGGAAAAAGTTTGGTAGGGAAATGGGCATCATGTTTAAAGAAATCATACCGGTCTTACCTGAAACGTTGTTGTTTTTATTTACATTGCTTTCTTTACTTGCGGGGGTTTACGCCCCTTGCGCAAAAGCAAGACAAATTGCGGACAGACTTATTTATGCCGGATTGTTTTCCTCTTTAGCTGTTTTATTGTTGCCGCCAGAAAATTTTCAAAAGATGTTTCTAAATAAATCTTTTTTTGTCGTTGACGGTTTTGCCTTATGGTTGAAAAAGATTTTGATGTTATCAGCAATAGGGGCTTTGGCTTTTGGAGCGGATTGGTTGAAATATAAAAAATATAGACGCTTTGAATACGCTTCCTTGCTGGGATTTTGCGTTACAGGAATGATGGTTACGATTTCAGCAGAAACTTTTTTACTGCAATTTCTCGGTTTGGAAATGATGCATTTCCCTTTATTGTTTTTGACGGCTTATAAAAGAAGAGGGGAACGATCCACTGAAGCAGGCACGAAATATGTCGTTATGGTTTTTTTAAGCTCTGGGCTGTATTTATTCGGTGTTTCCGTATTATATGCGTGTGTCGGAACACTGGATTTCGTAAAAATAGCGCAGGCGGAAAAAAATGAAATCATGCCCGCCTTGTTGTGGGGATTGTCTTTTGTCGTTTCAGGATTGTTGTTGAAAATCGGTGTCGTTCCGTTTCATTCTTGGTTGGCTGATGTTTACGAGGGAGCTCCTTCCCCTGTAACGGCGTTGTTCGCCATGCTTGTCCGTTTGACTTTGCTTGCCGCCTTTGGTCGCATTGTAACTGAACCGTTTGCTGAACTTGGTTTTTATTGGCGCCCCGTTTTAGCGACGCTGTCCGTTCTTTCCATCATTATCGGCGGTTTCGGAGCCATCGTTCAAACGAATGTCAAACGGTTGACGGCATATACGGTTATCATTCTGAACGGTTTTGCTTTATCTGCTTTGATTGTCCGCAATTTGGAATCATTAATCTTATTTTTAACGACTGATTTAATCTTGTTATCTGGATTATCGGCTGTTTTATTGTCTTTGCGTGTCGGGGACGAATTAAGCGAAGAAATCCGCGTCTTATCCGGACAAGGACAGGCAAAACCGATTAGAGGGGCTTTATTTTCCTTGATTTTTCTAGGGTTGTCAGGTTTGCCGCCGTTTGGTGGATTTTGGGCTCGTTTGGGCGTATTCAGAACGATGATTTTAAATGATATGATGCCTTTTTGCATTCTATTAATGTTGGGAGGCTTGCTTATTATGTATGTTTATTTGAAATTAATCAGGCAAATGTATACACTGACACCAAAGGAAGAGCTGTCTTTTGCGCCGGTATCATCCAAGATATTGATTGTTTTTTCGGCGGCTTTTTCAGGATTGTCTTATTTTATTATAAACCCGTTATTGTCTTTGATGCTTTAAATGAGGAGAATATGAATATAAAAATGCCGCCTGACTGGCAATTGATTGAAAAGCGGGAAACATCGAGTACGAATGACGAAGCTAAAAAATTGCCTGAAGGATCCGGTAAAACGGCTATTTGCGCACGGATTCAAACAGGGGGACGCGGTCGCATGGGACGCCGTTGGATAAGCCCTGAAGGAAATTTATATGTTTCTTTTTGTCTGGAACCTGTTCGTTTGGATAAAGCCGGAATATACAGCTTTTTGTCGGCATTGTCTTTGTCTCAATCGATTGAACGTCTTTGTCCTTCTTTACAGGTTAAATGTAAATGGCCTAATGATCTGTTGGTCAAAGGAAAAAAAATATCGGGCATTTTATTGGAAACGGACGGCATAAAACGCTTGATCGCAGGGATAGGGGTCAATTTGGTGCCATGTCCGCAAACCGGTTTGTTGTATCCGGTAACGTCTTTATCCGAAGAAGGATATCATATAACAACCTCTCAGATGTTGGAAAGTTTGCTGGAACGGTTTGATTTTTGGAATACATGTGTTGAAAAACAGGGGACGACCCCTCTTTTGGCGGCGTGGAGCGAAAAAGCCTATGGCGTGGGACGACCGATACGGGTCAATTTGCCAAATGAACAATTGAGCGGAATATTTGACGGTCTTGATAAAGAAGGAAGCTTGTTGTTAAATAAAGACGGGGAAATTATAAAAATTACAGCCGGAGATGTTTTTTTTGATAAAATAGGAAAAGATGCAGATGTCTGATAAGGATAAGCCGGATTATATAGACATCCCTGATACGGGATTGTTTTTTGTTGCTTTGGGCGGTGTTGGCGAAATCGGTATGAACTTTTACCTGTATGCTTGCGATGGTTCGTTTTTAGCGGTCGATTGCGGCATCGGTTTTGCCGGTGACGGTTTGCCCGGAATCGATATGTTATTACCGGATCCATCTTACTGTGAAAAGATTGCTTCCCGTTTAAAAGGGCTGGTTATTACACATGCTCATGAAGATCATATCGGAGCGGTTTCTTTGTTTTGGCCTTTATTACGCTGTCCTGTATACGTTTCGGGTTTTGCAGCCGAAATGTTGGAAACACGTTTGGATGAAGCCGGATTGTTGGGGCGGGTGCCTGTTAATATTTTCCAAGAAGGCGATGCTTTGGATTTGGATCCGTTTGAAGTGGAAACGGTATCTATAAACCATTCCATTCCCGAAGCCTCTTCATTATTGATCAAAACGAAATATGGCAACGTGTTCCACACAGGGGATTGGAGGTTTGACGAAGAACCCGTTGTAGGTAATCCGATAAATTACAACATCTTCAAGAATCTGAAAAAAGAAAAAATACTGGCTCTTGTCGGAGATTCAACGAATGTTTTTGTTGAAGAAGACATACCTTCGGAATCGGCAGTGAGATCGGCCTTGACAGATCTGTTCTCCCGATATCAGGGGAAACGTTTGATTGTTACTTGCTTTGCTTCGAATGTCGGTCGGATAGAAAGTATTGCACAAGCGGCGGAAAAGAACGGTCGACAAGTGTGTTTGTTGGGGCGGTCGTTGTGGCGGGTTGAAGGTGCCGGACGGGCTGCCGGTTATTTTAAAGGAATTAATGTGTTTTTAACACCGGAGGAGGCGGCTGAGTACAATCCTGCGGACATTCTTTATTTGTGTACGGGGTGTCAAGGGGAACCGAGAGCGGCTTTATCGAATATTTCTTATGGGACGGGAGCCGTTAAACCGGTTAAGGGTGATGCTGTCATTTTTTCTTCACGGGTTATTCCCGGAAATGAACAAGCCATAGCAAATATCCAAAACCGTTTTATAGCAAAAGAAATAGATGTCATTACGGTCAAAGATGCCCTTGTGCATGTTTCAGGGCATTCGGGGCGTAAAGATATGATAAAACTTTATCATTATTTGAAACCTGATATGGTTGTTCCCGTCCACGGGGAAATGGCTCATCTGTATGAGCATGCTGATTTGGCGGCATCCTGTGGTATAAAAGAAACCGTTATTATAAAAGACGGAGATGTTTTACGTTTGGACATTCGACCGGCAACTATTATCGGTCAAGTCGAAACAGGGGTTTTGGCGCGTGATCGCAAAAAAATTCTGCCTTTGAACGCAAATGTGCTTAAACAGCGCCGTCGTATGATTGATGAAGGAACGGTTGTGGCGACTGTTGTTTTGGATAAAAACGGATTGGTTGTTGGCAATATTCAATTTTCTACGATGGGATTGATTGAACAAGACGACCCGATCATTCGGGAAATGGATGAATCCATAAAACAAGCAATCATGCAGTTGTCCGAAAAGCAACGTTTTGATGACAAGATTGTGATTGATACGTTGAAATTTTGCGTGCGTAAAGTTGTTATGCGAACCCATGGTCGACGTCCGCTGGTTGACACACATTTGGTTAGGATTTGAAAAAAGGGATATATTGAATTTTAATATCGGTAAACCTATCCTGAAAAAGTAAAAGGAGACAACTTGATCGCGTTTGAACATTATAAGGGGGAGAGGAAGATGATAAAGATTTTCTTTTTGTTTGTCATTTTTTTCCCGACAGTGTTAATGGCTCAATCAATTCAAATCAAAGTGTCAAACAGCGATTGTCAAAAGTTGTTGTCATCTTCGGCGGATTATATTCCGGGAGTTTCCGTTACTGGGCAACAGGTCGCGCCGGCGGATCTGAACGAAAGTGGAATGTTCGCAACGACAGGGCAGGCGGTTGTTCCGGCAAATATTGACGAATCCGTGTCGGTTCCTTCGTTTGATTTGATGACATTGACATTGCCGGTTTCTTTTGATTTGGGGAAAAACCAGTCGTTTTGGAATTCAAGTTTGGGATTTGGTGATATTCCCGTTGCACAGGTTGAAATGAAAGATGGACAAATTTTCATGAATGGACGGCTTATTTACGGGAACGATCTGGCAACGTTGAAAAAAGCGTGCTTTCAAGCTGTGAACGGCGGAAGTTTAGACAAAATAAATTGACAGACTTTTTCATTTTTTTTAACATGAAAACAAGTGAAAAAGTTTGGAGAAAAAATTAATGTCCGAGACAACAAGTGAATTTTTGCAAAAGTCATATAAACGGTACGCAAACGGTCGTTCGGCTCAACAAGCTAAAAAGACTTTGGCAAATGCTTTTAAGGCTTCTTCTGAAAAAGATGCGGCAAGAGAAAAAATGTTGTTTGAAGGTATTCTTGATTCAGTTATGAAGACGCCTGAAGGTCGTAGAACTTTAATGACATTATCCCAATTTGGGTATTCCTTTGCTTTTGAAAAAGGAAACTTTGGCGGTTTTTGTGATTCCACTAATAAAAAAATTGTCATTAATCCCTCTTTCAGTTTGGAATATATGCTTCAAACTGCCGTTCATGAAGGGCGTCATGCGATCCAGTTTTCTTTGGAAAATCCGAATGCCCCGAGTTACGAAAAAATGCAAGTGGCTTCATTGCTCAGACAGCGTCGTGCGATAGAAGCCGATGCGGTTGCTCACGAAATGGCTTTTGTTTATCAGTGTAAAAATGTTTTACCGAAAGTGTATGAAAGTGCAAAAGAACAGGGCTTGCCCATGTTTCATGCTTATGTAAATGAAATGGACAAATCGCATGATGAACGGAAGGCTATGCAGGCATGCTTTAAAGCTTGGTATGAATGTGATTATTACCGTAATTATTATGATAAATGGCACAAAGACGGAGTAGGGCATGTTTGTGAATATGCTAAAAAGGCTAAAAATCCAGATTGCTTTTCAAAAGAATACCCTGTCGAAGATGTATTGCGGATGTGCTGTTATAAAGGGAAGCCATATATGTCTGCTGATTTTTTGAACAGCGGAAAACCGTTTTCAATTACGCCGGAAGATAAAAAAGAAATTGTCTTCATGTTACAAGACTATGCCGATTCCGTTGCCGGAGCGAAAATGGATAAATCCGTTTTACACATGGCGGAACGAAATAAAAACGGAGAGCTTATCAAACCGGCGTCTTTACAGGAAAAACCGATCTCTTTTATTTCAACAAGATTAAGTCAAAAAGGGCGTTGAAATAATATCGACAGGGGGGAACAGTTGTTCCCTCTTTAGACGTGGGTTGATTCGAAAGAGGGGTGTTTTTGTTACCGGGAAACAGATCATAAAATCTTTTTTCAGATGGCGGGTTTGTATCCATGCTTTCATCCGGAGTGATGACATTGCCGGTTTCCTTTTTTCTTGAAAAGTTTTGAAATCAAATTCGCGCTTTGACGATATTTTCGTCGCGCAAATTAAAAAAACAGATTTCATAAAAGGATGGTATTTTTTCGGGAACCGTCCAATATTGAAAGACGTCTGCTTTCAAGTCAGGAACAACGATAATTTGGACAGAATAAATTGACAAACTTTTCTCCTTTTTCTAAGATGCAGCCAAATACGCGTGATGGAATTATATGGGAAGAAAGACTGTGTTCGGATCATTATTCTCAAAAAAATTACCCAAGTCTAAGAATGCTTCTAACATCCAACAAGTGAAAAAGACTTTGTCAAACGCTTTTACGGCTTCTTCCGAAAGAGATGCGGCAAAAGAAAAAATTTTATTTGAAAATATCCTTAATTCTGTAATGAAAACGCCAGAAGGGCGCCGGACATTGATGACATTATCCAAATTTGGGTATTCCTTCGCTTTTGAAAAAGGGAACTTCGGCGGTTTTTGTGATTCTGACGCCAAGAAGATTCTGATCAATCCGAGCTGCAGTGAGGAATATATGATTCGAACGCTTGTTCATGAAGGACGTCATGCGATTCAGTTTGCTTTTGAAAATCCTAAAAGCCCGAAATATGAAGAGATGAAAGTTTCTTCGATGCTTAGGCAACGTCGTGCGCTGGAAGCTGATGCGGTTGCTCATGAAATGGCTTTTGTGTATGAATGCAAAAGTATTTTACCGGAAGTATATGAAAGCGCAAAAAAACAGGGATTACCTGTGTTCCGCGCCTATGTAACCGAGATGAACAAGTCTAATGACGCAAAAAAAGCCATGCAGTCCTCTTTTAAGGCGTGGTATGAAAGTGATTATTATCGCAAATGCTATGATAAATGGCATAAACAAGGGGTGAAAGATATTTGCAAATACGCTAAAGCCAGTCGGAATCCCAATTGTTTTTCAAAAGAGTATCCCGTTCAAGATGTATTGCGGATGTGCTGTTATAAAGGGGAGCCGTATATATCGGCTGATTTTTTAAACAGCGGAAAGCCGTTTTCAATTACACCGGAGGATAAAAAAGAAATTGTCGCCATGGTTCAGGATTATGCTGATTCAGTTCCCAAAGCAAAGGCGGATAAGTCTGTTTTGTCCATGCCGGATCGTGATCAAAACGGAAATCTTGTCAAGACGTCGAATTTAAAGGACAAAAGAATAGTTGTTGCCGTTGCCGGTCGTGAAAATAACAGGAGGTAACATGGTGGAGCAAAAATCCGATTTTGAGTGTCTGGCAAAATTAAATAATTCCATCTATGCTCAAACGGGAGCCGATCGTGAAAAATTCGCCACTCTTTTGAACATTGCCTATGAAACGCCTAAAGGGCGGGAAGTGATGAATGCTGTTGCTTTTAAAGGGTATTCTTTTACATATGATACAATGTTCGGTGTAAATGGGGCATGTGATTATGACCGTAAAGTCGTGCGTTTGGATTCCTATTTCATGCAAAAAGATCTGGCGCCGGTTTTGATCCACGAGTGTACACATATTCGTCAGATCGACCGGTTGGTTGAAAAAACGGGTCAACCGGATGTAACAGGCTTTATTGCAGGGCTGAGCGCATATGATTTTATCAAATTGAATCGGGCGTTGGAAGCCGATGCTTGTGCGCATCAAGCGGCTTTTGCGTATCAAATGAGGGAAAAATATCCTCAAGTGTTTGAAAAAGAAATGAAAACACCGATGATGCAGGCTTATGTCGCTCAAATGGATAAAACCGGAGACGAAACAAAAGCTATGCAGGCAAGCTTTGAAGCGTGGTATGGTTATAAAAATTATCAGGAAGCTTATGAAAAACAGTACCTAGCTCAAATTCAGGAAAATATTCGACAAAGGGGATCGCGACAAGTGTCTTCCATTTCTAACGGACAAATTTCCGGATTGTGCCTGTTGAACGGGAAATCATATATTCCCCCCTCTTTTTTTGATCGGGTTGAAAACATGGCGGTTTCTGAAAAGGGAAAAGATATTTTGTCGCAAACCGGCGATCAATCAGTATCCCGTCTGCCTGTCAGAAACCGGCAAAGCAATACATTACCGCCTGTGGTATTAAAAGTGATGCGTTCGATTCAAGGTCGATAAAAAAGCGTAAAGGACGGGGTTGATTTTTATTTGTCTTTTAAAATTTGTACAACTCTTTGCGGGAACGGTATTTCAATATTGTTTTCTTTAAATATTTTATGCAAGCGGATGATCATATCGCTTTTAATGGATGAACGTTGCATAATGTCTTTAATATAACAACGCAATTGAATGCCGATACTGCTGTCGTCAAAAGAGGTAACAATTGCAGAAGCGGGCGGGTCTGTAAGTATTCTGTCGTCGTTTTTCGCGGTTTCAACGGCAAGTCGCAAAACTTTTTCCAAATCGGAATCATACCCGACCCCGACGGAGATGGTTAAACGTCCTTGGGAATCCGTTAAAGTCCAGTTGGTTAATTCACCTGATATGATATCGGCGTTCGGGACAATGATCAGAGCTTTATCGAAAGTTTCTATTTCGGTGGAACGGATATTGATTTTGCGGACGATACCCTCGTTGTCATTGACAACGATCCAATCCCCGATGCGGAAAGGGCGTTCAAATAAAATAAGAATGCCTGAAATAAAGTTGTTGACGATATGTTGCAAACCGAAACCTAAACCGACGGAAAGCGCGCTGACTAGCAAGCCGAGGCTTTTCAGGTTTACGCCTAAGACGGATAAGGCGATAAGAGCGGAAATTAAAATGGACAAATATCCCAAGATGGCGTTTGCCGAGTTTTCTGTTGTTTTATTCAGGTGGACGTGTTTGAACAAGCGCCACAAAAAAGCGTCTTTGCACCAATGCAGGACATAGTTTAATGCCAGAAAGATCATGATGGCCAATAAAGCGCGCCGGAGCGGGACTTGCAATGAAATCAAGTAACCGTGAAAGTCCGTCCAAAGCGTTCCGTCTGAAAAGCAATAAATTAAAAAAAGCAGGACGATTGTCGGCAAGCTGAACCGTTTGATGAAAGAATAAAATTTTTGTAGCATATTTTTCTCCGATCTTTTTTTGACCGATATGACTCAAGATTCTGGTTTTTTTAAGATGAAAACAATCCCTCTTTTAGGAGAGAGGTTTTTTAAGATGATTGATAACGGATTTTATCCAGAAAGGTTTGCAAAATCGTAGCCGCCGCGCCGGCATCAAGTTTTTCTTTTCTTTTTTTTCGGCTCATGTCATAAGCTTCGATCATAATGCGTTCGGTGCAGGCGGATGAAAATCTTTCATCTTGGAAAAAGACGGGTTTTTGATAAAAGCCGGCAATTTCCAAAGCCTGTTCGCGTGTGTATCGAGCTTGTTGTCCTTCTTCGGCATTCATTTGCAACGGCAAACCGGCAATGAAAGCTCCTATTTCACGCCCTTTTAACAAGTTCGCCAACTCGTTCATGTCATAGTTGAAACTTTTTCTGAAGATTGTCTTTAATGGTGTTGCGGTCAACCATAATGTGTCCGATACGGCGACGCCGATTGTTTTTTTTCCGATGTCCAAACCGACCAAAGTTGTCGCTTTGGCAACGGAATTTATAAAATCCTCTAAAGAAAATTCGGGATTGGGCTTGCTGTTATTCATGGTAAATGTTACTTTCTAAAAAGTTTGTTTTTTTAGTAATACAGGAGCAGGTATACCTATGTCAATCGACAGGGAAATGGTCAAAAGACTGGGGATTCTTTCCCGTTTAAGAATTCCCGAAGAAAATATGGATGAAATGGTCGGCGAACTGACGAAAATTTTGGGGTGGGTCGATCAGCTTAAAGATGTTGATACGGATAATGTCTTACCGATGAATTCAGTCGTGGAAGATATGAAGCTTCGCGAGCGCGAAGATGAAATTACAGACGGGAATATCCGTAACGAGATTTTGGCGAACGCACCGGAATCGATGGACGGTTATTTTCTTGTTCCGAAAGTTGTGGAGTGAAAAATGACCGATTTAGTTGAATTGACAATTGCCGAAGCTTTAGACGGCTTGGCTAAAAAAGAATTTTCAGCGGTTGAATTGACGCAGGCTCATTTAAAAGAAATGGAAAAAGCGCGCGAGCTGAACGCTTATGTTCTGGAAACACCGGAAATTGCGCTGGAGCGTGCTAAAAAGTCCGATGAGCGTCGTGCCGCCGGAAAAGCCGGTAAAATGGAAGGGATTCCCGTTGGCATGAAAGACTTGTATTGCACAAAAGGTGTGCGTACAACGGCGTGTTCTCATATTTTAGACGGTTTTGTGCCTCCTTACGAATCAACCGTTTCTCAAAAGCTGGAAGATGAAGGATCCGTCATGCTGGGCAAGACGAATATGGATGAGTTTGCTATGGGAACGGCAAATTTGACCAGTTATTACGGAGCCGTCCGCAATCCGTACAAAGATAAAACCAATCCGGATAAATTTTTAATTCCGGGCGGGTCTTCAGGCGGTTCCGCGGCAGCGGTCGCGGCAGGATTGTGTATGGCGGCAACAGGATCCGATACGGGCGGTTCGATCCGCACGCCGGCTTCTTTCTGCGGGATTGTTGGATGCAAACCGACATACGGTCGTTGCTCTCGTTGGGGGATGGTTGCTTTTGCGTCTTCTTTGGATCAAGCGGGAACAATGACCCGTACGGTGCGCGATACAGCGATCATGCTTGAAGCTATGGCAGGATTCGATCCAAAAGATTCCACTTCCGCCAATGTCCCTGTTCCAAACTATGAAAAAGCCTTAACCGGTGACGTAAAGGGGCTGAGAATCGGTATTCCTCGTGAATACAATCCGGATAAGGGATTGAACGCCGATGTCCGCCATGTTTGGGAACGAACAGCCGAAAAATTAAAAGCGGCAGGGGCGGAAATCGTTGATATCTCTCTGCCTTCGACACAGTATGCCTTGCCGACGTATTATCTGATTGCTCCGGCGGAAGCATCTTCCAATCTGGCGCGTTATGACGGTGTTAAATACGGTCTGCGTGTTGATGGTAACAGCTTGGACGACATGTACACAAAAACGCGTACCGAAGGCTTTGGTAAAGAAGTTAAACGCCGTATCATGATCGGTACATGTATTTTGTTGGAAGGCTATTATGAAACCTGCTATCTTAAAGCGCAGAAAGTGCGTCGTTTGCTCTGTCAGGAATTTGCCAAAGCGTATGAAAAAGTCGATGTGATTTTGGCTCCGGCGGCTCCGGAAACGGCATTCGGTAAAGACGATGATAGTACAAACGATCCGCTGAAAATGCAGCTGTATGATGTTTTCACCGTTCCTTCATCTTTGGCGGGACTGCCGGCGGTCTGTGTTCCGGCAGGGACTTCCGAAGTCAACGGTCTGCCAATCGGTTTGCAGGTTATAGGAAATTCATTTCAGGAAGAAACGATTTTGCGCGTTGCCGGAACGATCGAAAATATGTCCGGTATGCCGATCCGTCCTTTGCGCGTAGGAGGAAAATAAGATGTCTTATATCATTAAAGGTGAAACAGGTGACTGGGAAATCGTTGTCGGACTGGAAGTCCATTGCGAAGTCATCTCGAAAGCAAAACTGTTTTCCGGTGCGGCAACGGCTTTCGGATCTGAACCAAATACGCAAGTCAGCTTTGTCGATGCCGGCTTCCCCGGTATGTTGCCCGTGATCAATCATGAATGTGTTGAACAGGCTATCCGTACAGGGTTCGGTTTGAACGCGACTATTAATAAAAAATCCATTTTCGCCCGTAAAAACTATTATTACGCAGACTTGCCGAACGGTTATCAGATTTCTCAGTCGGATCATCCGATTATTTCAGACGGTTATATTGATGTTGATCTGGAAAACGGGGAAACGCGCCGGATAGGGATTGAACGTTTGCATTTGGAACAAGACGCTGGAAAATTGATGCACGATCAGCACCCCAGCAAGACGTTTGTCGACTTGAACCGTGCCGGTGTCGCATTAATGGAAATTGTGTCTCGACCGGATATCCGTTCGCCCGAAGAAGCGGGGGCTTATTTGCGTAAACTGCGTTCAATCGTGCGTTATATCGGATCTTGTGACGGCAATATGGACGAAGGGTCGATGCGTTGTGATGCCAACGTTTCCGTGCATCGTCCGGGTGAACCGTTCGGAACCAGAGCAGAAATCAAGAACGTCAACTCGATCCGCTTTGTCATGCAGGCAATCGAATATGAAGCCATGCGTCAGGTTGAATTGATCGAAAGCGGTGGAAAAGTCGTTCAGGAAACGCGTAAATTCGATTCTGTCAAAGGTGAAACAAAATCGATGCGTTCTAAAGAAACGGCTGTTGATTATCGTTATTTTTACGATCCCGATCTGATTCCGTTAGTTTTGGACGATGCGTTGATTGAACGTTTACGTTCCGAAATGCCGGAATTACCGGATGCAAAGAAAAAGCGGTTTATTCAAGATTATAATTTACCTGCTTATGATGCCGGACAGCTGGTTGCGGAAAAAGAAATTGCCAATTATTTTGAAGCTGCTGCAAAAGGTCATGATGCTAAGAAAGTGGCGAACTATATTATGGGTGATTTGTTTGCCGTTTTAAACAAACAAGGCAAATCCATTTCTGAAAGTCCCGTTAAACCGGAAAATCTGGGACGTATGGTCGATTTGATCAATGACGGGACGATTTCTTCGCGCATAGCAAAAGACGTTTTCATCTTTATGGTTGAAGAAGGAAAAACGCCTGATGAGATCGTTGCAGAAAAAGGCTTGAAACAAGTAACGGACACGTCCGCTATTGAAAAGATGGTTGATGATGTTTTAGCCTCTAATCCCGATAAAGTCGCGGAATATAAAGGCGGTAAGGAAAAACTGTTGGGCTGGTTTGTCGGTCAGGCGATGCGTGCTTCGAAAGGAAAAGCCAACCCCGCCATGTTAAATGAAATGGTCAAGAAAAAACTGGATGCTTGACGAAAGGAAAAAGCGATGGCTGAAAAGGAAGGTCTTTACGACGTAGTGCAAAATAAAGACGGGGAACTGTTGTTTTGTATCCGTGCGCGAACAGGCGTTCCCGATCATCCTCGCTTTTTTTATGATGGCGTGGAAACGGGCCTGTTGATGCGGGATTCTAAACGCGCTATACTACTGGAATATTTGTCTCCGATGGCTTTGACGTCTTTGCAAAAGGAAGAAAAGGTTTTAGTCGCGGAAATATTGGATGATGAGTTGGAGCACGAATACTATGCTCCGGTTAGCAGGGTGAGGAAGTTGCCGATATGACAAAATTAAGTGATAAATCTTTGGTAAAGCGTTTTGCAAAAAATGCGGCTGTGACGGTTGAACTGGGTGGAACACCGGAAAATTCGAAAATGAATCAAAAACTTCGTGATTCGATTCTACGTGATCCTGAAAAGAGATCTCTTGAAGCCGACAGAGTATCCTCGCATTTATCCGAAGCGATGTTGCACCGTTAAAAAAGACGGTTGCCATATCGTTTTTTAAAGGGGAAATAAAAATAACGTATTAAATTTATTTTTCGGTTGACGGGACAGAAAAGTTTCGTTAGAAAGAAAAGCGACGGAGGACGGGCAGGACGGTAATGCAGCGGATTGCTAATCCGTACACGGGGTTAAACCCGTGAGTGGGTTCGACTCCCACGTCCTCCGCCATTTTGGACAAGAACCCATTGTTTTCAACGGGTTCTTTTGTTTTTTATAAAACCTTCAAAAACTTACTGT
>CALXOZ010000020.1 GCA_944390195.1 uncultured Alphaproteobacteria bacterium
GCCGCCCCGACAGAATAACCAAAACAGACATGGGCAAAAAGCTTCTCGGTCGGGCGAAGGTCATACAGGAATTGTTGGGCCTCGGACGCAGTTTGTCTTCTTTAACTTTGGATAATTGGCAATGACACTAAAAAAAGAAATTTATCAAAAAATCATTTCATTGTGCGGGAGAAATGAGGGGAAGATCGGCTCTATGTTCAAAGGAAAAGTATCATTGCGTCGTATTGTGTTCAAAGAAATCTTTCGTCCTTTGATATTTATCAAAATCTTTCTGATCTTTTCGGTTAAAAAAAAGAAAACAATAGACAGATATATTTACTTTAAAATTTGTATGTTGAAAATGAAATGATACTGTTCTTGGGGAACAAAGAAAGAAATGCACGCTTTCCGGAAAGTCTCTAAAGGGAGATTAATTTAAACGATGAAGGTGAGCAATCGGGCGATAACAGTGAATCCTGCCAGAGGTTTTTATGAAAGGGATATGATCGTGTTTTACTTTGTTAAGAATAATATCATATTTTGAAACGTGAGGTGTTTTAATTAAAAAGTTATAAACAGGGTATGGCTGTTTTTTTACAGATAAACGGATATACGGTTTATGTCTTTCTTTTACTGGGGAGGGTGAAAAGTCGTATGAAAAAATATATTGTCGGCGGTTATGCAAGGGATAAATTGCTTGGGAAAAAACCGGAGGATAAAGATTGGGTCGTTGTCGGCGGGTGTGAAAATGATATGCTTTCCATGGGGTTGAAAAAAGTCGGAAAATCTTTTCCGGTTTTTATTGATTCAAACGGCGAGGAATTCGCTTTGGCGCGGAAAGAAAGAAAAACAGGGATTGGGCATAAAAGTTTTGAATTTGATTTCAATCCCTTGGTTTCTTTGGAAGAAGACTTGCAAAGAAGGGATTTTACCATCAACACTTTTGTTATGGATGAGCATGAAAATCCTGTTCACACGTCTTTGACGGACAGGGCGTTGAAAGACTTGTCCGACAGGGTTTTAGACATTGTTGATGAAAACCATTTTACCGAAGATCCTTTGCGGGCGCTCAGAGCCGTCAGGTTCGCAGCGATACTTGATTTCAGACTAAGTGCGTCGACAATTCAGGCTATACGGAAGATTGTAGCCTCGCAAGAACTTTATTCCGTTTCAAAAGAAAGATTTTATGCTGAAATTTCAAAAGTGTTTTTAGCAAGGAAAGCGTCAAAATTCTTTCTTTTAATGGGAGAACTGAATTTATGGTCTTTTTATTGTAAGGAAATTTCTTCATATTTTTCGCATAGTCCGGAAGATCCCGAAAAACATCCTGAAGGAAATACGGGAGGTCATATTGCTTCGGCTTTAAAAATTATAGACGGTTTGAAAGATATTCCCGACGAAGATATTTTTCCGCTTTATTGGGCAGTGCTTTTTCATGATATTGGAAAACCGTTCACACCTGAAAGAGATTTTCCAAAGCACTATAACCACGATGTCATAGGGATGGGGATTCTGACAAAAGGTTTTTTAAACCGTTTGAAAGTGCCTCAATCCTACCATTTCATCATCCGCTTTGTTTGCCGTCAACACATGAGATGGAAAGATTTCAATCTTATGAGGCTGAAAAAAAAGATGAAGTTTGTTGAAGAGCTGACAGCGGGTTTTAAACACGACAAATTTGTTAAGGTTTTTATTTATTCCGTTTTGGCGGACCGTTACGGAAAACCCGATTTCAACCTGCAAGCTTTTAATGAAGAGCTTGATAAATGTTACCGGAAAATAAACATGATTTATTCGGTTTGTAAAAATGTTAAATTGACAAAAGAAGAAATTGAAACATATCGTCCCGCTATCCTGTCCGATGTGCTATGGCGTAAAAGAATAAGAGCGTTAAGTATGATGAAAGCTTGCCATGATAAGCCTCGTGAGAATTGAAGCGGATTTTGCGTTTTTATTTTTTTTTATGATTTTGACCTGTTGTGGATTTTCAGAAAAATCAAAGCAAAATATGAAAAATTCCAGAATATTCGACTGTGAAAGTGGAAAACGGACTGGCAATCTGTTTTAAACGAAATGATCATCAGTGGTAAACTTATATTGAAAACCGGTTTTGTTCGATTAAATATAAAATATGCTTTTTAAAAAGAGGAAAAAATGACGTCGGATCAAACAGAAAATGAAAAAGGCGGTTTTGCAAGCAAGTTGTTGCCTTTTATAAAAAAGCAGACCCGTTCTTTTAAAGAAAACTATTTTTGTAAAAGAATTCGTTTGGGGGTAACGGGGCTGTCTAAAAGCGGTAAGACAACATTTATCACATCTTTGATCTATCAGCTGCAACGCGATCCGACTTTGCAGGTATCAATTGTTCCCGATTTTCCTCGGGATGCCAAAGCTTTTCCTTACGGAGACAATATTACGCGGTTGTTATCGAAAAATCCGCAATGGCCGGAGTCGACAAAAGAGGAAAGTGAAATTTGTTTGAAAATTATGTTCGGGAAAAAAGAAATTTTTTTGGAGATTGTAGATTATCCCGGTGAATGGTTGCTTGATTTGCCGATGTTGGAAAAGTCTTATGCGCAATGGAGCGAAAATTTACAAGATTATCTGAAAAATATTCAAGAAACGGGGCTTGATTGGGTCGATAAAGCCGCTTTTTTATCTCGCAACGAACAGGAAATGGGAGAAACGGAACTTAATGATAAGATTTTGGAGATTGCCGACGATTATCGTAAATGGTTGTTAAAATTAAAAGATAAAGGGTTCGCTTATTTACAGCCGGGTCGTTTCGTCTTGCCGGATAATCAGGCGGATCTTTATACATATGTCAATTTTTTCCCGTGGGTTTGGGAAAAGGATATGCCCGTACAAAGTGCTTTATTAAAAAAATTGCAACAACGTTATGAAGCTTATAAGACAGAAAAGATCATTCCTTTTTATACGCATTTTAAGAACTTGAACAAACAAATCGTTTTGATCGACTGTCTCGGGCATCTGCAAAAAGGTCACAAATCATGGAGGGATTTAAAATTCGCTTTATATGAATTGCTTAAAAATTTTTCTTACGGAATGCAAAATTGGCTTTTGTCCCGTCTTTTCCATTCTTTTAAAATTGAAGGAATCCTCTTTGTGGCGACAAAAGCGGATTACGTTTCCCATGAAGCAAAACGCATAGAAACATTGACGGGGATTTTAAAAAGTGTCGCGGTGGAAGCGTCTGAAAAGATTTTTGACAAAAAATTGGAACGCAACAAAATAAAATATCGTTCCGTTGCTTCTGTTGCCGTGCAATCCATAAATTATGAAGGCGATCAGAATTGTTATTACTTCCCCAATGGAACGGATGGTATCGAACTGCCGAAAATGTTGACAAGGGAATATATTGAAAACTTTAAAGAGGAAGTCGGTAAAGTCTTTTTTTCGCCTTTGGCGCCGGTTGCTGTCGGCGCAGATGAGGAGCTGCCGAATATAGAAATGTATAATGTGATTGATTTTATTCTCGGAGATAAATGAAATGGCACAAGAAAATGAAATCCCCAAATTAAAAAAAATAAGAGTAACAAAAGAAATGTGTCAAAGCATTAAAAGCATTAATTTCCCCGATGAACAATTGGAAGTGAATATTACCAGAAAATGGTATCAAAATCCGTTTCTTTTGTTTTTAATTTCAATTACTGTTTTTATGATGCTTCAGATGTATAACACTTTAATTGAAGCTATGAATACTTCTTTGTTTTTAACAAGTGTTTATCTGCTGATTATCGGATTGGCTGTTCTAGGGTTTTTGCTGTTGTCTTTGAAAGAGATTTCTTCTTTTATGACGTTTCAAAAACAAAAGGATTGCGTTGAAAGCGATAATCGTCAAGACGTTTATAATTTTCTGGCGAACCAAGTTTATAATACCGATCCGGTGATAAAGGAAAGTTTTTTGCAGTGGAAAAGAAAGGCTTCTTCATGTTTGTTGGCGCAAGATGTAAAAAAGGCGTACAGCGATTTGATATTGGAACCGTATATCGATAAAAAAGCCGTTCAAATCATTTCCGTCAACGGTTTTCAAGCGGCTTGTTTTGTTGCCGTCAGTCCCTTTGCCATTACGGACATGCTGTTTGTCTGGAGCTCCAATATTAAAATGATGAATCAACTGGCTCAATGTTACGGCGTGTCTTTAAGCGCTTATGTCCGTTATCAAATTTATAAAGAGATCTTTAAAAACATGCTTACGGCGGGCAGTGCCGAATTGTTGACGGATGTGGCTTCGTATTGGGGCATTGGATTTTTGGGGAATTTGTCCGCCAAGATCGGTCAAGGATTGACCAGCGGCTTTTTTTCAGCAAAAATCGGGATGAAAGTCGCTGAACTTTGCCGTCCTGTGGCATTTACTGAAAAAAATAAAATTTCCACGGGCAGCGTTTTCCAACTCATATACAAAGGGTTTAAAGATAAAAACTTGATTCAAGATGAGGCGGAGTGAAAAACAATAGAGTCCTTTTCGCTTATTTTTTTTGTTTCGGCGGACGGTCTTCATTTCATATAGATTCCTACAAGATCTAAAAGGGGAAAGATAAATATTTATGGAAATCACAACAGCATTAGTAAAAAAGATGATCGATACACAATTCCCCGAATGGAGCGGTCTTGAAGTATATCCTGTAGCAAAAGATGGTCATGACAACCGTACTTTTCATTTGGGTAATAAAATGGCTGTTCGTTTGCCAAGCGGATCCGACTATGTCGCGCAAGTGGAAAAAGAAGCAAAGTGGCTTCCGTTTTTGGCCAAGCACTTGTCTTTGCCCATTACAAATCCGATTGCAATCGGAAAGCCGTCGGAAGATTATCCATTTATCTGGTCGGTCAACAGCTATTTAGCTGGTGAAACGGCAAGTGAAGATAATATCAGTGATAAATGTTGTTTTGCAAAAGAATTAGCATCTTTTTTAAGGGAACTTCAAAGTATAGATACAACAGGCGCTCCTGAAGCAGGTAAGCAAAACTTTTACAGGGGAGCAAGCCCCGAAGTTTACAGTCATCAGGTTGATGAGGCTCTTGAAGCGCACAAAAATGACCTGCCAACAGAAAAATTTCGTATTTTGTGGGAACAAGCGATTTCATCAAAATGGGAACAAAAACCAAGATGGATACACGGAGATGTGGCATCGGGCAATTTGCTTGTGAAAAACGGCAGTCTTTGCGCAGTGATAGATTTCGGTATTATGGGGATCGGTGATCCTGCCTGTGATTATACTATGGCTTGGACTTTCTTTGATAAACAAAGCAGAAAATGTTTTGTTCAGGATCTGGATCAAGCCACCATTGACAGGGCAAGAGGGTGGGCACTGTGGAAGGCTCTGATTACTTGTACCGATGCCAATGAAGATGTTGCACAAAACGCAAAACATACACTCCATGAAATTATTGTTGAATTTGATAAAAATTATGCCCCCTCCCTATAGGGAGGAGTTAGGATACCTTTTTTTGAAGGGCATTTCATAAATGTTTTCGGTTAATGGGGTTTTTTGTATATCATGAGGTCTTTTTTTTGAATTGCATTTCATAAAGGGAGGCATATTCTCCACCTTTTTTCAAAAGCTCTTCATGAGAACCGCTTTCAACTATTCGCCCTTGGTTGATCACAAATATCTTATCGGCATTTTTCACTGTAGACAAACGATGGGCTATGACCAAAACAGTTCTGTCTTTCATTAGATTGTCAATGGCTTGTTGAACAATAGCTTCGGATTTATTGTCCAAAGCGGAAGTCGCTTCATCCAGAATGACAACAGGAGCGTTTTTCATGAAGGCTCGGGCAATCGCGACACGTTGTTTCTGTCCTCCCGACAACAAGATGCCTCTTTCTCCGATTTCCGTATCCAAACCTTTCTCCAGGGTATTTAAAAACTCATCCAGACAAGCGTTCTTTATCGCCTTTTTCAAATCTTCCTCAGAGTAATCCGTTTTCCCCAATAAAATATTGTCTTTTATTGTTCCGGAAAACAGGAAATTGTCTTGAAACACAATGGCGATATTCTCTCGTAAATCATGCAGATCTATATTTTGAACGGGAATTCCGTCAATCAGCAATTCACCTTTTGTTATGTCGTAAAAACGGGGCAGCAAATTGACAAAAGTCGTTTTACCTCCTCCCGAATTGCCGACAAAGGCATACATTTTCCCGATTTCAATATCGGCGGAAACGTCTTTCAAAACCGGTTTGTTTGCCGTATATTCGAAAGAAACGTTTTTATATTCAATTCTTTTATGAATCTTTTTCAAGGGAACGGGATTGTCTATGTTGCGTACACTCGGAATGGAATCAAGAATGCCGAAGACTTTTTCCATCATGATAAATGACATTTGAACAGCCGTATAACTGGCTCCGATCCCCTTCATCGGCGTGTACAGCATTAATAGGGCGGCAATGAAAGAAACAAAGTTGCCGCTGGTGATTTCTCCGGTAACGATCAGATAGCTGCCCAACCAAATGGCTCCGGCAATTCCCAAAGAAACGATGAAATGGATCAAAGGGGACAACATACCGGTCTTTTGAACCATTTTCATTTGTACATGGAACATGTCCTTCAGATCTTTAAAAAAACGCTGTTCCTCGTGTCCATGCAAGTTATATGAGGCAATGATCCGGTTTCCAGAAAAAGTTTCGTTATAATGTGTTGTAATGGCGGAAATGCCACCAATTTGCTTATTCATCAATTGTTTTATTTTTTTTCTGACAGTCGTTAGCGGGTATAAAGCTATGAACATGAAAAATAAAGCAACAATTGAAAGTTGCCATGAATTCCAGAACAGGACGCAGATTAAAGAAACGGAGGAAAAAAAACGGGTTGTAAACAATTTGACATTTGACAGCAATCCGCTACAAGCGGATTCCGCACAAGTGTTGAAATTCATGATCACTTCTCCGGAGGAAGTGTGATCGAAAAACGAAGCGTCTTTAAATAACAACTTGCGGTAAAGATCCATTTTCAAATCTATTGTGATTTTCTGTCCGACCCAAGTGTTTAAATAAACTGCCCCATAGTTGCACAAGCTTTGCAAAGCGCTGCCCAAAACAATGACCAAAGGCATCAAAGAAACGGCCATGGCTTGTTTTTCGACTAGAACGATATCCATATAAGGTTTTAGAATCCATGCGGTCAAAGCATCAAAAGAACCGATCGGAATTGTAATAAGAACGGCAAGCAAAGCCCGAACCCTGTACGGTTTTACATAAGGCCACATTTTGTGATAGTTGGCTATCATCGGGCTGTTTGCTATTTTTTTTAAAATTTGCATTTTATTTCTCGTCAGGATCAAACATTTTGTTGGAAGGGTAGCGAACAAAAATTCTTTCGTCAATATAAAATACAAATGAAGAATTTATGTGAAAAATCATACGGATATAGTCAAGTATTATTTCTATTTAGACTTTATAATCAAGTGATAACTTAAAGTAGATCAAAAATTTAAATGAATATATTTATGATTTTTTTATTTATTGTTCTGTTCGCGAAATTAAAATTATTTTTTTTCATTTGAAAGTGCTTTTTTATTTTAAGGTGTGAAAATACTGTTTAAAATTTTATTCAGGTTTAATGGCTCGTTATTCGTGCGAGACGTGTTGTTTTTTGCCACATTATCACTGATATTCAATGAAATCGTATCCAGAATATAAGAACCAATTTGTTCCATGCTGACAGGGTCTTTTTTTGATCCGATATCATGTAAATTCATATCAGGCAAGGCGAGTGTGAATTCGATCGGCGCATTAATAAATTCGTTGGACAGGACGACATCTGTAAAAGCTTGTGTTATAGACAATTGTTGAATGATAAAGTCTTTTTTCGATTGCTGTTTGTTTTTCTGAACACCTTCTTTTTCGTTTTCGTGTAAAAGTTGTTCGGAAACGGATTCTTTAGAAGAAGACATATTTTTATACAGCTCGGAAATGTTGCTTTTATCTCCAAGCATTTCATAAGAAATTCTAACTCCCGATATATCAATATTTTTGATAACAGTCGTATCGGACAGTAAAGTTTTTCCGTCCAGACGGATGACGATGGATTTTATATCCATTAAATAAGGAAGTGTGTATCCTTTTGGGTTCTCTATTTTCAAATCGTTCAGAGTCATTTGCATCTTAGGCAGGGAAATTGAGACATGATTTACTTTGAACGGTGTTTTTAAAATATCAGATCCATATTTATTCAGCCCCGTTTTTACAAGAGGATCCAAAAATAACAGACCTGTTGTACCGATGATAATAAGTACTGCAACTGTATATAATATAAATTTAAGTGATTTTTTAATGATAGTTCTCCATAAATTGAACGGTGGTATTTCTTTCCATTTGAAAATGTTTTTTTTTACCGGATATGTTACCAGAAAACCTGAAAAAGAAGCAATTTGTAACATAAAGTAAAAATCCCAGTTGTGATTATAGAATATACTATCATTTTTTAAAAACACAATTGTTTCATAAAAGGATACACCTGTTTGCCATACGGTTAAGGGCAGGAAATCGTTTTCGACTGATTTTTTTATCACCTCTCTTGGCATGGGGGGATTGTCTTTGTTTGGAAAGATGACTGCATAGCGGAAGGCGATTCCGATGAAAAGAGCGCTCAGATAATTCAAGCCCCATAAATAAGGCAGGAAATTGGTGTCGGGTTGAAGTTCGATCAAAAAAAAGGAAGACAGGATATTGGCTAAAACGCAACCGGCGCCGGAGTATACTGTAGACAGTAATATTTTTTCCGGGAAAAGAGGTTCTTGGTCGTCATGTCCTTTTTTTTGAAAAGGTTTGATGACTTTGAAATAAACATACAATCCCAGCCATGATCCCCACAATCCTGTTAAAAACCAAGTGATTTTTGTTATTGTTTGCGCTCGCAATCCGCTGATATCAGTTAAAATTATAAAAGCTGCAACAAATCCCGATATAACAAAAAAGACTGAAATATATTCAAACGAAACAAACATGTCATTTTCCTGTCTTGCAAGCGACAGAATATATGTTTTTTTATTTTTTTTAAGAACGTTGAAAGTTTATATCCGATTGTTTTATAAGCTTTTTTTGTATATGTTCTTCTGAATTTTTTCTTTTACACTGGTTATGACTTTCTAAAAAAGGAAAAATGCCAATGACGGATATTCAGGAAACAAAAGAACGGGTTCACGAAAATATCAAAGAAATATTTGATACATCTTCGTTTATGACATTTTCTCAGACCTTTTTATATTTTATTGAATCTTGGAAAAAATATTTTGTTTTTTCGGGGAGGGCGAACAGAACAATGTTTTGGTCGGTTGTATTTTTCAATTGTTTTTTTGCGATTCTCGTCGGTGTCATTGTTGGAAGATACGGGGCGGGTGTTTATGCGATTTGCTGTGTGTTGCCCGTATGGGCGGTTGCCGTTCGCAGGTTGCATGACATAGGTCATACAGGGTTATGGATGTTGGCTCCTATGGCTTTTATGGGGGTTTCTTTATATTTTGCGCGAACTGACGACGATTTTTTCACTGCGTTGTCGTCTTCATTGTTTCTTGTGTCTTTAGTCATTTTGTTATCTTCCTTGTGTTTGAAAAGTGACAAGGAAAACAAATACGGCACGAGGATAAAATAAAAATTTTAGAGCAAGACTCTTTATTTTGCCGACCTGATGTTTGAAATGGAAGCTATCACACGGTTGAAATCCAACGGTGATGTTCGATTGTTTTTTCTGTCTTCTTTAAAAGCTTTCATAGCATTGTTAATCGGGACTGGAACAGGTTTGGATCGTAAAGAGTCTAATAACGCCGCATTTGGCGCTTTTTCTTTTCCGAATAAAGAATTAAGCGTGTTTCGTATTTTAAATTTTATTGTTTCCGCCCGTCTTTGAGCCAGCATAACACGTTTTTTAAGAGCCAGTCCGTAAGGAGACAAGCCCATTTTTCCTTCAGGGATATCGGGGACATCTGCCGCTTTGAGAATGCTAGTGGCAACCGAAGCGCAATTTTTTTCAAAAAGCTTGTAAGTTCCCGGATTTTCTTTCAACTCTTCAATGACTTTATTTGCAGCCAGATATTGTTCTTTTGAAATATTCCATATGATGGCTTCGTTATAGGGTGAATTATGATCCTCTTTTTCCATTTCTCCTGACATACCGCAAATGGCTTTGAACAAACGCGGCTCTTTGCAGGTGTATCCCCAACGTTCCTCTTTGCCGTTTTTATCGGTTAAGCCGATAAAAGCGTGTCCCGTAATCGCGACGGGATCCAATGAATTCGATGTAAGCAAGCTTTCGATTTGATTATGTTTTGTGAAATCTTTAAACGGACGCAATAAAGGCTTTGGCGTATCAATATACAAAGTTATTCTGTAATTTTTTTGATCCGTAGCTTCAGCCATAATGATTCCCTTTTAATTATTTGGCTATTATAGCAAAAATTTTGTCAAAAAAAAGATGGATTTTGATATAAAAAAACCTTTTCCGATATCGGAACCGGAAAAGGTTATCGTTTTTTATGTGTTGTTATGCGGATAAAGCTCCGTTTAAAGCGTTTTCAATGAGGGTGACGGATTCTTTAACGCCGTACAAAGCGATAAACGATCCCATGCGCGGTCCTGTCGATTGTCCCAAAAGTGTTTCATACATGACCTTGAACCAGCCTTTTAAATTGTCCGCATAGTATTTTTTGCCGATTTCGTAGACAACGGTTTGAACATCTTCACCGGAAATATTTTCAGGCATTTTTTCCAATTCGGCTTTCAGATCGTTTAACGCGGTGATTTCCGTTCCCGCCGGAGCGCGATATTTCTGTGTCGGTTTGACAAAGTCGTTGTAGTATGCGACGGCATACGGAACCAAACGCGCCAAAGTCGGACATTTGTCGATACTGGCTTCAGGGGCGTAACGCGAGATGTAATTCCAGATCACTTTCGGATCATCGGAATGGCAGACGCTGACCAGATTGAGCAGAATACCGAAAGAAAGTCCCGTTTCCGGTTTCGGCGGATTACCGCTGTGGATGTGCCAGACGGGGTTGTTGAATTTGTCTTTTCCTTCCTGACGGTCGTAAGCGCCGATAAAGTTCAGATATTCGTCTGTGGCGCGGGGAATGACATCAAAGTACAAACGTTTAGCTGTTTTCGGTTTTTGGTACATGAACAGGGACAAAGATTCCGCCGGAGCGTATTTCAGCCATTCTTCCATGGACAAGCCGTTGCCTTTGGATTTTGAAATCTTTTCGCCTTTCTCGTCCAAGAAAAGCTCGTACGTCAAATTTTTCGGAGGAACCCCGCCCAAAATGCGGCAGATCTTGCCCGACAGCTTGACGGATTCCATCAAGTCTTTGCCAGACATTTCATAATCAACGCCCAAAGCGTACCAACGCATCGCCCAGTCGGCTTTCCATTGCAGTTTGCAATGTCCGCCCGTAACGGGAACGGTCGTTGGCGTACCGTCTTCGTCAATAAAGGAAACGGTGCCGTTTTCTTTGTCAATTTCCGTGATCGCGACTTGCAGGACGTTGCCCGTTTTCGGGCTGATCGGCAGGAACGGAGAATAGGTCGCGCGGCGTTCTTCGCCCAAAGTCGGTAAAATCACGTTGATGACTTTTTCGTAATTTTCCAAGACCTTTAATAAAGCTTTGTCATAAACGCCCGTTGTGTACAATTCGGTGGCGGATTTAAATTCGTATTCAAATCCGAAAGCGTCCAAAAAGTTTTTCAAACAGTTGTTGTTGTGATGTCCGAAACTGTCGTGACAGCCGAACGGATCGGGGATTTTTGTTAAAGGTTTGCCCAGATATTGACCGACCATTTCTTTGTTGGGAATGTTGTCGGGGACTTTGCGCAAACCGTCCATGTCGTCCGAAACGCAGAACAGGCGGACAGGTATGTCGGGATAAAGCGTTTTAAAAGCGTTCATGACCATAGTCGTTCTTGCGACTTCGCCAAACGTGCCGATATGAGGCAGACCGGACGGACCGTAACCCGTTTCAAATAAAACGTACCCTTTTTCAGGGACTTTTCCGCCCAACTTTTCATTAAACAAAGCGCGTGCCTCTTCAAACGGCCAAGCGTTGGCGGTCATTGCGATGCTTGAATCTGCTGTCATGTTCAGTACTCTCTTTTTGTATTTGATTCCGATAAAATTATAACATACTTATAATGAATGAAAAGATTTGTAAACTCTTTAAAGGATTAAAGAACTTTGTCTGAAAAGCGGCCGTTGGCGATGGCGGCGGGAGTGAAAGATTTTGTGTTGGCTACGGCGGACGGACAGGACGTTTCCGTCGTTAAAGCCCATGAAGTGTTCCGCAAAACGGACGGAGCGCCGGTTTTATTGTGCAACCGGTCTTTGATGAAAGGTCGCTTGGGCGGTCGAATGCCCAAAGTGGTCTTGGACGTTTTGGAGCTGTTCGCTTTTGTTTGTCCGGCGCAAAACGTTGTTCCGACAACGCAAGGCTTGGCGGAAGCTTTGAATGTTACTTTGCCCCGTAATGCGTTGGAGGAAACGAAGACCTTGTTTTCCGTTACGCGGGTTTTATTGGGCAAGCTTGCCGCGTTTCATCAGGAAGAACGCAAAAACGTTTCCGCTTTGGCTTTGACGATGGCGCGCGAAGGCGGTTGGATTTGGGGTGCGGACGTTGTGGCGGCGTTGGGCAAAGATCCGCGGACGACCGGAATTGTCGGGTTGACGGGCTTTGCCGTTTGGGACAGACTGACCGAATGGCAGGAAAGCGCGCCGATACAGCCGGCGGGAACACAACCGGTCGAGGAATTCGAAGCCGAAAAAAAATTAAAGGAGCTGCTTGCCAGTCCGATTAAAGATTTTGTCGTGGAAGAACGCAATGATCAGACGGCTTATGCCAAAACGGCGGCTAAAGCTTTTGATCCGAAGACAGATAAGGAGATTCCTGTAACGGTTCTGGCGCAGGCGGGAACGGGGATCGGCAAGACGTTGGGGTATCTTGCGCCGGCGGGCGTCTGGGTTGAAAAAAATGCGGGATCGGTCTGGATCAGCACATATACGCGCAATTTGCAACGTCAGTTGGAACGCGAACTGTCCCGACTTTATCCCGATCCGCAGGTTAAACGGCGCAATGTCGTCGTGCGCAAGGGACGGGAAAACTATTTGTGTTTGTTGAACTTTGCCGAAGCGGTCGGGCGGATTGTGCAATCTCCACCTTCCGCCGTTCCGTTGGGGTTGATCGCGCGTTGGATCGAAAAAACTCAAGACGGCGATTTAAGTGGCGGAGACTTCCCCGGCTGGCTGGGCGATCTTTTGAATAAACAAGGTTTGATCAATCTGGCGGATCAGCGCGGAGAATGTATTTACGCGCAATGCCCGCACTATAAGAAATGCTTTATCGAAAAGATCCTACGCCGTAGCAAACACGCGAAAATCGTGATTGCCAATCATGCTTTGGTGATGACGCAACTGGCGGGGGCGACTGAAGACATTGCTTTGCCGGCGCGCTATGTTTTTGACGAAGCGCATCATTTGTTTGAAGCGGCGGACGGCGTGTTCGCAGGCGAAATCAATTTGCGTGAAGGGTTTGAAATCAGGCGTTGTCTTTTGGGAACGGAAGAACGTCGCCATACTGGCAGAACGCAGGGGATTCAAAGAAGACTGGAAGATTTGATTCTACTGGTGCCCGATATCGGGGTTTTGACGCAGGACATCGTTCAAACGGCGGGATTTTTACCACGAAGCAACGCTTTGGCGCGTTTGAAAAACAGAACCCCGCAAGGCAGTTTTGAAAAGTTTTTAATGCAGGTCTTTCGTCAAGTGAACGCGCGCGCTCAACAAGTCGATACGCTGTATTCTTTGGAATGCGATCCGCGCCCCGCCGATACCGAACTGGTCGATACGGCGTTAAAGCTTTATGGCGATGTCAAGTTGTTGGAAGAAAAAGTCAAATTGCTGATCCGTTTGATTGAAAAATACATCAATGACAACGCGGCGGAGATTGAAACCGCTGATAAACAAAGATATACGGCAGCCCTTCGATCTTTGAAAAAAACGGTGGCGGAACCGTTAGCGGTTTGGCGGGTGATGCTGGAACAGCTGAATCTGGAAACACCGGAAGATTTTATAGATTGGTTGGAAATCACGCGCACGGACGGCTTTGACAGCGATGTCGGATATCACAGACATTGGGTCGATCCGACTTTTCCGTTTGCGCATATGCTTCGCCAAACCGCGCACGGCGTTTTAATGACGTCCGCGACTTTGACCGATAAAAGCGGCGATCCGGAAAAAGACTGGAACTATGCCGTCAAAAGAACGGGGACAGCTTATTTTGAAACGCCGGATCTGCCTTTTGAATTGACGCGGGCGAACTTTAATTCCCCGTTTGATTACGCGAACAACGCGCGGGTGTTTATCGTTACCGATGTCAACAAAGCCGATGTCGGACAGGTGGCGGCGGCGTATCGGGAGTTGTTTTTGGCGGCGCAAGGCGGAGCATTGGGCGTTTTTACGGCGATCAAACGCTTGAAAGCCGTTTATCAAAGAATCAAAGAACCGTTGGCGGACGCGGGCTTGCCTTTGTTGGCGCAGCATATTGATACGGTCAATTTGCAGACGTTGTTGGATATTTTTAAAATGCAACGGGACAGCTGTTTGTTGGGAACGGACGCGGTGCGGGACGGCATTGACGTTCCGGGGCGGTCTTTGCGCATGATCGTGTTCGATCGGGTGCCGTGGCATCGTCCCGATATCGCGCACAAAGCCAGAAAGGAAGCGTTCGGCGAAACGGGGGAAGCGTACAACCTGATGCTGGTGCGCATGAAATTGCAACAGGCGTTCGGACGTTTGATCCGTAAAAAAGACGACAAAGGCGTTTTCGTTTTGCTTGACCGTGCCGTGCCAAGCGAAACGTTGACGGCTTTTCCCGAAGGCGTGACGGTTGAAAAAAACGGACTGAAAGAAGTCATTGAAAAAATCAAAGAGTTTTTTAAAAACGAAACTTGCTCTTAATCCGAAACTTTGCTAGCTTTATGGTGCATTCGCGACAGCGGGTGCAGGGCGTCGAAAACCCTTTTAATTCCAGTCGTAAGCATAACGACTTTAATTTCTATGCCGATTTCTGCCGACAGGCGGGTGTCGGCGTTATAAGGCTTTGCGCGAAATCGCCGAGCCGTTTGGAATTATACGGTTTTCGAACATCCGCCTACCTTTTAAAGGTAGGTTTTGTTTTTAATGTTTAACAAAAGGTGTTCGAAAAGATGAAAAAACTCTTTTTATTATTGACGGCTTTCGCCGTTTTCTATCCGTTCGGCGCAAAGGCGCAAGACTTTGCTCCGTACGTTTCAGCTAAAGGTGTCATGACCGATCTGTCGGCTTCGTTGAACGGATATGATATCGATTATGAAAATTTGGGACTGAATGTCGCGCTCGGGACAAAAGTCAATGAAAATATGCGTGTTGAATTTGAAATCGCTTATCGTGGTGAAGATTCCGTCAACGAATCATATGTGTATGAAGATTCCGGATATTTGTACGGCGGACAGGACGACATCAGTTTGTCAACGATGTCGTACATGATTAACGGTTATTATGATTTTTATAATCAGTCCTCTTTAACGCCGTATGTCGGATTGGGACTGGGGTTGGCCAAAGTGAAATACGAAAACGAATGGTGGGAAGATTCTTCCATGGGTATTTTCAGCGGTAAATGGAAAGCGTCCAAAACAAAGATGGTTTGGAATGTTGCCGCGGGACTTTCTTATAAAATCAATGAAAAAACAAATCTGGATTTGGGATACCGTTATGTCGATTACGGGTCTTTTTCAAAAGAGGAAAGTAAATTTGAAACAAAAGCAAACGAATTCAGTTTGGGCCTTCGTTTCGCTTTTTAACGTGATGAAAGAAAGCGGGGGAAGCTCCGCTTTCTTTTTGTCTTAATGCTTGACTTTTGGTTGTTTTCAGAACAGATTTTAAAAAAATTATTTTTTTGAAAAGGATCTTAAACATGGAAGTCAGAAGCAGATTTGCCCCGTCTCCGACAGGATATATGCATATCGGAAACCTCAGGACGGCTTTGTACGAATATCTGGTCGCCAAAAGTGCCGGCGGCAAGTTCATCTTGCGCATCGAAGACACCGATCAGGAACGCTATGTCGAAGGCGCGGTCGATATCATTTATAAAACAATGCAAATGGTCGGGCTGCAACATGACGAAGGTCCCGATGTCGGCGGCGATTACGGTCCTTATGTTCAATCCGAACGCAAGCCGATTTATAAAGAATATGCCGACAAGCTGGTCGATCTGGGCGGCGCGCACTATTGTTTTTGTTCCGAAGAGGAACTGGAAGCCCAGCGCAAAGCTTGCGAAGAAGCGGGGATACCCTTTAAATTCCGCGATCCGTGCAAAAAATTAAGCGTTGAGGAAGCCAGAAAACGCATTGCCGCGGGGGAAAAATACACCGTGCGGCAAACGATCGATCCCAAAGGAACGGTGTCTTTTGACGACTGCGTTTACGGTCATGTCACGGTCGAAGCAAAAACTTTGGATGAAGGCATTTTATTAAAGTCGGACGGCTTGCCGACATACAACTTCGCCAATGTCGTGGACGATCATTTAATGAAGATCACGCACGTTTTGCGCGGTAACGAATATTTGTCTTCCACGCCGAAATATAATCTGATGTATCAGGCGTTCGGGTGGGACATTCCGACGTATGTTCATTTGCCCCCGATTATGAAAGACGAACACAACAAGCTGTCCAAACGCAACGGCGATGCGTCTTTTCAGGATCTGGTCGCCAAAGGCTATCTGCCCGAAGCCATTGTCAACTACATTATTTTGCTGGGTTGGAGCGCCAAAAACGACGAGGAAATCTTTTCGATGGCGGAATTGGAAAAGATTTTCAATATCGAAGGTATCAACAAATCTCCGGCGATTTTCGACATTGAAAAATTAAAATGGATGAACGGCGTTTATATGCGTAATCTGCCCGCCGAAAAATTCCACGAGCTGGCTTTGCCGTACTATAAAGACGCGATCAAGCGCGATATCGACTTGGTCGTGTTGTCAAAGTGCGTTCAGCCGCGCGTCAACATTTTAAGCGAAATTCCCGAAGCGGTCGATTTTATCGATACGTTGCCGGCATACGACATTGAGATGTATGTCAATAAAAAGATGAAGACGACACCGGAAATCGCTTTGAAAGCTTTACAAGAGGCCAAACAGGTCATTGCCGGCATGACCGACTGGTCAAGCGTGGAAGCCGTGCACGATCCGTTGTTGGCGATGCCTGTAAAGCTCGGCATGAAGAACGGGCAGTTCTTATGGCCGATCAGGACGGCGTTGACGGGCAAGCAGTGCACGCCTGTCGGAGCGGTCGAAGCGGTCTATCTGTTCGGAAAAGACGAAAGCTTGAAGAGAATTGAAACCGGCATTGAAAAATTAAAAGCCGTTCTTGCTTGATTGTGATGGAAGTCACATTTTTCGTTTTGGGATTTACAACATATAATATAAAATATCACCACTTTTTTCATCTGGTGATAGGAAGAGAATAGAATGATAAGACGTTTAGTATTTGTGTCGGTTTTGTCTGTTTTATCGGCAGGATGTTTTGAAAAGGAGGAAAATAAGCAACCCGTTGCGAATCAAACATTAACTGTCAGCGCGGTGCAGACAAAGACTAAAGATGTCGATTTGGCTTTTGAGTATACAGGTAAGGCGCAAGGGTCGAAGGAAACGGAGGTCAGAGCTCGTGTAGGCGGCATTTTGTTAAAAAGAAATTATACGGAAGGTTCCAATGTTCAAGCAGGACAGGTTTTATTTGAAATAGATCCGGAACCTTATAAAATTGCTTTGGACAAGGCAACAGCGCAGTTGGATCAGCAGACGGCTGATCTAAATGCGGCGGAAAAGCAGTTTGAACGGGTTAAATCTTTGGGAGAAAAGGGATTTTCGAGCTCAAAGGCGCAAGATGATGCTGAAGCGCGCGTTTTGTCAATTCGCGCTTCGATCAATGTCGCAAAAGCCGCGTATGAAGACGCAAAGTTGAATTATGAGTATACAAAAGTAACAGCTCCGATCAGCGGGACGACAAGCATGGAAGTCCATTCGGAAGGGTCTTTGATTTCTACCGCCGGAGAAAACAGCCTGTTGACGACGATAACTCAATACGATCCGATTTATGCCGTTTTTTCGATGTCGGACAATGAATTGTTCAAACTGGTGGACATGGTAAAAAAAGGGTATATCCGGAACCCTCGGGGAACGGACGAAGTCAAAGCTAAAATCGAATTGGCGGACGGCAGCGTTTATGACAAAGACGGCGTTATCAACTTCATCAATCCGATGGTTGACAAGGATACGGGGACGTTAAAACTCCGAGCCGTATTTGACAATCCCAAACAGCAAATCATTCCCGGACAGTTTTTGCGAGTGTCTTTGGAAGGATTGACACGTCAAAATGCGATCGTCTTGCCAAAGACCGCCGTTATGCAAGGGGCGAACGGGTCTTTTGTTTATGTTGTCGGTGCCGATGGAAAGGTCGCAACGCGTCCGGTCGTAACAGGATATACAACGAAAGCGGGAGAATGGATTATTGATGAAGGTCTGGAAGAAAACGAAACCGTGGTGTTGGATAATTTGGTTAAAATAAAGCCGGGAATGCCTGTTAATGTAAAGCTTCAAGAAACTGTGCCGTCGTCCGGATCTGTTTCACAAACTGCGGGAATAGCGTCTCAATCCGTTCAAAAGACCACAGAATAAGGGAAAAAAATGTTTTCAAGGTTTTTTATTCAACGACCGATTTTTGCCACTGTTTTGTCTTTGGTTATTGTGATTGCAGGGTTGGTTTCGATGAAAGTCCTGCCGGTTGAACAGTATCCTAACATTGTTTCTCCGGAAATCCAGATTACAGCCGTTTATCCCGGTGCGACCGCTGATGTTTTGGCGGATACTGTGGCGGCTCCGATTGAACAGGCAATCAACGGTGTCAAGAATATGATTTATATGTATTCGACTGCGACAGCAAGCGGTTATTTGACAATCGGAGCCGTTTTTGAAATCGGTACGGACCCGGATCAGGCAACGATCGACATCAATAATAAAGTCCAGTCGGCAATGTCCAATCTGCCTTCCGAAGTCACAAAACAAGGGGTAACTGTTCAAGAAAAATCGAATAACATCTTGCAAATTGTTGCAATGAAATCGACTTCTGAACAGTATGATACTGTTTATGTCAGTAACTACGCCTTGTTGAATATTCTTGACGAAATCAAACGTATTAAAGGGGTGGGGGACGCTTCCTTGTTTGCAACACAGGATTATTCCATGCGTATTTGGCTTAATCCGGAAAAATTGGCGTCTCATGGATTAACATCTGTTGATGTCATTTCCGCCATACAAGAACAAAACTCTCAGTTTGCCGCGGGAAAGTTCGGTGAACAGCCGATGACGGAGGAAACGCCGTATACCTACAGTGTGAATACAAAAGGGCGATTGGCTGATGAAGAGGAGTTCGGCAATATCATTTTAAAAACGAATAAAGATAATGCCGTTTTGCGCTTGAAAGATGTCGCTCGCATAGAATTGGGGTCTCAGGATTACAGTGTTTCTTCAAAATTCAACGGAGAGGAGGCTGTCGCTTTTGCAATTTATTTGCAATCCGGAGCCAATGCTTTGGAAGTTTCCAAACAAGTCCGTGAAACAATGGAGCGGCTGTCCAAAAATTTCCCTGACGGGATTACATATTCCATTCCGTATGATACGACGATTTTCGTTGAGGTCTCCATTCATGAAGTCATTCATACGTTTTTTGAAGCTGTCATTTTGGTGATTCTTGTCGTTTATTTGTTTTTGCAGAATTTCCGCGCGACTTTGATTCCCATTTTGGCGGTGCCCGTGTCGATTATCGGGGCTTTCGCCGGCATGTATGCTTTGGGATTTTCCATTAACCTGTTGACGTTGTTCGGCTTGATTCTGGCAATCGGAATCGTTGTCGACGACGCGATTATCGTGTTGGAAAACGTTGAACGTTTGATGAGCGAAGAACACATATCGGCAAAAGAAGCCGCCATTAAAGCCATGCAGGAAGTGTCCGGACCGGTTGTCGCTGTGGCGCTGGTTCTGTCTTCAGTGTTCCTGCCGATTGCTTTCTTGGGCGGTATGACCGGAGTGATGTATAAGCAATTCTCTGTTACGATTGCTGTTTCCGTGATTATTTCAGCTTTTGTCGCTTTGTCGTTGACGCCTTCTTTGTGCGCGTTGTTGATTAAAGACAATCATAAAGAACCTAAGGGCTTTTTTAAAGCGTTCAACCTGTTCTTTGAAAAAGTGACAAACGGCTATATTTCTTTGGTGCGTTATTTCTTGCGCCACAGAGGGCAGGCTATTGCGGGATTCGCAGTCGTTGTCGCGGGGATTGTCTGGTTGTTTGGCATTATTCCGGGCGGTTTGGTGCCGAATGAAGATCAAGGGAACTTGCTGGTGTCGTATCAATTGCCGCGGGCGGCTTCTTTGCCAAGAACTGAAAAGTTTACCTCTCAAGTCGCTGATGTGATCGGAAAAGATGACAATGTTACCGATGTCCTGACGATTAACGGTTTTGATATGTTGTCCTCTTCCCAATCGACGTATTCGGGGATCAGCTTTGTAATCTTGAAGGACTGGGAAAAACGTCAAACGGTTGAACAAAGTGCTGATGCTTTGATTAAAAAATTTACAAAAACGGGTATGTCTTTTCCGGAAGGGATCGGTTTCGCTTTTTCAATGCCTCCGATTATGGGAATGAGTACGACGGGCGGATTTGAAGCCTACATTCAGAACAAAGCCGGAAAGACCTATGAGGAATTAATGGAAAAAACAAACGAATTTCTGGCAGCGGCAGCGAAAAGCCCCGTCTTGTCCGGCGTTCGTACAACATTTTCTACGGCGACACCGCAATACAGAATTGATCTGGATCGCGAAAAGACTCGTTTGATGAATATTCCAATCAATTCCGTTTATACGGTTATGCAATCGACTTTTGGCAGTCTGTATGTCAATGATTTTACTTATTTCGGACGCAATTTCCGCGTAACTATGCAATCTGAAGCCGATTTCAGAAGGTCTCCGGACGATTTGCATTATGTATATGTCAAATCGAATACGGGGGCTTTGGTTCCTTTGGATTCGTTGATTTCGGTCGAACGTGTCGCAGGACCGGAGTTGATCAACCGTTTCAATATCTTTCCCGCAGCCAAAGTTTTGGGGGATCCTGCGCCGGGATACAGTTCCGGTCAGGCAATTGCGGAAATGGAAAAAATCGCAGATGAAGTTTTGGGAACGGATTATTCTCTTTCTTGGATCGGATCCGCATATCAGGAAAAGTTGGCTGGAGGCGCCAGTACGCAAGCGTTTATCTTCGGGTTGATCATGGTCTTCCTGATCTTGTCGGCTCAGTATGAAAAGTGGTCTTTGCCATTTGTCGTTTTATTATCGGTGCCGTTCGCAATCTTGGGAGCTTTGTTGGCGACTTGGGCGCGCGGGCTGTCAAACGATTTGTATTTCCAAGTCGGTTTGGTCACCTTGATCGGGTTGGCGGCTAAAAACGCCATTTTAATCGTGGAGTTTGCCGTCATTAAAGCCGAAGAAGGCTTGTCTTATGCCGAAGCGGCTGTCGAAGCGGCAAGATTGCGTTTCAGACCGATCGTGATGACATCTTTGGCTTTCACGTTCGGCGTTTTGCCGTTAGCTTTGTCAACGGGAGCCGGATCGGGAAGCCGTCATGCTATCGGAACCGGTATGGTCGGCGGTATGATCTTTTCGACTTTTATCGCTACGATTTTCGTGCCGATGATGTATGCGATCATCAGTGAAACTTTCGATAAAAAGAAAAAAGTCGTCGCCTAAAGAAAAAAAGCCCTGTCGATCGGGGCTTTTTTTTCATTGACGCAAGATTAAAGAACGCTTTTAATGAATCAAAAATTCATCTAAAATGACAAAAAATATATCGTCTGAAAAATAAGAGATTGAAAATGGATATTAATGAATATGATTTTTTATTTAACGATGATGGCGAATTGATGCTGGTTATGGATGGTTTCGATCAAAAACCTGAAAACCCTTGTCTGACTTTGGGGGACAGTCAGGCAATTTTGATCCGCTCGAAAACGATGCCGTCTTTGCGCTTGACTGATGTGCCGCACGATATTTGGACAACGCTGGAAAGCGTACCGCAAATTCTGGTCTGTGAAGTTGATGAAGACGGAGCGCCCTCACAAGTTTATGATGCTCCTGTCAAAAAGATTTTTAATGCTTAGGAAAAAATGATGATTAAAGCAAATCCGTATTACTTTGATTTATCCGCCAATTATTTATTTCAAGAAATTGCTAGAAAAATAAAACAATTTAAAGAAAAAAAGCCCGATGCCGATATTATCAGTTTGGGAATCGGAGATGTAACGCAACCTATTCCCGCCGCTTGTATCAAGGCAATGGTCAAAGCTGCTGAAGAAATGGGATCTGCCGTCACAATGCACGGTTACGGTCCGGAACAAGGCTATGAATTTTTGCGTCAAGCCATAGCGGATAACGATTATCCCTCTTTAGGGATTGATATTGATGAAATCTTTGTTTCGGATGGCGCCAAATGCGATGTCGGCAATATTCAAGAGGTATTCAGCCAAGCGGCTCGCGTGGCGATTCCCGATCCTGTTTATCCGGTGTATCGGGACACGAATATCATGGCGGGACGGCAGATCGAATATTTGCCGTGTGTGCGTGAAGCGGGATTTTCTCCGGCTTTGCCGAAAGAAAAGGCAGAACTGATTTATTTGTGTTCTCCGAACAATCCGACCGGAGCCGTTTTAACAAAAGACGATCTGAAAAAATGGGTGGATTACGCCAAAGAAAACGGGGCGGTGATTATTTTTGATTCCGCTTATAAAGAATACATTACAACGCCGGATATTCCGCACAGCATTTACGAGATTGAAGGGGCGAAGGAAGTTGCAATTGAATTAAGATCTTTTTCAAAAACGGCGGGCTTTACGGGCGTGCGTTGCGCTTACATGGTCGTGCCGAAAGCGTTAAAGGCGTTGGACGCCCAAGGAAACGAAACGTCCGTCAACGCGTTATGGAGCCGCAGACATTCGACAAAATTCAACGGTGTCGCTTACGTTGTTCAACGTGCTGCCGAAGCGGTCTTTTCTGCAGAAGGCAAAAAGCAGGTCAGGGAAATGGTCGGGTACTATATGGAAAACGCCCGCTTGATCCGTGAAACGTTGGCAGCAAAAGGCTTTACGGTTTATGGTGGTGTCGATGCACCGTATATCTGGCTGCAAACGCCTGCCGGTATGACTTCGGTTGCGTTGTTTGAAAAGTTGTTAAACGAAGTGCAGTTGGTTTGCACGCCGGGGAGCGGTTTTGGAACGTATGGCGAAGGCTTTGTGCGCTTAACGTCTTTCGGAACGCGCGAAAACACTTTAAAGGCTCTGGAAAGAATAGGAAACCTCTCTTTATGACGGCAATCCCTTTTACAAAAATGGACGGGCTGGGCAACGACTTTGTCATCATTGACAACCGGTCGGGCAATGTTAGCTTATCCGAAGATCAAATCGTTGCTCTGGGCAACAGAAAAACAGGAGTCGGCTTTGATCAGCTGATCGTTTTGGAAAAATCGAATAAAGTCGCCGTAAAAATCCTGTTCTTTAACGCGGACGGATCAAAGGCGGGAGCGTGCGGGAACGGATCTCGATGCACGGGAAAGTTGTTGATGGATCAGATCCGGTCGAACTTTATTCAAATGGAAGCGCCGGATGGACGTATTTTAACAGCGTCCCGAGAAACCGAAGACGGATTGGTAACCGTCAATATGGGATCTCCTCGCTTATTATGGAATGAAATCCCTCTGGCAAAGAAAACAGATACGTTAGCCGTTTCAGGAGTGTTACCGGAATTACCAGATCCGTGTTGCGTTTCGATGGGCAATCCGCATGCTGTATTTTTTGTGGACGATGTTGAACGTTTCGATGTTGCAAAATTCGGTTCTCAAGTCGAAACGCATGCTTTGTTCCCAGATCGCACGAATGTCGAATTTGCCGAAGTTTTGGCAAAGGATTTGATCCGTATGCGTGTTTGGGAACGCGGTGCCGGAATTACTGAAGCGTGTGGAACGGGGGCTTGTGCGACTTTAGTCGCTGCTGTCAGACGCGGTTTGTCTGCCGATAAAGCCGAAATCAGAATGGATGGCGGATCTTTGTGGATTGAGTGGAAAGATCAAAAAGATATTTTGATGACAGGAAAAACGCATTGTGCATTTACAGGGGTTTATAACGGGTAAGGGGAGGCTTTATGGGCAGCAAGTATATTATTGATTATGCTGAAAAGCTGAAAAACGGCGAGTTGAAGTCGGTTGTCGGTCGCAAAAAGGAAATCCGGCGTGTCATGCATATATTGTTGCGTGACATGAAAAGCAATCCGATGCTGTTGGGACTGACGGGGTTGGGAAAAACGTCCATTGTCATCGGTGTTGCGGAGGCTTTGGCCAAGGGGGATTGTCCTCCGAAACTAAGAGGGCGTACGGTGGTCGGTGTCGATATAGCGACAATGATGATCGATTCAAAAACGTTGGCAGAGTACGAAGAACATTTAAAAGAGGCGTTTCAGGAAATACAAGCTGCAAACCGTGAAAAAATTTTGTTCATCAACGACTTGAACTTTTTGGCGTTTATGCCGAACGGTAATAATGAAATTCCTAAATTTTTAAAGCCGAAAGTTTTAGACGGCGGAATTCAATGTATAGTCGAGGCGGAAATCAACGCTTATAAGATATATGTTGAAAGGGAACCCGATTTGATGAGTTGTTTGCAGACAATATATATCGAGGAACCCACCGTTGCGGAAACAACAGACATATTGCGCGGCATAGCGCCAAGGCTGGAGAAAAAATACGCCATTCAGATTCCCGATGAAGTCGTTCAAAAAGCTGTAACGATGTCGGCTCGTTATATTAAATCCCGTGTTTTTCCGGAAAAGGCTTTGGATTTGTTGGATGAAGCCGCAACGGGACTGATGATGGCGTTGGATGAAGGGACAACACAGGATAATGTTTTAAAAGAACAGTATCTGGCGAATATTATTTCTTTTTGGACGGGGATTCCTCTGGATAAAATCGGTTCAGAAGACAAACAAAGGGTTATTGAAGTCGAAAACTTTATCAGTCGCCGCGTTATCGGTCAGCCTGAAGCGACTTCGGTTATTTCCGGAGCTGTGCGACGTATGAAATCCGGTTTGCAAGATCCGAATCGTCCTTTGGGAACATTTCTGTTTATCGGGACGACCGGTGTCGGTAAAACGGAAATGGCAAAGGCTTTATCCGAATTTATGTTTGATGACGAAAAGGCTTTGCTTCGGTTGGATATGTCGGAATTTATGGAAAAGTCGTCTGTAGCGCGTTTGTTGGGACCTCCTCCGGGCACTCCGGGGTATGAACAAGGTGGATTGTTGACGGAAGCTGTTCGTTTGCGTCCGTATCAGGTTATTTTGTTCGACGAATTGGAAAAGGCTCATAATGATATTTTAAACCTGATGTTGCAGTTGCTGGATGAAGGGCATCTGACGGACGGGAAAGGTTTGACGGTTGATTTCAGAAATACGATTGTGATTATGACATCAAACTTGGGGGCGGAATTGCCACGGTATCAACGTATGGACTTTTTGCGTAAAAATTTGCGTCCTGAATTTCTTGCCCGTATTGACGATATCATTCCTTTCCACGGATTGGCGGAAGAGCATTTGTTGGCAATTGTTGATATCCATTTGAACAAATTTGTCAAAAGGGCAAAAGCTGTTAATTTGCATGTGGAATTGACGTTGGAGGCTCGAAAATGGTTCGCGGACGAGGTCTATATTGCTAAAAACGGTGTCCGTGAAATTAAACGCCTGATACAGCACAACATAGAAAATCCGTTGTCGATTTTAATAATGTATGATCAAGTCAGCAGTCAGGATTTGATTAAGATTATTCGTCCGAAAAATAAAAAAGGCGTTGAAATTGTTGTCTTGAAACCCGAAGAGCAAAATAAAAAGTTTGAGGAAGCTGTTACGGTTGAATTGAAAATGGAAGACGATGTGGATAATCGTCCGCCACCTCCACCGACATTCAAGTTGAATGAAACCGGAAACGAATTTGACAACTTGCCCGCATGGAAACGCGCGGCGATGGCGGCGGCAAGACAACAAGAAGGTTCTCCGGCGGAGAATGCTCAAGTGCATAGAATGTTGAAAGTGCCGGTTGTCAAAGGATTCAAATCGACTTTAGGAAAAGGGGTCGGTGTGTCAAATGTGTCCGCTGCTATGGTGAAAAATGTGGCGGAAACAGCTCCGTCCATACCTCAGGTGCCGCCGGTTGTACCTTCTCAACCTGTAGTCGACACGACACCGCGTCCTGTCCCGCCACCAATTATTCCGGCTAAAAAATGAGTATCCGTTTTTGCCCGTTACCATATCAGGTAACGGGTTTTTTTAAAGATATGATTCGCATGTTTTTCAGTCTGTAAATGCTCAAGGGATTGGTGTTACTGAGTGCTCTGTTTAAGGAGGAGCGCTTGGATAACAGAGATCTGAACATACTTATTTCAGGAATGTTATGAAATCGGTAAGTATGAGATTGTCAAAAAACATGATGTAAAATTATAAACATACAAAAAAGCGTTCAGGAAAGTTTCAAAAGCGGAATAACAAAAACGGTTTGTCATATTGAAAAGTGTTTTTTGTGCTCTTATCAATCGAATATACCCGTCGGTCTGTTTTATGATATTATTTTGTTAATCGGCAAAGAATATGTTGTCGTTTGATAACGCTATGTCGGTTATTGTTTTTCGATGAAGTCAGATGATTTTAGTGATTTGGAAACACATAAAACAAATAACTTGCAGAAGGATAGTGTTACACTTTTTCCGATAAGCAATATAAAACATTTTCTATCTGGATAACAAAGCGTGTTTTGGAAATATGAAGATTTATATTTCAAACTCAATTTGATATCCAAGAAATGAATATTTTTTCTCCGTCTTTTTGAATTGGTGAAAATGGGGAGATTTTTATTTAAAAACGTTTTTTGAAACGGTCTTGCGGCAGGCATGGGCATTGTCGTAAAAAGCTTTTAAAGAGAATATTGACATAAAAAACGTTGATGACGTTATTTGTATTCGCCAGACCAACCGTGAAAATTGTATAAAACAAACGGCGATCTTTTTTTTAAACGCTGTCATTTGTAAAAAAATCAATCAGTGTTTGATCTTTTTTTCTTTTTTTTTTTTTATAAAAAAGTTACTCTTAAACACACCAATTTCTATTAATTTTTCCAGATTTCGAGAATAAGTTCATGCTTGATAAAGACAGTCAGATCCAAGAAAATATTGGCTACATTACGGCGATTCAGGGTAGTGTCGTCGATATACGTTTTGAAGATAAGTTACCTCCCATTTTTAATGAATTGAGAACCGGTGAGGATGGAAAGCTGGTTATTGAAGTTCAAACACATTTGGATGAACAAACCGTGCGCGGTCTGGCGATGGGATCGACCCGCGGTTTGTCAAGAGGGCAAGCCGTTTTCGATACTGAGCATAAATTAACCGTTCCTGTCGGAGAAAAAATATTAGGGCGAATGTTTAATGTTTTCGGTGAAACAATTGATGGAGGGGCTGAACTGGAAGCAATGGAAAGACGTCCGATCCATTGCCAATCATTGCCGTTGGAAAGAAGAAATATTGATACGCAAGTTTTCGTGTCCGGAATTAAAGCCATAGATTTGTTGGCTCCGATGGAGCGTGGCGGAAAAGCGGGTTTGTTCGGCGGTGCCGGTGTCGGGAAAACCGTTTTGATTACGGAAATGATCAACAACATGGTCGGTCGTTATGAAGGCGTGGCTTTGTTTTGCGGCGTCGGGGAACGTTGCCGTGAAGGGGAACAGTTGTATCGTGAAATGCGTGATGCCGGTGTTCTGGACAAGACGATCATGATGTTCGGTCAAATGAATGAAGCTCCTGGTATCCGTTTTCGTGTTGCTCATGCCGCCTTGGCTATGGCGGAATATTTCCGTGACGAAAAGAAACAAGACGTGTTGTTATTAATTGATAATGTTTTCCGTTTTGTCCAAGCGGGATCGGAAATTTCTGTATTAATGGGGCAAATGCCTTCACGCGTAGGATATCAACCGTCTTTGGCGACGGACATAGCCTCTTTACAAGAAAGGATTGCCTCCACTTCCACAGGAGCGATTACGTCGATTCAAGCCGTTTATGTTCCTGCGGACGATTTGACGGATCCGTCAGCAAGCCATACTTTTGCGCACTTGTCTTCAAATATCGTTTTGTCACGCGCCCGTGTGGCTCAAGGTTTGTATCCGGCTGTAGATCCTCTTGCATCCGGGTCGAATATGTTGACACCACAAACTGTCGGAGAGCGGCATTATAAAGTGGCGACCGCAGTTCGCAGAACGTTGGCTGAATATGAAGAGTTGAAAGATATCATAGCGATGCTTGGTTTTGACGAATTGCCCGAAAACGATCAGAAAACCGTTTTGAAAGCCAGAAAACTGGAACGCTTCCTTACTCAACCTTTCTTTACGACTTTCCATTTTACGGGGATGGAAGGACGTTCGGTTGAATTGGAAGACACTTTGCGCGGATGTGAAAAAATCTTGTCTGGAGAGTTGGATGATATTCCGGAAAACGCTTTTTATATGGTTGGAACATTGGAAGACGTGCTTGATAAGGCGGCAAAGATGAAAGAGGCGTGAAACATGAGATTGAAAACGTTGACCCCTTCGGGGATTGTTGTTGACGAACAAGTCTCTCGCATCCGTTTTGACGCGTTGGACGGTTCTTTTACATTTTTACCGAAACATGCCGATTTTGTTACGGTTATCGTGCCGGGATTGGTTTTCTTTAACCCTTTGGACGGCGAAGGCGATAAAGAAGTGTATATGGCGTGTGACAGAGGTATTTTGGTTAAAGGCAATGCAACTGTTTTATTGTCCGTCCGTCGCGCCGTTATCAGTGAAAGTTTGGAAGAATTGTCCCGTATCATAACGGAAGATTTTAAAAAGGAAGAAGAAAGCAGAAAAGTTCTCAACGCCGCAATGGCACGTTTGGAGGCCGGATTGACGCGTGGCGTCATGTTTAGGAACCTTAACAATCAACCGGATCAGTTGAAGGGGTGAATATGGGGATTAATGCGACAAAAAAAACGCAAAAAAAAGCCAAAGAAGCTTTGGTTTCCCGTTTAACGAAAAGGGCGGCGCGTCATTTGGTCAATAAAACCGATGACAAAGCGTTTAAACCGACAAGGGGACTCGCCTTTTTGGGAGCCTTAGGCTGGAATATTCCAATTCCGACTTTTTTAGGAATATTGTTGGGACGGTGGATGGACGCTCATCATAAAGTCAACTCTGTTTCTTGGACGTTGAATTTTTTGCTGTTAGGGTTGTTGATCGGAATGGCCGGAGCGTGGTTTTGGCTGAAACGCGAAGGCATCGATTATGCCCAAAAAGAACAGGAACGCCGTAACGCGTTGATTAATCAAACACAGTATCAAGATGATGAAACGACGTCTGAGGCAACCGCTCCGTTGGTTGCTGAAAATGTTCAGGATTCTTTTGAACAGGAGGAAAAATGATGTCATCTTATCTGTCTTTTTCCACTATTTCGGGCTTTTTAGGAGGTCTGTTTCTGGGGACTTTTTATTTTGTAGGGCTTTGGTGGTCTGTGGCTCGTATTAAACAAGTAAAAAGGAAAAAATTGTTTTTATTTATCAGTTGGCTTGTTCGATTGGCGGTTTTGTGCGCCGGTTTGTTTTTTTTGGCGCGTCAGGATGCTCGTATGTTAATCAGCGGTGTTTTGGGATTGTTCATAGCCAGATTTTTCATTTTGCGCACGGTAAAGAAAAAAATAAAAAATGAAAATCCGAAAATCAAGGAGAACGTTGTATGTTAGAAATATATGACCAGCAAATTGCTTTTTATTTGCCATATACAAACATTCCTGTTAATTGGACGATTGCGTCGACATGGATTGTGATGGTCGTTTTAATGCTGGTATCGTGGCTGGCCACCAGACATTTAAAAACGGGAGACAAGGTTTCCCATTGGCAAACGGCGATGGAAGTGTTGATCAAAGGGATTTATGGTCAAATTAATGAAGTAACCAAAAGTAATCCCATGACCTATCTGCCGTTTATCGGGACGTTGTTCATTTTTATCATGACATGTAACATATTGACAGTAATCCCGATATTCAAAACGCCGACAGCTTCTTTTTCAACCACCTCGGCATTGGCTTTTCTCGTGTTGCTGGGAATACCTTTTTTCGGAATAAAAAATGCAGGGTTGAAAAATTATTTGAAAAAATACCTGACACCTTCTCCGGCAATGCTGCCGTTTAACATTTTCAGCGAGCTGGCGTCAACGGGAGCTATGGCAGTCCGTTTGTTCGGAAATGTTTTGTCCGGTGTGATCATCGGTGCCATTTGTTTTATGCTTGTCCCTATCATATTGCCTTTGCCGATGCAGGTATTGGGACTTTTTACCGGTATGATCCAAGCTTACATCTTCGCAATACTGGCTTTGATGTATATATCTTCGGTGAGTGCGCAAGAAGAAGCCCCCGTCGCCGGAGTTGAAAAAAAAGTGCCGGACGACCAAGAAAAAAATATGTAATTTCAGGAGGATTAAATATGGATTTAGTTGCTATTTTGGGTTCTGTATCAATTTTTACGGCAGGTTTGTGTCTTGCCATAGGGGGCTTTGCTGTAGCGTTGGGAGAAGGGTATGCCGTGGCTTGCGGATTGACGGCTTTAGCTCAACAACCCGACGAAGCCGGTTCGATTTCACGCACAATGTTCATTTCCTTAGCCATTGTCGAAACATCCGGAATTTATTGCTTTGTGGTCGCAATGATTTTGCTGTTTGCGAATCCGTTCTGGCAATATGCAATTTCCGCCGTCGCTCAATAAATGTATTCTGAAAACAGATAAGGAATTTTATTATGTCTGCGGATTTTTATACAATTATGGCTCAAATCGTGAATTTTACGATTTTAGCATGGGCTTTGTACAAGTTTTTGTACAAGCCGTTGCTGGTCGCCGTCGATAAGCGGGAAAAACGCATCGCAGGCGAAATCAAAAATGCTGAAGATCTGGCTGCCGAAGCCGAGAAAAAACTGGATGCGCTGAATAAACGTTATTTGGCAATTGATGACGAACGCACGCAAATATTGAATGAAGCGAGAGAAGAAGCCGAAGCTTTGCGTCAACAAAAAGAACGTGAAATTCAAGCGGAAATGTTGGAAAAAAGATTAATTTGGCAACAAGAATTGGATAGAGAAAAATCCTCTGTCGCAAATGAGCTCCGCCAATCGGTCGTCAATAATTTTCTGGAATTTTCCAGAAAAGCTTTTAAACAAATGGCTGATGAAAGTTTGGAAAACCGTTTTATTTCCGTTTTTAAAAGCCGTCTGGCGGATCTGTCCGGCAAAGATAAAAAGTTGTTGTTGGCGGATAGTCAAGACGCTCCCGTTCAAATCACCTCTTCTCAAGAATTGACGCAACAAACTCAGGATGATTTGAAAAAGGTTCTGATTGAAACGTTGGATCTTCAAAATCCGGTATTCGTCTTTAAAGTTTCCCCCCGATTGTTGTGTGGGATCGAATTTTCAATAAACGGTAATGTCGTTTCTTGGAATTTGGACGACTATCTGAATACGTTTACGGAAAAAATGAACGATGCTTTGGAAACAGTTTCTTTGCGTCTGAGCCGCGAAGAAAATTAATGATGATGAAACGGAAACAGTATGTTAACAGAAGCTTTAAAAGACGCTTTTAATCTTGTTCAAGAAACGATAGACCATCAAACGCCTGAAATGAATATTGATGAAATCAGTACGGTTTCATCGGTTTCAGGGGCGACCGCCGAAGTTTCCCGTTTGGACAATGTGCAAATGGAGGAATTGTTGGTTTTCCCCAACAATGTCATGGGAATGACTTTCATGCTTTCAGAAAATTCGGTCGGGGTCATTTTTTTAAACCAACCGCAAGGTATCAAAGCCGGAGACCGCGTGTACCGTACAGGGCGTGTTGTTGATGTTCCTGTCGGTGAACGGTTGTTGGGGCGTGTTATCGATCCGTTGGGTAACCCTTTGGACGCGCAAGGGCGTATCGTTACGGTTAATCGCAGAAAAATTGAAAGGGAAGCCTATCCGATTATGGCAAGGGCTCCTGTTTCGACGCCGTTGCAGACGGGGATAAAAGCCATTGATTCTTTTACACCGATCGGACGCGGGCAACGCGAATTGATTTTAGGAGATCGTCAAACGGGAAAAACGGCTTTGGCAATTGATACGATTATCAACCAGAAAAATACGGGTGTCATTTGCATCTATTGTGCAATTGCCCAACGGGGAACAGCAATTGCGCGTGTGATTGACAATTTGAAAAAATACGGGGTGATGAAAAACACGATCGTTGTCGCCGCTTCCGGAGACGAAACGGCTGGAATGCAATATATTGCTCCTTATGCCGCAACGGCAATCGGTGAGTACTTTATGGAAAAAGGACGTGACGTTTTGGTTATTTACGACGACTTGACCAGTCATGCCCGCGCTTATCGGGAATTGTCTTTGTTGTTGCGCAGACCTCCCGGACGAGAGGCTTTCCCCGGAGACATCTTTTATATCCATTCACGTTTGTTGGAACGATCCACTCATTTGCGTCCCGAGTACGGTGGTGGTTCTTTGACGGCTTTGCCGATCGTTGAGACGGAAGCTCAAAATATTTCCGCGTATATTCCGACAAATATCATCTCCATTACGGACGGTCAGATTTATTTGTCTTCTCCGATGTTCCAAAAGGGGTTGTTGCCGGCGATTGATACGGGACGTTCCGTTTCCCGTGTCGGCGGAGACGCTCAATTACCGGCTTACAGTTCTTTGGTCGGGCCTTTGAAGTTGGCTTTTTCCCAATTTGAAGAATTGGAAAGTTTTGCAAAGTTCAGATCTCATTTGGACGCTCAAACCGAAAAGCAGCTAAAACGCGGTCAAGCAATCCGTGCCGTCATGCAACAAAAACAATTTGCTCCGGTTCCTGTTGTCGAACAAATCGCTGTTTTATTCGCGACAACTCAAGGACTTCTTGATAATGTCAGTGATAAGCTGAGGGAAAAGGCGTATCACACGATTGCCCAATTGATGAAAACAACGCATAAAGACACTGCCGAGTTGATCTTGAACCGTGAAAAATTATCACAAGAATGCAAAGAAAAATTGGCAAACGATATAAAAGAAGCATTGATAAACGAACGTATCATTTCTGCTAAACAGGTTTGAAACATGGATATAGAAAGTTTGCAAAAACGGATAAAAACAACGCAGGATTTACGTTCCATTGTTTCCACAATGAAATCTTTGTCGGCGGTGAGTATTATCCAATATGATACGGCTTTAAAGTCTTTGGTGGAATACGGGCGGGCAATTAATTTGGGGGCGCTCGCTTTGATGAAAAACAGTGACTTGAAACTGCCTAGGGAGCCGCGTATAAAACCGCAGGCAAGACGCGCTTTGGCTGTCATTATCGGGTCGGATACAGGATTGGTCGGTAACATGAACCGTGAAGTTGTCCGGTATGCGCAAAACTCTTTAACAGAGCTTGGTTTTCAGATTAAAAAAACGGGTTTTATCGCTGTCGGACGGCAAATTATCGGGCAATTGATGAACACTCGCTGGAATGTAACGGAAAACTATCCGATTTCCAATTCCGTTAAAGCAATAAGCAATACAGCGGCATCGATTTTGGTTACAGCCGAAGAATATATGCGTACTCGTCGTGCGATGTATGTCTATGTGTACTATAATGAAAAGCGTGGGATCGGCGTTTCTCCGACGTCAATAAGGTTAATGCCTTTGGGAACGGAATGGTTGGAACGATTGAAAAAAATACAATGGCCGGGACGCAACTTTCCGACATATACGCTAAAATCCGATGTAATTTTTTCAGAGTTAATGAAAGAAAGGTTATTAATTGAGTTGTCTACGGCAATTACGGAAGCCTTGTCCGCAGAGCATCATATGCGTTTGACAACGATGCAGGCGGCAGAAAAAAATATTGATGAAAACCTCAATGAAATGAATTTGCAATATCAGCAAATGCGTCAGGAGAACATTACTACGGAATTGCTGGACGTCGTTTCCGGAGCGGAAGCTTTGCGTATGCAGAAAAAGAAGTAAAAAGAACCTTTGCAAAAAAAGGTTCTTTTGTTGCTTTTTGGTCAATTGTTAAAAGAAATATCCGTTTTAATAAAATTTTTAATTTTGTTGTTTTTGCAAGGGGCTTGAATAGCTCCTTTGTTTTTGACGGTACGTCTGCCTCCGGTTGTTTTTTACAAAGATTTTATAACGGGATTTTTTGATGAAAACCGGACATTAAAAATGTTTTCGTTGAATTTTTTTCAGCAAAATGCGCATCACGGAAAAGGGATGGAACGATAGTTTTTACCGAGTGATGTTTGTTTATACCAACATATTGATATTATTGAATAAATAGGCGTTAATGAAGGTTGTGAGGGCAAACTGAAATATACTTTCCTTTGGCGGATTACCCCTCCGGAAGTTACCTCCGTGTTACCTCAAATCGAAAGGATAAATGCCTATGAATATCAATAAATCTTTCATCAACACCCTGTCTTTTTCGGGCAAGGAAACGACCTATTTCGACGATAGCGTCAAGGGCTTCGGCGTCCGCGTCTGCAAATCGTCCGCGAGTTACATTCTGATGTATCGCAACGCCTACGGGCGGCAGAAGAAACTGACCATCTGCAAAACAACGCTGATGACGCCGACCGAAGCGCGGGACGAAGCCAAGCGTCTTTTGGCTCTGGTCGTTCAGGGCAAAGACCCGGAACAGGAAAAACTGGAACGCCGCAAAGAACTGACGATTGGCGAACTGGCGGACGAGTTCCTTAAATTCAAACTGCCGTTTCTGAAACAGGCGACGCGGAACTCGTATCAATCGGCGGTCAAAAAGCACATCAAGCCGGATTTGGGCAAAATACCGATCAAAGCGTTCAGACATTCGGACGCTCAACGGTATTATAACGACTTGCTGATGGGGAAAGGGATAACGACCGTTCACCCCGGAAAAGAAGACTTCCGGCATATCGGTTCGGCGAACACGGTTCTCGTCCCTTTGCGGTGTATGTTCGATTACGCCCGTTCTTTGGGATTGGTGGACTTCAATCCGGTCAAGGAGTTGCAGACTTTCCCCAATCCGTGCAGTTACGAGTTCTTTGACGAAGCGGAAATCAAGAAACTCGGCAGAATCATAAACACCTGCAATTACGTCAATCCGTATTATCAGATCGGAAGAGCAC
>CALXOZ010000021.1 GCA_944390195.1 uncultured Alphaproteobacteria bacterium
CAGTATGGCATAATAAGAATAACCGCGATTGTACAATGTCATGACAACCGCCCGTGCTAACAAGGTTTGTTAGCAGTTTTGTTAGCAGTGCTAACATTTCCCCGAGCACAAAAAAGCCAAGTTCGTTTGTTTTCAACGACTTGGCTTTCAAAGTGGCTGGGGCGGCTGGACTCGAACCAGCGAATGACGGAGTCAAAGTCCGTTGCCTTACCGCTTGGCTACGCCCCAATTGCGAATAATAGATAATCTTTTTTTATATGATTAGTCAAGAGATTTATTTATTTTTTTTAAATTTTTTGATTGTTTTTTTTTATAACTTCGCTATTGTGTATTTACCTTGCGCCCGTAGCTCAGCTGGATAGAGTATCGGCCTCCGAAGCCGAGGGTCGTGGGTTCGAATCCCGCCGGGCGCACCATAAAAAATTCCCAAATAGTTTTTTCGTATATAAGAGTGGCAGAAAATCCACAACGGATTACTTCTTTTGAAACAGAAGTAAAAGATCTCTTTATTTGTTCGCAATAGGGATTATAACATGAAGCGTGATGCTACATTGTTAATTTCTGTAAGATAAAGGGGAAGTGGGATATTTCTAAGGAAGTTTGATATATCAGGATGGAACTGGAAAACACTATCGAAGCGTATATCATTTCAAGGAATAAGGAGTACTTCAAAATAGGCGGAGTTTGGCAATTGTAAAAAATTAAGGAAAAAGGAATTTTCTTTTTCTTGGATTTGATTAAAAAATGATCTTTTTTTTTATACAAAAATTTACCTATTCCATAGCGGAAATTTTTTTCTGCTGTAAAACCCAGTTCGGAGTTTGTTTTTTTATTTGTCGAGATATTTCAAAGCTATTATATAATTGTTAAAGCTTTTCTTGAACTTTTTATATTTTATTCCGCTCTTATATATAACTATAGCTTATATTTTCTAATATTTTGAGCTAACATGATCGAATGATCTCCCGCTTTTTTTAGCTTTTCTTTTGTTGGGAAAATGTGTGCGTTTGGTAAAAGTGTAAAGATTAGAAAAAGAATAATCAAAATAAAAAAGCTTGTATATATACGATTTTTTTTGTTTCGGTGTAGCGTGCAGGATAGTTTTATCTATCTTTTTAAGGTATCAAAGACATCATCTGAAAATAGTTAAAACTAAATTGCGTTTTGGTTAATACATCTTGTGAACAATAAGTTCACAAACAGTTTTTAACAAAGCTTAGAAAAATTTGTGGTAAATGCACTCGGTGATGATAAATGGGGGCGAGGGATAAAATATGTAAGGTTGGGTGTTTGGGACATATAATTACTTTTATTTTAATTTTTTCCTTTTTTAATATATTATTTTACGAAATAAAAAATCATGTGACGATTTTTATAAAATTTTTTAGATGTGAAAATTGGCTTGTTTTAAGAAAATTGTTTAAAATTATTTTGAAGATATTCATAATAAATATTATTAGAAAAAATTATATGTTTTTATACTTGTCTGTCGTAAAAATAAAAACTTGTTTGTCATCGTGACAATATTAATTTTCTAAAAATAATGAGAGTTATTAATAAATCTTTTGTTAAAGATAAATATTTTTCTTATTTATTGGAATTTTTAAATAATTTGAAATCTAATTAACAAGAATTTATGTCTTCTGAAGAAGTATATTTTTTTAAGATCTTCGCGTTCTACTCGGAGATTTTTATATGTGTTCGGTTGCTTATGATACCAACGAACGGCGCTAAGACGTTCCGATACATATCTTCAATTACAGCCGACCAGTAAATACGAGCTCCTTATAATTGATCTGACAGTATCTCTTCTTCCGGTTGATGTCAGGTATAGCTACTTATCTTTTTTATATTCTTCCTCTGCCCATAATTTAAACAGCTGCTTTCAAAGTCCCAACTGACCCGTTCTTCTTCAGCGGCAATCCGAGAATACCTTTCGGTCTTCAGAACATTCTCTTCTCAGCATTTACATATTTCTATCGGCTTTTTGCCTGTTTCATATCGTTTTTTTACTATAAACATCGTTACGTTGTCACAAAAAAATCTCATATTTATGCCTCCTTGTTTCTCCTTTGACACTTTAATATTGTTTGAGATACATAAAATACTCTTTTCCTTTATCAAAGTATTTCTTTTTAAAATGCTTTAAGTTTACAAAAAAAACGCAATTACTGCAGAAACTTGTTACAAAAAAAAAGAGCCTCTATAAAGAGGCTCTTTAACTTTGACAGGTTGGAAAGAAAGGTTAAAAACCTCCCATGCCACCCATACCGCCCATTCCACCCATACCGGCATCTGCTCCGGCATGACAACCGCATTTTTCTTCCGGTTTTTCGGCAACCATTGCTTCGGTTGTAATTAACAAACCTGCTATTGAAGCGGCACTTTCCAAAGAAGTACGAACAACTTTTGTCGGATCGATAATACCAGCTTCAAACATATCGACGTATTTCCCTGTCTGAGCGTCAAAACCGATAGTTGTTTTTTCACCTTCTAACAGTTTCCCTGCAATGACGGCACCGTCTTCACCGGCGTTTGCTGCAATCTGACGGACAGGAGCTTGTAAAGCACGACGGACAATATCAATACCAACGCGTTGATCGTCATTAACAGGCTTTAATTCGTCCAAGCATTTGATCGCATATAACAAAGCCGTTCCACCACCTGTTACAATCCCTTCTTCAACAGCGGCCCGTGTTGCGTGCAAAGCGTCATCGACACGATCTTTCTTTTCTTTTACTTCGACTTCTGATGCGCCGCCAACTTTGATGACAGCAACACCGCCTGATAATTTTGCCAAACGTTCCTGCAACTTTTCTTTGTCGTATTCGGATGTTGTCGTTTCGATTTGCTGTTTGATTTGATTGCAACGTGCGTTGATTTCGTCTTTTTCTCCGGCTCCGTCAACGATTGTTGTATTATCTTTCGTAATGGCGACTTTCTTTGCCGTTCCCAACATGTCCAAAGTAACGTCTTCTAATTTAATTCCCAAATCTGCAGAAATGACTTGACCTTTGGTTAAAATGGCAATGTCTTCCAACATGGCTTTACGACGATCGCCGAAGCCAGGAGCTTTAACAGCGGCAACTTTCAATCCGCCGCGCAATTTATTGACAACCAATGTCGCCAAAGCTTCACCTTCGACATCTTCCGCAATGATCAACAACGGACGAGCGGATTGAACGACGGCTTCCAATACAGGCAACATGGATTGCAAATTGGATAATTTCGCTTCATGAATTAAAATGTAAGGATTTTCCAATTCGCAGGTCATCTTTTCCGCATTTGTTACAAAGTAGGGGGATAAATAACCGCGATCGAATTGCATACCTTCAACAACTTCCAGTTCGGTATTCAAACCCTTTGCATCTTCAACGGTGATAACGCCTTCGTTACCGACTTTGTCCATGGCGTCCGCCAAGTACTGACCGATCGAGTTGTCGCCGTTTGCCGAAATTGTGCCGACTTGAGCAATTTCAGCTGTTGTGGATACCTTACGGGAACGCGCCTTGACATCATTGACGACAGCGCTGACGGCCATATCAATTCCGCGGCGCAAATCCATCGGATTCATGCCGGCTGCAACGGCTTTACATCCTTCGCGTACAATCGCTTGCGCCAATACTGTTGCCGATGTCGTTCCATCTCCGGCGACGTCTGCCGTCTTGGACGCGGCTTCTTTTACCATTTGTGCGCCCATATTTTCAAATTTGTTTGCCAATTCAATTTCTTTGGCAACGGATACACCGTCTTTTGTTATGCGGGGAGCGCCAAACGACTTTGATAAAACGACGTTTCTCCCTTTCGGACCTAATGTTACTTTTACTGTATCAGCCAAAATATCAACACCACGCAACATGGCGTTACGGGCATCTGTGGAAAACTTGACTTCTTTAGCAGCCATTGTAAAAACCTTCCTTAAATAAAATCAATCCTTGAAAACGTTTAGATTATTCTAAAATACCTAAAACGTCGGCTTCTTTCATAATTAACAGCTCTTCGCCGTCTATTTTCACTTCTGTTCCGGACCATTTTCCGAACAAAACCTGATCGCCGACTTTTAATGTCATCGGGATTGTTTTTCCTTGTTCGTCTCGTCCGCCTGTACCGACAGCAATGATTTCACCTTTTGACGGTTTTTCTTTTGCTGTGTCCGGGATGATGATCCCTCCGGCGGTTTTTGTATCTTCCGCTGTACGTTTAACCAGAATACGGTCAAATAACGGTTTGAATTTCATGGTTTATAACCCTCTGAGTTTATAAAATTAAATCTTTTCTGTTTCGTTTATGATCGAAAGTTTAGCACTCTCATTCAACGAGTGCTAATAAGATAGGAAGAGGATTTTTCTTTGTCAAGGGGGAAGCTTTAAAATAATCAATAAAAAAAAGCCCCTTGAAAAGGGGGGGGCTTTTATAAAAATAGAAAAGGAGCTTAATAACTGAAACCGCCACGTCCGCCAATCGGGAAATAAACCCCTTTTATCATAGCTTCTTGTTTCATTTTATTAATTTCTTTTTTCTCCAAATGATTGGATAATTTCCGTAAAGCCATTTGAGCGTGTTTTAAATCGGCATAGTCGCGTGTTGAAAAAAGTTCTTTCGGTGTTGTTGGCGTGCCTTGCATTTTGGCTCCGACTTTAGAGCCGATATAAAGTAATCCGGCTGCGGCGACGGCTTGTCCCAGTTCCGGAGAAACGGCTGCGGCGACTGCGGTTGTTGTGGCAATAACGCCCAATTTGATAGCAGTTTCTTTGAAATGGTCTCCCGCTTTCACATTACCATAAAATGCTGCTTTGTCACGGAAACCGAATTCTTTTAATTCTTTTTTTATTTCCGCGCGTTTTGCGGCGATATCCTCGGGTTTGATTTCTTCCCATTGTGGGCGCGAGGCAAAATCAGCTAAAGTTCTGTGAGCTTGAAACAATGTATCTGAATGCGTTAAACGAACGGCTGTTGATAAATATTTATTCAACAAAGCGGAAGATTTTGTATCTTTTGCAGACGATTGAGCGTTTTGTGCTAGAGTTAAAGCCATAGAAGCCTCCTTGAACGATATAGGAAACATGGTAATCTTTTTGGAAATTTTGTCAATCCGATTTAAAAATTTCTCTGTTTTTTTTAAGTGGGTGTATTATTTTTGTTCAATTTTGCCAGATCTTCCGCAGCGCGATAACGCGCATTGATTTTTTCGCGCATTTTGTTCAAGAAGACATCGACTTGGAAAGAAACGTTTTTCAATTCGCTTTCCAATTGGGAACGTAAAAACATAAGTATGCTTTGTCCTTCGATTTTTGCATCTCTGATATAGAATCCCTCAGGTGTTTCCCGTAACGCAAACAGCATTTCAAAATGTGTTGGTGTGTCTTTTTGTTCTTCGATTGTTTTTTGAGGCGTTCCTGAAAACTTCACATCAACAAGGGTTTTTAAAAGAATATCCTTTCCGGAGAGTTGTTTTTCGCTTACTTGAATGTTGACGTTTGAAAATCCCAAAGCGGTTGATCCATAGCTGACGACAAAATAATCGACAAAAAGATGTTGCAAATCGGCCTGTTGTGATTCGGACAAAGTGCGCCAATGCCGTCCCATGGCCAAACGTGTCATTTCACCTTTGTTGAAAACTTCCTTTGCAATTTTTCTAAGCTTCAGATAACGGTTTTTTGTGTCTTCCTCTGATAAAATGGTAACCAGTTCCTGTCCTTTTTTTACAAGCCAGTCTTCGGGAGACGGCTTGGACACTACGGGTTTGTTTGTCGCGGCATTAAGCGGAAAAGCCCACAAAAACGTCAAGAAAAACAGAAAAAACTTTATTTTTTTCATCAAATCGTTTCGCCAAAAATTGTTAAGAAATTAAAAACAGTATACACGATTTTTTCTTTTTAAGGTATATTAAAATTTATTTAACCGATATGGGAAAAACCAATGTTATTTCGTCAATTTTGTTTGTTTGTTTTAACCGTTATTTCTTTTTATCCTGTTTGCCGCGCAAATGCGGGAACGACTTTGGAAAGGATAAAACAGAGCGGCGTTGTGCGTTGTGGAGCCAGAACGACTGCCAATGCTTATGCTTATCAAACCGCGAATGAATGGCATGGAATAGATGTCGAAATCTGCCGTTTGGCTGCTTCAGCCATCTTGGGACGACCGGAGGCTTTGCAAATTGTGCCAGTCAATCGTGAAAATGGCTTTGAATTGTTGGAAAGCGGTCAGATAGATATTTTGAATGCCGCAACACCTTGGACGATGAATCATGAATTGACGGCGAAAGTTTCTTTTCCCGCTGTTTTTTATTATTCCGCTTTGGCTTTTATCGGACACTACAAACCCGAAGCAACTTCGATGCGTGATTATCAAGGCGCTAAAGTATGTGTGGAAAACACGCCTTTCCTGATTCAGGAATTGAGCGCTTTTAATGAAAAATATCATTTGGATATGCGTTTGATGAGGTTGCCGTCCCTTTCCAGAGCAAAAGAGTTGCTTTATTTGAAACGTTGCGATTTGATTTTTGCTCGTTTGGAAACGTTACATTCCGACTATTTCAAAAAAAGACCTGAAAATGTGGATCTGGTCGTATTGCCTGAAATTGTCAGAACTTATCCGGCAGGACCGTATGTTCGCGACGATGATCCTGAATTGTCTAAGATATTGCGTTGGTTGATATATGCGGTGATCAAAGCGGAAGAAAAAGGGGTGTCTTCTCAAAATGTCGAGGACTTTGTAAATACGGACGATCCTGAAATCCAAGCTTTGTTGGAAAAAAACACGTTTATCGCCCAAAAGATCGGATTGGATACGGAATGGTTGTATCGCGCCATAGGGCAATGTGGCAATTATGCGGAAATTTATCAAAGGGGATTGGGGGATAAGTCCGTGTTAAAGTTAAAAAGATCCGCTAACAGGTTGAAAAAAGACGGTGGATTGATCCAGGCTCCTGATTTCCAAAAATAGGTGTGCAAATGAAAAAATATCTTTTGACGGTGACTTTTTCCTTATTGTGCGGTTCTGCCTGGGGAGCGGATATTGCGGCGGAATCAAAAATTTTTGCCGTAACCGTTTTTCCTGATCGCGCCGATGTTTCTCGTTTAACTCAGTTCGATTTACCCAAAGGAAAGCATACGGTTGTCTTTAACGGTTTGCCCTCTGATCTGATTACGGATTCTTTGCGTGTTTCCGCTAAAGGAAAAAACGCATTCAGTATCGGTTCCGTTGAAACGAAAAAAATTTTTACACAGGAGCTGACACAGGCGGAAGAAAAAAAATTACAAGATCAAATTACGGCGTTACAAGATAAACGACGTTTTATCGAAGCGGAAATCAAAGCGGCGGAAACGGGAAAGGCTTTTTTGGAAAGTCTGTCAAATACAAATAAAAGTCCTGTACCGTTGTCGTCCGGACAAAATAATGATGCTATTTTAACGCCGGATGTTTGGAAAAACGCTTGGCAGACAATTCAAAACGGAATGAATCTGTTGGGAAAGGAAACAATCGAAAAACAAATTCAAATCCGCGCTGTTGATAATGAAATAGCCGTATTGAAAAACAAGTTGAAAAGCATTTCAACCGGTGTCAAAAGTTATAAGCAAGTACGGGTCAATTTGGAATCCGGCTCAGATACGAAAGCCGAAATCGTTTTGCAATACCAAATAGCAAAAGCGTCATGGACTCCGTTGTACGAAGCGCGCTTAAATTCTTCCGATGCAACGGTTGAACTTGTCCAGTATGGTAATATCATGCAAAAAACCGGAGAAAATTGGGACAATGTTTTATTGACTTTATCAACGGCGCAGCCTTCTGTAACAATGCGTCCGCCCGCATTGACACCGTTATGGTTGAATTTAAGAAGTCAACCGCGTCCGCTTTTAGAGCAAAAGGCTCAGGTGTTTTCTATTCAAAAATCTGTTATGACAAATTTTATGGCAAAACAGGACGTTATGGCGGATTCCGCTTTTGCGGAATCTGGCGAAGAAGAGGTGAGTGTTGATGCCTCATATGGTGGAGCGAGTGTTCAAGGTACTGAATTTTCAGGCGTTTTCGCAATAAAGGGATTGTCAAACGTTCCTTCGGACGGCTCTGAATACCGCTTTAATATCGGGACTTATTCCAACAAGGCGGAATTACATGCCGAAGTGTATCCGGCAATAGATCCGAAAGCATACCTGATTGCTTCAATGGCTTTTAACGGGGAACTCCCTTTGTTGCCCGGCTCGATGGCTTTGTTCAGAGACGGTGCTTTTATAGGCAATTCTTATATGGATATGTTGCGTCCAAATGAAAAGTTGAATTTGTCTTTCGGACAGGATGAAAAAATCCGTATCACTTATACCCTTCTTGGCGGGGAAATCAGTGAAGGCGGAGTTATTGCCAAAGAAAAACAAAAAGAGCTTCTTTCAAGGACAATTGTCCAAAATTTACATAATCAGCCTATTCAAATTGCTGTATATGAACGCCTTCCAATATCGCGAAACAGTGATATAACGGTGAAAATCCTTAAAAATAAGACAACTGCAGGGTATACTGTGAACCCGAATAATAAAGTCGGTGTCATTTCTTGGGATGATACTTTCCAACCTTACGATAAAAAGGAAATCAATTACGGCTATTCAGTATCTTGGCCGAAGGATATGATCCTGAGTGAAAATTAAAAACATGTTTTTGACCGGAATAATTTTTTCTTGATTGTTCCGGTCAAAAAGAGAGGGTGAAAGCCGAGCGTGTGTTCACACAAATAATCAAGTATTTAGGGCGGGATTAATAAAAAAAAGCTAAAATCAATCATTGGTTGTGGATAACTTTTCACCTGTGTATTATTATGATATATACTTTTAAAACGCAGGAGAGAAAAATGTCAAAAAATAAAATTGTTTCAGATACGACACCACGAAATATTGTGATAACACCCAAACAAATGGAAGTGCTGTCTTATTTAGCTCAAGGATACCAAAATAAAGAAATTGCCTATAAAATGGGATTGTCCGTTTCAACAATAAAATTACATTTGGCGGGATTGTATTTGCGTTTGAATGTCAGAAGCCGTATAAGTGCTTTGATCGTGGCTCAAAACTTGGGATTGTTGTCTTGAATCCGTTTTTTAGACCGGATGATGGATTGATATGATATGTTAATCGGCTTGAAAAAAATAGCCGGATTGTAATAATCTGATTTTAAATCCAACTTTAAGGAAAAATGTCAGATGCTTTATACAATAGGGGCTGTTTGTGAAAAGACGGGATTGTCTGCGCCGACTTTGAGATACTACGATAAAGAGGGATTATTGCCTTTTGTAAATCGTGGCAATGGTGGAATCAGAAAGTTCCAAGAATCCGATTTGGAGTGGTTGCGTTTGATCGAATGTTTGAAAGCCAGCGGCTTGCAAATTAAAGATATAAAACGCTATATCGACTGGTTCATTCAAGGGGACGACACTTTACGTCAACGCAGGGAATTGTTCTTCAATCAAAAAAAGAATGTTGAAGCGGAAATAGCTTCTTTGCATTTAACGCTGGAAATGTTGACATACAAATGTTGGGTGTATGACAAGGCTGTTGAATTGGGAAGCTTGGAGGCGGTGAAAAGATTGCCTGAAGACAGGGTTCCTGAAAATATCAGGCGGTTGAAAAAGAAAATCGATCAAATTCATGCGGCGGCTTTTCAAAAAAACAAGTGAAAGTGAAAAGGAGATATTATGCTTCAACCTCATATAAGATTGGACGAAACGATCGGTACGCCTTATGCGTTATTGCCGGGGGATCCAGCTCGGATAGACAGTATTTCCAGCGTTCTTGATAACGTCAAAGAGATTGCTTTCAATCGGGAATACCGCAGTATTACAGGAGAATATAAAGGCAGGAAAATTTTGGCAATGTCAACGGGAATGGGAGGCTGTTCCACCGGAATTGCCGTCGAAGAACTGACACGGATCGGCGTAAAAGCTATGATCAGGATAGGTTCTTGCGGAGCGATGCAGACAAAAATCGGATTGGGGGATTTGATCTTGGCGGTTGGAGCCGTTCGTGATGACGGGGCTTCGCAGGCTTATATAGATTTGCGTTATCCTGCCTTGGCGGATATAGAATTATTAAATGCGTGCATCAATAGCGCGAAAAAAAACGGTTTTCCGTATCATATCGGTTTGATTCACAGCCATGAAAGCTTTTATATTGATGATAATGAAAAGCAAAAATGTTTTTGGAGTCAAAAAGGGGTCTTGGGCGCGGATATGGAAACGGCGGCTTTGTTTACAATCGGACGTCTTCGCGGTGTGAAAACGGCTTCAATCTTGAATAATGTCGTGACTTTTCAATCCGATACGGCGCAGTCGATCGCAGGGTATGCAGATGGTGAAAAGCGCACGAAACAAGGCGAAATCAATGAAATTGTTACAGCGCTTGACGCTTTTGCTTTAATGTCTGAAGACTGATTTTTTCATCAGGTCTTTTATAAAACCACAAGCGGAGTTGAAAAAGTATGTTAACCTTTTTGACAGGGGCGAGCATTGTTTTATTATTCGCTTGTCGTCCTTTTGTTTATAAACCCGCCAGCAAATCATTGGATCCGGCGGTGTCATCCTACTTTACATCGGTTTGGTGTTTGATATTAAGTCTTCCGACAATTCCTTTTTGCTGGCAGTATTTTTTCATTCAAGACCGTTTTGTTTTTTTTACGCAAGGAATAATTTTCCCTTTGTTAAAAGGGGTTTCATTATATTGGTTTATGAAATTCAATCAAATCGTAAACAAGGAAAACACTTCCGGTTCGGTATTTTGGGGCGTGATCAGTTTGGCTTTGGCCGCTTTGGTAACAACATTTGTTTTTCATGTTCCGTTATCCAATTTAAGACTGCTCATCATTTTGTTTATTGGAAGTGTGGGGATCTTGTTCTTTATTTGCGGAGAAGGAAAAAATCTTTCACTTCAAGGAAAAAAAGCCTTTACAGGCTTGATATTATGCGCAGCGCTTAATAACATATGCGATACCTTGAGCATAAAATATACGAATTGGTATGTTTTATATATGGTTCCGACGATAACGATGATGTTGTGTTCGATCATCAACACGGGAAAAAAGATATCCCTTGGCAGCTTTTTTACAACAAGACATATTTTGTATGCAGGTCTCATCTATGCTGTCGGAGAAATTATATTAATTTTTTCGATGCAATATTTTTTTCCGGTTCTTGTTGCTGTTTTTTTAGTCCGTTTTGCTCAAAGCTTAGATTTGATTTTAGCGTATCACATTGAAAAAGAAGGAAAAATAGGGACGCAATACTTGTTTGCGACAGGGACGGTATTTTTATCCTATTTTTTCTTTTTCGGACATTAAGGTTCTGAAATAACATCAATTTGATGTTTTTCAGGATTGTAACGGAAAGCGATTTTTCCTTCTTTTAAAGCCAGAGCTTCTTTTCCGAAGAGTTGATAACGCCACCCTTTTAAGACATTGATATCCGGATTGTCTTCGGCGGCAAGTTGATCAAGTTCGTCCGGTGTGGCGATTAACTTTTCGGCGACATCGTTTTCAACGGATTTGATCATTAAGAGCAACCGAAGCATTTTTGAAACGGCTTTTGCCTGTCGAGGTAATTCATACGGCTTTGGTATGACAGGATAAGAATCCGGATTTTGTTGTTTGGTTTCCGTGATGATTTTCAGGATGTCTTTTCCCATTCTACCTTTTGCGAATCCTTGAGGTAATCCGCGCATTTTACTCATTTCCTCTGCCGTTTCCGGAGCGTTTGCGGCCAATTCCAGTAATATTTCATCACGGATGATGTGTTTTCTGGGTCTGTTCAACCTTTTGGCTTCATTTTCGCGGTACGCCGCCAAAGCCTGACACAAAGCAAGATACAAAGGATTGTGTGAATTCAACTTCAAACGCTTCCAAGCAAGCGCTGAATCATTCTCGTACAGTTGAGGGCTGGTCAATGTTGCGGTATCGTCACAGATCCAATTTGTCCGTCCTGTTTGATGCAGAATGTCTGTTAGTTTTTGATAAATATCGCGTAAGTGTGTAACATCGGCAAGAGCATATTGTATTTGCTTATCGCTCAAAGGGCGATGAGACCAATCGGTAAAGCGCATAGACTTGTCCAAGTGGATTCCCGATAATTTTTGAACCAGATTTTGATAACTGACCGATTCACCAAATCCGCATACCATGGCGGCAAGCTGAGTATCGAAAACGGGAAAAGGGATTTTTGCAGTCAGGTGATAAAATATTTCAATGTCTTGTCGGGCAGCATGAAAGACTTTGACGACTTTTCCATTTTGCAATAAGTCGAACAAGGCTTGAAGATTGATATCCTTGGCAAGCGGATCAATGCAAACGGCTTCATCCGTTGATGCTATTTGGATCAAACACAGCTGCGGCCAATAAGTTTTTTCACGAATGAACTCGGTGTCAACGGTGATGAACGGATGCGTTTGCAGACGGGAACATAATTCATTAAGCTCTTGAGTCGTTTGAATAAAAGTGCACATTGCCTTGCCCGTTTTAAAAAGTGAAAATATTTTTTGTTTTATCCTTATCAGTCGGAAAAATAAAGTCTGAAAATTATTTTTCTTTTTTGATATAAACTTCTTGTCTTTGTATGCAAAAGGCGTAAACTTTCTATTAAGATTTTATACGGTTCTGTTTTGGGACGGTTTTATTACCGAAACAAAAGAGCTTTTTCTTTTAAGAAAAAAGAATATAAACTCTTGCGTTTTTTTATTTTGATCAGGAGAGGCAATATGCCAAACGGAAAAGTGAAATGGTTTAACCGGAAAAAAGGATACGGTTTTATTCAACCCGAAGATGGTTCAAAAGATGTTTTTGTTCATATCAGTGCGGTTGAAAAAGCGGGTTTACCGACATTGAAAGAAAATCAAGAAGTGAGTTATGAGCTGGTTACGCATCAGGATCGTACATCGGCGGGTGAACTGAAGTTATTGTAATTGTTCTTTTTTTGTAAGAAACGGGGGGCTTTCAAGCCTCCCGTTTCGTATCAAACAGTGCCATTTCAAAACATTTGTATCAGATTAAAAAATTCTGGCTTTTTTAAAAAAGTTATATAACAATTTGTAAAATCAGATTTTTCAGTTTCTTATGCTCAAACGAAACCATATCTGGAAACATAATACTCTATAACATATTTTTATGGAATTGGTGAGGGTGATTTCTTTCGGTAAAAGCGAATCTGTCTTCCAATACTTTTCTCGAAGGGTATCATGCAATAGGGGTTTTTTTATTAAGAATGTTTTCAAGTAACGTGCCAATCATATGTCAAACATGATTCCAATGGCTGCGTTTTCAATCACAAGTCCTGATTTTCAGTTTTTTATGGGATTCATATGAAATCGTATCGTTTAAAGTTATCTGAAAGTTGATGTTTTTTTATTGATGAGTATTTGACAGATCAATGTAAAAAACAGGCTTTGATACTTAAAAAAATATCTAGAAACGAAGTAAAATGATGTACTAATAGAAATCTCAAAAAAACGGATATCGTATGATCCCTTTCCAAAATATTCGCCTTTTAAGTACTTTAAATGTCGGTTAAGCTTTTTTGTTCCAGTATTGATAATGAAAAAATATTTCGTTTGATGGTTAAGTGTTGACGTTTATCAATTTTCCTCTTTTAACGTTATATATCAAATAAAATCGATGCGAAAAAAGGGCAACGATATCAATGTATCGTTTGGGTATGCTTCTGTCTTACACGGATTCGGAAAAACTAATCATTTACACAGCTTGATTCGGAAACGGCTTGAATTTTTCGTCATATGGAAATGCCTGATGATATTTGAATAACGGCTTCCCTCGAAGAGCGGGTATGATTTTGTTTGCGGATTAATGGTCAATTATGCTTGATATGAAAAAAATCGTCTCTTGCAAAAATAATGTTGTCTGTTCATGTCTTTGAGACGAAAAGGTATGATATTGAATTAAATTTGCAATTTGTTTCAAACTTAAGAAGCATTTTTAACATGATAAGTTCTTTTAAAGAGATTGACATTATGGCAAATTATATATTCTGGAGAAGTAAAAAAACGTGTCGTGTCATAATTTCAAGCCGGTATATAATGCTGGAAAAACAAGAAGAAAAAAGGATTCTTAATGATAAAGTTGCTGATTATTTTTTTATTGGGTTTTCCGCATTCCGGTTTTTGTAAAACGGTCAAGTTGGGAGACAGCTCGTTTCAAAACAAAAAAATAAGTTTTCCTTCTTCCCAACCGGAAGTGCGAAGATCCTCCATTTCTTGTTTTGACAACGCTGATTGCGCCGATAATCAGGAATGTGTGGCGTTGCAGTGTGAAAATGTTTGCAAAAACAGTATTTGTTTGACGGGTACATACTGTATCGCGGCCGGACAAGAGCGTCCGCATGAATTCAAGTGTGTCCAATGTGTCATTGACGCGCATTGTTCCAAAGGGTTGTTTTGCGATACGGATCATACATGTAAAAAAGAAGATCCTTGTAAAAACGCCGTTTGTCCGGAGGCCGCTCCTTATTGTTTGCCGGAACCGTATAAAACTTTGCCATACACATGCGTACAATGTATGACGGATGAACATTGCCCTCCTGTGGCGGGATTGTCCAGAAGTTGCATTGAAGGGAATTGTCTGTTTAATATTGATGGAAACATTCCGCAGAAGTTTAGAGAAAAAGTTCCAGAAAAAACTGTTCCCGTCGAACCGGATCCCGTACAAAGTTACGGAGAATCCGCGGATGATTATGAAAACGGATACGATGAGGAAGTTTCCAATTATGACGGTGAGTATCCGGATTATGTCGAAGAGGAAAACGACTTGTATTATTAATCCGGAAGGCTGTTTTTTTTAACGTATGTTGTAAAATTTGCGATGTAATCCGGTTTATATAGACCCTTGTTGTACGGGATTTTGTGTAAACGGGATATTAAAGCCTTATTGCCGAAGATAGGAAATTTTTTTGTTAAAAGAAAGTTGACTTTTCCGGTCGACATTAAAACGGATGATTGGAAAAGGTGAAAATTATGCAAGACAAAGGGGGTTTGTCTTGTAAAATGTTGCCTGTATGAAAATCGAGGAATATTTTGGGACTGTAAGTATGATGGACGAGTGAATGTCGTTCAATGTGGAGATGTGTTTCAATCGTACGGCATATTTGTTGAGGTTGACGGAGTTATATGCATATTTTCTTTTTTCAGAGGAATGTGAAAAGACGGTCGGTCGTTTACGGGGTGATACATTGGAAATTCCCCGATGAAGAGCGGACTGTAAAGATTGTTTTATGAGGGCATGCGGCTTGTATGAATTTCAGTTTGGTGTCTTTATCCGTTCTCACAGGGTAGTAACTGTATGTCGTTAAGTTTAACCTTCATGACGTTTATCGGACTGCGGAAAACGGATTGTGTGATACGAAGCTATTTCAAGATGAATGACGATTTATGCGTTTTGGGCGGTTGGATTTTTCATATACCCCTGACATTTTGGTCTGTAAAAAGAGTTGGCTCCGTATGAATCCTCTGTTGTTTTCCCCAAAACCGTTTTTTTAAAGTCACAAGTAGTTTAACAGGCTAAGGGAATTGATGGTTGACAAGACGGAATAGGAAAGCTTCAGGTTTTCCGCCGCTTGTAAGAGCATTGTTGCCGCTTCGGTTTTATCGACTTGTGTTAAAGATGAAATGTAAGTTTCCAAAGAATTTTGCATTTCAGTTTGGTCTTCCAATACCGTTTTAACCGAATCCAATTTATTGATAATGGAGTATTGAATTCCGGTGACATCTTCGTTGCTTCCGTTTGCCTGTGCCGTTAAAGCTTCGTCAAGCCAGTTTAAGGCAAGAGATACTCTTTGCGACGCATTTTCCGGATTGTCAGGATCAAGCATGTTCCCTTGAGCCAGACAGCCCAGAGCTCTGAATATTTTTTCAAAAGCTCCTGAGGCAGCATTTGTGTCATTGATGATTTCGGTTGTATCACTGATCCGGAAGGACGAAGAAAGCCATCCTCCTTTATAATAAGTCGTCGTGTCGAAACAAGCCGTCGAAATGAATTGACTTTCCCCGTATTCCGGAAAAGCGTTGGTGCGCACAAACAGTTCCCTTCCATCATCGGAAACGCCTAAGACGGTGTATGATCCGCCATATTCTCCAGCTTGTGTCATGGCAACGGTCGCTCCGACGGGATAGGTTTTACAGATGCTGATCCCTTTTCCACCGGAAATTGTCGAGTGATTCAATAAACTCATTTCCTGAGCCACTTTTGTTGTTTCGTCGAATATTATTGTCCGCCCGTCTTCGGATACAGAATCAATGACATACATCCGATCGTTGAGATCCGCTCCTTTAATAATGACGCTATCCCCCGCCTTATAAGAGGAAAAAGCTCCTTTTACGGTTGCCGTCATCGAATTTTGATTGATATTGAAGGAAATGTCACCTGTTTGCAAGGCACTGCCTTTCATGACTGAACAGATGAAACCGTTGATGTCGGAACGGGTTTGTATCGTCAAAGGCACATTTGTCAAGTCGGTGTCGGGAACGGGGGTGCTTGTGGAAATATTTAATGTCGAACCGTCTTCGGAAACGGATTTCACATATAAAGCGTACATATTACCCGAATTATCGGTGATTGTGATTGTTTGACCAGCGCTTACATTGGAAAAAGTGCCTGCACTTCCCATGATCGTGTTTGTTTCAGGGTCGACCGTCAAAGCTTGTCGGCATGAAAAGCTTTCAAGCGGCGCTCCAAGATTATTTTGAGCCGTAATTGTTCCCGTTTTTGTGCTTTGTTGAATAAAAACGGTTTCGTTAAATAATTGTTCGGTATTGATGGTTTCATCGGTGACATTTTCTTCAAAAGTAAGCGTTGAACCGTCTGCGGAAATATCTTTGACCGTCAAGTATCCGTTGTTATAAACCGTTCCTCCGATTAAGATTTTTTCTCCTTTTTGCAAGCCTGAAAAAGTCCCCGTATGAGCGGTCAGTGTATTGACGGTTTGTCCGGTTTCCATATCTTTGACAGAAGAAAAAATCCAATTTTCTTTTATCAGCCGGACATCTTTTGAATCCGTCAGACTTTCATCTTCGACAGGTTCATCAAATACGATTGTTGACCCGTTTGCGGATACGGATCGCACGGTAAAAGTTTTATCGTTTAAATCTGTCCCCGTAACAACCACTTGGTCTCCCGCCTGAAACCCGTCAAACGTGCCGGCATCCGCCGACAAGGAGTTTGAAGCGTTTTCAAATGTCATTGCATTTGTTTCGGATCCCTGACAAACGTAAAATTCAGGGGCGACTGTTTGAAAATCCTGTTTTACCGTTACGCCTTGTAAAATGTCAGCACCGGTTGACATTCCGGATAAAGAAGCTGAATATGTAGCGGGGTATGTCAGAATTTTCCCGTCATAAAACGCTTGAAATTCTTCCAAAGTCGTATAAGGGAAGTCGACGGGAGGCATTTTGGTGTTCCCGCCGCCGAAAATATAATTCCCGTCGATTTGAGTGTTCAAGTAGTAGGCGATTAAAGACATCGCTTCAAAAGCTTCCTCTTGTATGTTCTGCAACGCCGACAATTCTTCTTGCGTCGGGTTTTCGGACATTGAAACAAGGTCTTTTGAAGAAAACTCGCGGACTTGGGAACGTATGTCCGTTAACGTGGAACGGATCGCATCGACAGATGATTGTTGGGTTTCCAAAAAAATCTGAGTGATTGTGTTTGTTTCTATGTACTTGGATGTTATCGCCTGTTGGTTTTGCAATGACAGCAAACGGTATGTCGACAATCCGTATTGATCAAAAGAATCATATCTGTTTCCCGTTGTTACTTGATAGGAAAGGTTGTTGATTGTGGCTTTCTGTTTCGTTATTTCAGACAGATAAAGCTGATAGGTCGCTGTTGTGGGTATTCTTGTCATGATGCGTTCTCCTTTCAGACGATATCATCAAGCAATTCAAGCATTTCCAATGATGTGGTCAAAGCTTTTGCCGCCGCACTGTAAGATCTTTGATAAATTAAGAGCATAGCTAATTCTTCGTCCAAATCAACACCGCTGACTTCCTGTTCTTTTTGATAAAGTGTCGTGACCAGTTCGGTTTGATAATCCGTTTTGGAAACGGCATCGTTTAAATTTGTTGCCAAAGACGTAACAATGCAAGAGGCGTATCCGGACAAGGTGGTTGAAATTTTTGAAAGGTTGCCGGCAGGGTTGAAGTCGACAGTCGTTGTAAATATTTTTGCAAATTCATTGGCGAGGGAGTTATCTGAATCGCTTAAAAAATATTGTCCTGTTTCAGGGCTGTATTGCACTTTTGCAGTGTTAAGCAAGGCGGGGGAATTTAAAATATCCGAACGGATGCTCAGTTGCGAGGCATATCCCGCATGAGACGGAGTTATCCCCAACCGGTTTAAAATGCTGGCGCCGGTAATGCCGTTGACGGTTGTTGACGCTTCGGTGATTTCCATTTGATTACCGTTTATATTTGTAAGTCGCAAACGGTACCCCGTTCCTTCTTTAATCAGATCCGCTTTAACGATTTGGTTTCCGGAGGCGTCCTTGAGTGTCTCATTGATTTTTTTAGCGATTGTTTGCAACGTATCGCCACCGGAAACAGAAATGGAGCCGAAATTCAGCCCGTGTTCCGCATCTGAAAAGAAAAGAGTTGTTTTTCCTTTTATTCCCATCAAGCTTCCTGATGTGATGATATCCGAATCATAAACGGATTCTGTCTTGGTGGAAACGATCAGGTCGTTCAGTCCGAAAAAATTTGAAAATCCCGAATATGTTTGATCAGCGATGGAATCTCCGTTTGCATCAAAGCCGACGGATATACTGTTTTCTTCACTTCCTTTTAAAGAGGAGACTTCATCTTTGAAGGCAATGGAATAAGAGCTGTTGCCCAAATCAATTTCCAGATTTCCGTTCGTATTGACGGCAATCTTTGCCGTGTCCAGATGAGGACCGTTCGGATCGTTTTGCAACCAATCTTGGATTTTTTCGCACATTTCGCTGATTGTTCCGGACGAAAACCCCAACTCTCCGACCAAGCTGGTAACGTAGGCTTGCGATCCGTCCGCGTTAAATAGAACAATTTTGACATCACCGTCGGATAAAGATATTTTTTGTCGGCTCGGGTCGATAAATGTTCTTGTTCCGGTCATTTCGTATACGGTATCGGGATAGGTGATCCCTTTGTTGTGCGTCGAGTTTAAATCAAGTGTCAATCGGTAAGCCAATTCGTCAAGTTGCGCCTGCATATCGGGAAGCTCGATATCTCTCAAATTGATTAACCCGCTCATTTCTCCGGAAGAGATTTCTGCGGTGATGTCGAAGGCTCCGGCATAAATCCCTGTAATCGATCCCGATGAATAGGATATTGACGCGCCGCTTGATGCGCTCGGTTCATGAGATATGACAACGCCGTCTTTATCCAGCAAAGGTTTGCCGCTTGCCGTTAAGATGACGGTTTCTCCCGAAGAACGTTCATAGCTTTGTATGTCCATGATTTCACATAAACGTGTGATTAAAAGATCTCTTTGATCTTTGTAATCGTCCGCTGATTGACCGGAGATTGCGTTTGTGCGCACGATGTCGTCGTTTAATTTGTCAAGTTGATTGAGAATATCCGTTGCTTCTTCGCATAAAGCGGACAATTCCTGATCTATTTCAAAGCGCAAAGATTGAATTTGATCGCTTAAGTCGCGAATTTGTGTCAAAGCCGTATCCATTGACGTTACGGCGGTTGATTTGGCATTTAGTTTGTCAACATCAACGCCCAGACTTTCAAAAGCCGTTTGCATAGCCGTTATGCGACTGGCAATGGAATGTTCTGATGAAGGTTGTCCCATCTGCGCCTGTATGAGATCCAGATAATATGAGCGAATGTTGTATTTTTGTAAGGTGCCGGTTTCCGTACGCAATTGGGCAAGCATTTTCGTATCAACTTGGCGTAAATCCGTATTGCTGATCGCCCCGCAAAGAATACCGTTTCCCGATACAAGTGTTTTTTGTGAATAAACTTTTCTTGTGTAACCTTCCGTATTGACGTTTGATATATTTGAGGAAACGACGTCAATGGCTTTTTGCGACGTTTTTATACCGTTTAACGCACTGTTGATCGAACTGGAAAGAGACATGGCGCGACCTTTAAAAGTTAAAGCACTTGGTTGAAAGAAATTGCCGCCGGATTACCGGTGTCGGTTTCGATGCTTCCTTTGCGTGTATACAAAGGCGCTCTGGCATGCTTTTGTTCATTGACATCTTCGATAATCGCGTTTAACAGACGGGAAGTGGCTTCGATATTGATTTTCAACATCCGACCGTTTTCCTGTGTTAAATTTTCCAAAGTCGTTGCCGCTTTTTTTAAAACGCTTTTTTGCTTTTCGGGCAAAGTTTTTAAAATTTCCGGATTTTTTGAAAAATAGGAAAAAGATTCTTCATAAGCGGCGGACAGTTTTGCTTTTTGTTCTAACAGGTTTTTGCATTCGGATTGTTTTTGTTGTTTCAACAACCTGTTTTCCTGATTTAAAAGCGTGCATAGTTCGCTGACAATCGTTAATAATCGTTCAAGCTTTTTTTGCGGAAATTGTTCCATATTAATCTCCTTGTGGCTCAATCGTTTTATTGTTGGCGGTCGTATCCGCCTCCTGTTGAATCAGGATCTGCGTCATAATCTGGTCTGTTAATCCGATACCGCCGGATCGAGCGGTCATTTTTCCGTATTCATCAATCAACATTGATCTGAATATTTTTTCAGCGTTTCCGCCTCCGAACGTTTCATTGACGGGAATGGTGTCATACATTTGTGCAAAAGTCTGAGAAATGAAAAAGGCTTCAAATTCCTCGACGGCTTGACGTAATTTTTTCAGATCGGCTTCTTTGTTAATTTCAGGAGCCGTTTTCATGACCGTATCAATCATCATCAAGTCTGTAGTTGGAAAATGCGTATTCATTACATCACCTCGATTTCCGCTTGAAGTGCTCCGGCGGCTTTGACAGCTTGCAAAATGCTGATCATATCCCGCGGGCCGACACCCAGAGCATTCAATCCATCAACCAATTCCTGCAAGGATACTCCGCCTTTTAATATATTGAGCTTGTTGCCTTCTCCCTCATTGACTTGGATGTCCGTTCTGGGGACGGTAACGGTTGTCCCTGTCGTGGAAAACGGGGCGGGTTGAGAAACTTGCGGTGTTTCCGTAATCCGGATTGTCAAGTTCCCTTGCGCAATGGCGACGGGGTTGATGCGTACGTTTTCCCCGATGACAACAATCCCTGATTTTTCATCAATAACGACTTTGGCAATTTGATCCGGTTGTATGCGCAATTGTTCAATGTCTGTGAGCACTTGGATCAAGTTGTCGCGTCTTGTGCGTTCAAGATCCAGAACAACAGTTGCAGAATCGATCGTTTTCGCGGCGACAGATCCCAGATACGAATTAATAGCGTCAGATATGCGGGAAGCGGTCGTAAAATCGGGATTGCGCAGAGTCAGTTTGATAGATTTTTGGTTGGCGAAATCGAATATGATTTCGCGTTCGATGATGGCTCCGTTGGCGATTCTGCCGGATGTCGGAACGCCTTTAACAATGCTTTGAGCATCGCCTTGCACCGAAAATCCGCCGACGGCGACTTGACCTTGGGCGATGGCGTAGACTTCCCCGTCCGCTCCCAGCATCGGAGTTACCAATAATACTCCGCCTTGCAAGCTTTTTGCGTCCCCCAAGGCGCTGATGGTAACGTCGATCCTTGTCCCTTGGCGCGCGAAAGCGGGCAAACTACCTGTTACCATGACGGCAGCAACGTTTTTTGTCTTTATTTTCCCGTCACGCGTGTTAACCCCCAAACGTTCCAACATGCCGATCAAACTTTCTTCTGTAAATGCCATGGAAGAAATACTGTCTCCGGTCCCGTTCAATCCGACAACCAGACCGTACCCGATCAGATAGTTTTCACGCACACCTTCTATATCGGAAATGTCTTTGATGCGCGAACTGGCAAAAGTGGGAATGGAAAATGCAAAAATGAAAGCGGTCGTTATTATTATTTCATACAATCGGTTGATAAATTTCATTTAAGCCCCCATTTCATTTCCACGCCATAAGGTTTGAATTTATTGAAGCAAAAACCGTGCCATTTTTTTTGTTAAAGAAATCCTATCTTTTTTAAGGCAATAAAAGGCTGTGGCGGTAAATTTTGCCGATTTTGAAACGAGTGAAAATCATGTATATTAAAAGCAAAGATGTGAAAGGAGACATTTGATGTCGATAAAAGTCGGAACAGCACAGACTGCAAAGTCTGTCGACCGTACCCGTAAAAGCGGGACAACGGCGGCGGGTGAAAGCGGTTTTTCCTCTTTTTTGCAAGAACCGGAAGACGCCGTATCGCCTTATGTCAGTGCTTCCAACGCCGTTTCCGGCATTCAAGCATTGTTGGCGACCCAGTCGGTCGAAGACGCAACGCAATGTTCATATAAAAAGCGTCGGGCGGCGGAACGGGGCAATCATATTCTAGATAAATTGGAAGAATTGCGCGCCGCTCTTTTATCAGGCATGATCCCTAAGGCAAAATTGATCGAACTGGCTCGAGTTTTGCGGGAAAAACGCGAAACCGGATTGGATGACGAACTGAACCGGATCTTGGACGAGATTGAGCTCAGAGCCGAAGTTGAACTGGCAAAACTTGCAGACAGCGTTTGATTTTTGTCGATTTTTGATGTAAAACTAACTTTAGTTGACTGAAACAGTGGGGATTTCACATGGGAATAAATTTACCGAAGGATTACAGACCTTCTGCTGATGAACCGTTTATGAACGATATGCAGAAAGAATATTTCCGTCAAAAATTGTTGGCTTGGCGTGCCGAACTTTTACGCGATTCCGAAGAAACTTTGGACAGCTTGAAAGAAGGCGGAATGACTGTTCCCGATATTTCAGACCGTGCTTCTGCCGAAGCGGACAAAGCATTGGAATTGCGCACGCGTGACAGAATGCGTAAAGTCATTTCAAAAATAGATATTGCTTTGGCGAAAATAGATGACGGAACTTACGGATATTGCGAAGAAACCGGAGAACCGATCGGACTGGAACGTTTGATTGCCCGTCCTATTGCGACGTTGTCCATCGAAGCGCAAGAACGTCATGAACGTATGGAAAAAACATACAGCGACGATTAATTTTTCCTTTTCCAGCCTTTCAGGCGGGCGGATCAGGGGATCCGCCTTTTTTTCAATGACCGGAGGATCTTTTGAATAACATCATTCTTGCTTCAGCTTCGCCGCGGCGCTTGACTTTGTTGAAACAGATCGGCATTTTTGTCGATAAAGTTTGTCCTGCGGATATTGATGAAACGCCATTGTTAAATGAAGAACCTCAAAAATATGCCGTCCGTATGGCGGAAATGAAAGCGCAAAAGGTCGCTCCGCTTTATCCGGAATGTTTTGTCTTGGCTGCGGATACGGTCGTGGCGTGCGGCAGACGCATTTTACCAAAAGCTCAAACATATGAACAGGCGGCGTATTGTTTGAATCTGTTGTCAGGCAGACGTCATTCGGTTTACGGAGGAATATGTCTGATCACGCCGTCCGGAGATAAAAAGATTAAATCGGTGAAAACGGTTGTCGCTTTTTCCCGTTTGCACGATACCGAAAAAAAAGCGTATCTGGATGGAACAGATTGGCAGGGAAAAGCCGGCGGCTATGCCATACAGGGAAAAGCCGCTTTGTTTGTGCGAAAAATTATCGGTTCTTATTCAAATGTCGTCGGGTTGGGATTGTATGAAACCGCTGCTTTGTTGAAAAGTTGCGGTATTTTGGGATCCGCTTCTTGATGCGTTTGGTTCACAGTTGTTCACCGTTTGAAGAAGTTTGTATCCTGTTTGATCAAGACAACCGACCGGCAGAAGTGTTTTTCTGGCATGAAAACGACTTGTCTGCTGATTGTATTTGTTGTGCCCGCGCTTTAAAATCAATCAAGTCCGGTTGGTTTTTAGACCTTTCAGACGGACGGACGGCATATTTGAACACTCCAAAGCGTTATTTTAAATCTGACGGAACGGTGTCAGACCGACCGCTTGGTCAAGGGGATAAGATCCTTGTTCAGATCAAACGCCCGAAAACGCAGGAAAAAGAAGCGGAAGCCTGTACGAAAATTTCTTTGGCGGATAATGCTGTCGTTTTTTTTCCGCAAGAAAATCAGTTGTCTTTTTCAAAAAAGTTGCCCCCCGATTCAATCGTCAGATTGCGCGAGCAATTTCATGGAGAAAGCGTCCTGTTCAGAACGGCTGCCCAAACAGAAAGCTTGGAAAGTCTTCGTATTAAGATAACAGATTTAAAAAAGACTTGGCATGAGATTTTAAAACAGAGTACGAAAACGGGAATATTATATCGCCCTTTGAAAGATATATTCCGATTGACAGCGTTATATAAAGAAAATTTGTCTGAAATTGTAACGGATGACCCTGATACGTCAACCTGTTTAAAGGCAATGTTTCCGAATGTTGTTTTCCGACTGAACGGTGTGTGGGAAACTGAAAACATTCCCGAAGCTTTGGATGAAGCTTTGAAGGTGAAAACGATACTTCCTTCGGGCGGTTTTTTGATAACGGAACAAACAGCCGCTTGTGTCTGTTTCGATGTGAATGCGGGGACGGGAACGGCTGTTGATGCCAATAACGAAGCGTGTGTTGAAATTTTACGCCAGATTCGTCTTAAAGGGCTCGGGGGGCAGATGATTGTTGATTTCGCGGGGAACAAAGAAAAAAAATTTTTATTAAAAATGATGGATCGGTTAAATTCTCCGGCTGTTTTTGTTAAGGGGTTTTCTTCTTTGGGATTGGTTGAACTGGTTGTTGAAAAAAGGAAAAGTTCTCTTTTTGATGTTTTTGACGAAAGTCGAAAACATTACAGAACGGCTGCGGATCTGATCCGGAAATTATGGTTCGCTTCCAGTAGGGGGGCATTGTCTGTTTATGCTCCGTTGCCTGTTTTAAATTATATCAGACCCTACTTAAGCCGGCTTGAAGAACGTTTGAAAATTGATGTAAACTTGTATGCAAGTGAATATATAAGATTGGAAGGATTGAAAGAATGAAGGTTCCCAGTGTTTTTGATCGCCCGACTGATTTGCCGGAAGTGGAAATAAAGTGCCCGATTTGTGGAAAACCGTCAGTGTTCATGTATAAACCGTTTTGTTCAAAACGGTGTGCTGATATTGATCTGGGGCGCTGGATGAATGGCGTTTACAGTATACCGTCGGAAGAAGAAGAGGAAATTGAAGAAAAAAAATAAAAAAGAGTCTAGACAGATGCTTTTAAATCGAGTATAACCTTTTCTTGTAAGGCGCCTGGGTAGCTCAGTCGGTAGAGCAGGGGACTGAAAATCCCCGTGTCGGCGGTTCGATTCCGTCCCCAGGCACCATTTTTAAATGCACCCTTCTGGGTGCTTTTTTTATGTGTAATCCCAACTGTTTTATAAAAGCCGTTTTTTCAGAGATAACTTTGAATGACGATTGAACTGTGGATTTTGAAAATGATGATTTTTTTAAAACGAAAATAATAAGGGGCTGCAAAAAGGATTGAAAGATGACTATTTTACAGGATAAGGATTATTTGGCGGAAAATATGATGGGTCCCAATTCAGTCGTTATAATGGAAGAACTATTGTCTGATATTTCTTTACCAATTGACGGGAATATTCTGGATTTAGGGTGTGGTAGAGGTCTTACTTCGATCGCTTTAGCCCAACGGACAAAAGCTCAAATTTATGCATTGGATTTGTGGATTGATGCGGATGAAAATCGAAAAAGATTTAAAAAACTTCATTTGGATGGAAAAATAACCTGTGTGAACGCAGATATATTGGATAAACCTTTTATCCCCAAATTCTTTGAAACAATCATCAGCATTGACAGTTATCATTACTTCGGGAACAAAGAAAATATTTTAGATGAGTATATTGCGCCATTAGTAAAAAAAGACGGATTGATTCTGATGGCCTTCCCGGGATTGAAAAAAGACATACATGATAATATTCCTGAAACTTTGTTGGACTATTGGAGCAAGGAAGATTTTGAATGTTTTCATGAAATTGAATGGTGGAAAAATCTTTTTCTGAAATCGGAAAATACGACATTGCTCAACATTCAGCAAATGAATTGCTTTGATATGGCATGGAATGATTGGTTGGCATCTGATAATCCCTTTGCTGTCGAAGACAAAAAAGCAATGCAGTGCGGGGGAAGGGATATTATGAATTTGATTTCTGTAATTCTAAAAAAGAAATGAATTTATATCATATTCAATATCGTTTTTTATATTTAGAAAATCTGTCTTCGAATAATCTTCTATATCATTTTTTCGATTTTTTTCACTGTAATAATTATTTACTGCTTCACTTTTGTGAAGTTTCCTACGTTCTTTCAAAAATCGAGAGGCAAAAGATTTTCTGATTTGCTTAATAACAAAAGAACGGAAAAAGTTGCTTTAAAACGATGATAAAAATATTTGTTCTTATAAAATCGCTTTGCTTGCATCTTACTCCGAAGCTTTTACAACAGCGTCTTGAGCTTTTAAGGTATCGTTTTGATCGGGCTTTTCCGTGTATTGAGGATCGGTGAGAATGTTTATTAATTCCTCTTTGATGATGCCGGCGTGATCTAAGTCCGTTTGACAGGCTCCGACGTTAAAATGTCCTCCTCCGCCATATTGTAACAACAGTTCTCCGATATTGATGATATTAGATCTGTTTAATATGGATTTTCCTATGGCGAAAGTGATTTTTTGTCCGTTGATGCGCCAAGCGGCATGCATGGAAACATTAATGTCGGGGAACAGGGTGTAGATGATAAAGCGATTTCCCGTATAAAGAATATCTTCGTTCAGCGTGTCGATGTAGGCAAGGTTTTTGTGGACGACTGTCAAGTTTTTCAATTGTTCCATAAACTTGTCCTGATGTGAAAAATACACGTCCACCCGCTCTTTAATGTCAGGGGTTTTTATAATTTCATCAGGATCATGCGTGCGGCAAAGATCAATCAAATTCATCATCATTTGATAATTTGAAATTTTAAAATGGTGATTTTTTCCCAATCCCGTCCGAGGATCAATAATAAAGTTGATCAGATCCCATTTTTTCGGATTTAAGATTTCGTCAAGTGAAAAATCACCTCTGTCCGCCTTATCGACAGCCGCCATCATTTCAAGGGGGATATTTTTAAAGCGGTCTTTTCCGCCGAAGGTATCCCAAATGATACGAGCGGCGGACGGGGCTTGCGGATTGATATAACAATTACTTTTTTTACCGATTCGAGCCCATTCACTGATATGATGGTCGAAAACGTAAAAAGCTGATTTTGAGTAAGGCAGATTAGTAATAATGTCTCCTTGCCTGATATCGATCAATCCGTCTTGCACATCTTTAGGATGAACGAATTTGATTTCATTAATCAGATCAAGCTCTTTAAGAAGAACTGCACAAACCAATCCGTCGAAATCGCTGCGTGTAATTAATCGAAATTTATCTTCAGTCATAAGAGGCCTGTTTATACGTCTTGAACCATAGCGGTGATAATTTCTTTTCTAATTTTTGCGGCTTGGTTGATAGGAACTTGGCATGTTCCTGCTGCGATATGTCCGCCGCCACCATATTGCAACATGAATTCTCCTATGTTCATTTTGGAAGTTTTATTAAAAATGGACTTTCCGACGGCAAAGACGATGTTTCTTTTGTTTTTTCCCCATATTTCATGAACGGAAATATTGATTTGCGGATAAAGGGCATAAATCATGAACCGGTTCCCCGTATAAATTATGTCTTCATCACGCAAATAGATGTGCGCCGCCGTTTTATGGATGCGAGTGCATTTTCTAAGCTGGTTTATGAACTTTTCCTTATGTTCGAAATAAAGGTCGACTCGTTCTTGTACATCTTTGTCTTGTAAGATTTCATCAATACCTTTTGTCCTGCAAAGGTCTACCAGTTTCATCATCAAGGCGTAATTTGTGATACGGAAATTTTTAAAACGTCCCAGACCCGTTCTGGCGTCCATGATGAAAGCAAGCAAAGCCCAACCTGTCGGGTTCAGTATCTGATCCAAAGAATATTGTGCTGTATCGGCGATATCGACAGCTTCCATTAAGGGGGTGAAGATGTCATTGAAACGTTTTTCCGCCCCGTAGTATTCGTAGACGACACGAGCGGAGGAAGGGGAATTGGAATAAACGATATGGTTAGGCGGACTAATGACTCGGGACAGTTCGCTGCTATGGTGGTCGAAGGCGATATGGACGCCATCGACATAAGGTAAATTGGCTGTGATGTCCATATCGGTAATGGATATTCTGCCGTCTTGCATGTCTTTGGGGTGGACGAATCGGATTTCATCAATAATATCGAGCTCTTTTAACAGTGCCGCACAAACAAGCCCATCAAAATCGCTGCGTGTTAGCAACCGTTTTTTTGCCAGCATAAGCCTCTCCTCCGTTGGCTAAACTCTTTACATACAGGATAAGCGAAGTATATATATAAAATCAACTAAAGCTTTGATGAAATGAAAAAAAACGTTTTCAGTGTTGAACATTCATATTTTTTCATGGATAGTGGTTTTTATTTGTAAAAGGCGGCGAGATGTTCTTTTTCAAGCGTTTTTTTCTAGGGGCATTGTTGTTTGGCGTGGTTGGTTGCGTTCAAACCCCTTTTGTTGATTCCAGACGCGAAGCGGGATATGCGGGGACTGTTGGCGAATCGACACCGGACAGAGTGGCTATTTGCTATAATTCATTTTCGACAAACGCGAATGAAATTATCAGGATGGCGCAAGAAGAATGTGCAAAGACGAACAGGGAAGCGGCATATGACGGACATAAATATTGGTCATGCCGCGTGTTTTTGCCGCATCGTGTTTATTTTCGCTGTTTGGCAAAACCTGTTGAATGAAAGACGGTGGGAAATATGTCCGTTTTAAGCATTCAGTCCGGTGTTGTTGCCGGATTCGCGGGAAATTCGGCGGCATCCTTCTGTTTACAACGTTCGGGTGTTGATTGTTGGCGTTTGGATACGGTTCAATATTCGAATCACACAGGTTATGAAGGTGTTCGTGGCAGGGTTTTTTCGGCGCAAGAACTTCAAGACGTGTTTGAAGGGATAAGGGAATATATCGGACTTCAGCATTGTTCCGCCGTATTGTCGGGATATTTGGGGACGCTGGAAATTGCAGATTTTGTTTTGCACGCGGTCAAGGATATCCGCAATATTGAAGACCGGACGGTTTATTTGTGTGATCCTGTTTTGGGGGATGATGACGGTTTTTATGTTAATGCGGATTTGGCGGATTTTATTGGAGATAAGCTTTTACCCGAAGCCGACATTGTCATGCCGAATCGCTTTGAATTAGGTGTTTTATCGGGACTGGCTGTTGACGGGCGGAAGCAAGTTGTTTCGGCAGCGCGTTCTTTGTTAAATCGGGGACGGACGCAAGTATGCGTTGTTACGGGAATTCCTGTTGATCAAGGGATGTCTTCTTTTGCTGTTTTAAAGGATTCGGCTTATCAGGTAACCACGCCTTTTATCAAAAATGTCGATTCTTTGGGGGGAACCGGAGATATGACAGCGGCGTTGTTTTTGGCGCAATGGTTGAAGACGCAAGATGTTGCAGATTCATTATCAAAAGCGGTTTCATCGGCTTATGGGATCATACAGAGAACTTCTGAAAATAAAGCGAAGGAATTATGTTTGATTGAAGCGCAACAAGAACTTCAGACACCATCGCAATATTTTTTTGCACAAACCGTTGATTAATTACTGGACATTTTTTGAAAATTTTTGTATATTTTTGTCAATATTTTATAATAAAGTTACTTATTTATCGGGATTTTCAAAAATGCTTGATGATCGTTTTATCCATGTAAAAAGACAACACGCCAAAGGGAAAAAACATTCCAACGCCGGTAAAAAACATCAAAGTTCAACGCAAAACACCGGTTTTACCTCTTCGGGACATTATAATAGAGCTCAACGGGACGGGGATTTTTCTTTTGATACAATCCATGGTTTGACATTAAAAGAAATTGAATATACGGTTCCTTCCTCCCAAGAACGTAAAGAAAGACGTGCGGAATTCAACGGTGTCCGTGATGAAAACGGTAACGTCGTTGTCGAGGGGGTTCGCTCAAAGTTTTTGAAAATGTTGGCAAATGAACACGAGCAGGAATTGATTGAACGTTTGGGCCTGACACAACGCGATATAGAGGGAATGCGTGAAGGATATACGCCGAACGGTTTCAATGTGCATCATAAGCTGGCTTTGCATGGCGGTGGAAAAAATGAATTTTCCAATTTCATATTAACTCCGTTGTATCCGCATGATCAATGGCATCACGATGTGATGGATCCCCAGTTGCTCGGAATACAGGAAGGGGAAACGCGATGTATCAAAATTCCTTGGACTGATGAAATGATTTATGATCCGAAAAAATTCGGATTTACAAAAGAAAATCAACCAGTCCAACCGAATTACACTTCGAATGTCGAACCGCGTTTGTATCCGAATTTATATAAGCCCGAACATATCAGTGTCAGCAAACGTGAAAAGGATATGGCACAATTTTATGCGGAACTGGATGCCAAAAAGGCACAACAAAAATCTCCTGTTCAAAAAATGAATTTCCGCCGCCTTGTCCGAAGCAGACAGCGCGCGTAAATAATTTTAATTTTATCAAACACATTAAACACAGCGCTTGGAAAAACAAGTGCTGTGTTTTTTTATTAAAGCAAAAATCGTAATGTAAAATCTTGATATAAATTCCGGATTACCTTTGAACGAACCGGAAATAGAAAGAAATGAATTGAATTTTTTGTCCATTTTCCGTACGCTATTTCTAAAGGGTTCGCGTGAATTTCGAGGAGGACTGAATTATGGTGAAAACATACGGTTTGATTCATGAAAAAAGAGCACGCGGCAAAGAAAAAAAGAAAAACCATGTATACCATCATTCAAGTGCACAAAAAAGTATTTCATCCGGTCGGCAAGCTGTCAATTTTTCATTTGACACGATACACGGAATGAAGTTGAAGGAAGTGGAGTACAAAATCCCATCCCGAGAGGAGCGTAAAGCAAGGCGGTCGGAGTTTCAAGGATCTAAAAACAAAGAAGGAATGCGCTCTAAATTTTTGAAAATGCTTGCTGCGGAACATGCTCAAGAATTAAAAGATTTGTTGGGCATGACGGATGCGGATATTGCCCTTATGGCGGAAGGGAAGTCCGTCAACGGATATAATGTCCATCACAAACTGCCCATACATGGCGGCGGAAAAAACGAATTTTCCAATTTTATATTGACTCCGTTGTATCCGCATGACCAATGGCACCATGATGTCATTGACCCTCAGATTTGTAATCTTTCCGCAAAGGGGGGAAAGATATTGTTGCCATGGACGGATGCCATGATTTACGATCCAAAACAATACGGATTTACAAAAAATAATAAAAAAGTCAAACCTAATTATGTATCCCGTGTCAATCCCGAAAAATATCCGAAAATATATAAACCGGAACATATTGCCGACGCGAATTTGCGTAAACGTGAACTGGAAAAATTTTCTTCGCAACAAAAAAACGTCAACCGGAAACTGGTTTCTACGGTAGTATCGCAACGTCTGTCCTCAACCCGTTAGAATACATGAAATAATGATCAAAATATTTTTTGTCAGCCACTGTATTTTAAATTTAGGCAGTATTGTAAAACAAGGGGGGACGCAAAGCGATTTAAAAAAGCGTTTCATTCGTTTGGCGCTTGATAAGGATGTTCAGCTTGTCCAATTGAAATGTCCTGAATTTTCAGTATACGGTCATTTACGTTGGGGGCATACGAAAGAACAGTTTTCAACGCCGTTTTTTATTCGCGAATGTCAAAAAATAGCACGGGAAATTGCCGGCCAAACAGCGGAATATCAACGTTTTCCAGATCAATTTGAAATTTTGGGGTTTGTCGGTATACAAGGAAGTCCGACTTGCGGTATCACCTTGACATGTCAAGGATTTTCAGGTGGAGAATTGTTTCAAGATACAATCATACCGCCAGCTCGGAAATTATCGGCTTCAGGTGTGTTAGTTGATGAATTGCGTAAAGTTGTCGATTTTCCTTTTTACACTTTGCAAGACGCGATTGAATGTATTGAAAAACTATAATTGGATTACAAAGGAAGAGTGTTCTTATAATAAATGACGTCTAATTGTTCTTCGGGAGAAATCGGTTCATACCTGCTGGAAAAAAGGTCAAAAGTGTTTTCATTTATTTCCAAGGCGGAAGGGTCGCTTTGTGTACGTAGCAGAACTCGGTTTTTGGCTGTTTGCATATCACATTCGATTTGATGAAATAAGATTGAGTCGCAAAAATATCGAGCCCGTTGAACGGCATAAGCTCTGCTTTGTTTCGACCAAAATCCGCGATCAAGAATGACATTTGTTCCGGTTTGAAGAATTCTTTCCGCCAGTTTCCAAGTAAATTCTGAAACTTTTTTATGAGACTGCCTGAATTGCGGTTCTGGCAGATTTCTTCCGAACAATTCGCGCATGAACTCGTCATCATTTAAAATGACGGCATTATATTGTAAAGCCAACTTGCGAGCGATAGTTGACTTGCCGAACCCCATATAGCCGCATAAAAGATGAAGTGTTGTCATTACCGGAACAGTTTATGTTTGAAAAAATGAAAGAAATCATCAACAATTCTTCTTGTTCCTCCGATATCGGCAAGATACAGAACAATTATAATGACACAGATCCATAAGGCGTGATTTTTTATAAAGGTAAAAGTTTCTGAAAGAAAACGTATAATTCCTTTATATAAAGAGGGCAGCATGTCGTGAAGCAAATAATCCAGATAATGTTTCATTACTTGTCCGTGTTGTTTATATTTGTTTATGATACGAAGACTGGTAAAATAATAATCGTGATTGATGTTAAGATCAAATTATTTATAAAAATCAAGCTCCGAATACTTCAGAGCTTGATTTAAAAAGATTTGCATCCGGTCAGTTGGTGACATTTTTTGGTTTCAGGGGACATCCGTCCCTGTCAGTCACAATTATCTGATTCGGAATTTTCTTTTATTACAGAGTCCTGTTGTGTCGTGAACGCGGACGTCAAAGCGTTAAAAGATAAAGAAGCGCTTTTTGTTTTTGAAGAGTGCGCTGTAACGACTTGCAAAGAATCGTCAAAAGACTTTGCAGACAAGACTGAAGCGTTTACCTGATGGGGAATTGTCATCAAACAAATGCCTGTAACAATCATACCTGCGATTTTCATATTATCCTCCGTATATAAAGGGAAAAGATTTCCCTTTCTCAAAAAGAATGGCATATTTTAGTAAAAAAAACAGTGCAGGGAATCACAAAGAGGGTATTGTTTGGGAGAGGGATTGAAAAAGGATAGACATGAAAAGTGATGTTTCCCGTTTATTTTTTGCGAAGAAATCCATTCATAAAAAGTTTTTCAGAGGTGAGATCCATATTTTTTGTAAACAAGTGATTTCGATCAGAATCGCCAAGCAGAATTTGAAATTGTAAAAAGACATAAAATATGTTTATGGCGGTGTTGTTAGAGTAAAAGTTATATGATTTTCATGTTGAATTTTGTTATTTGTAGCGTGTTTTTTGTTAGAAATTTTTTTATTTTTTTTGATCCAGAACGATGAAATCCGTTGTTTGGAAAAACGCTGTATTGACAGCATTGTTTTTTACACTGGTGAGTCGGAAGAGAGGTTTTAGAATGACCATGCGGAGAAGTTTATCTTTGAATTATTTTGCCTAACCGTTTTATTTTGTGATCTGGAACAATTTTTGACATAGTGTTTTTTTTATCGCCCGAAATATCTGCTTTTATCATTTTACAAAGAATATGAGATATTTTTTGCTTAAATGTTCTGTGGAGAATGTTTCCGTTTATTTTGTTAAAAACGCCGGATTAAGGGATTTTTGTGAAGTGATTTCAAGTAACTCCGCATGAAACCGGTTTTGTTAGAGGAGA
>CALXOZ010000022.1 GCA_944390195.1 uncultured Alphaproteobacteria bacterium
ACAGTAAGTTTTTGAAGGTTTTATAAAAAACAAAAGAACCCGTTGAAAACAATGGGTTCTTGTCCAAAATGGCGGAGAGGGGGGGATTCGAACCCCCGGACCGGATAAACCGGTCAACAGATTTCGAGTCTGCCGCATTCGACCACTCTGCCACCTCTCCATAAATTCAAGCTGTTTATTTGTATAACATTTAAAAAAGAAGTCAACTAAAACTTTTTCTCTTTTCTTGACCGTCTCTTTTTTTAGGTGTTAAAATACCTCGGTTTTTTATAGAAGATTAAGAGGTTTAAATGACGGAAGAAAGAATGGATTTTCCTTATGCCGAACTGATAAAAAGCCTTCCTTTTATAGCATTTGTCCGTACAAAAAATACGCAAGGTCAATATTCTTATGATTTTCCGTTTCACCAAGACAAAGAACATTTGGATATTTCTCCGTTTGACCAGATGACGACGGATGAAAGCGGATGTTTGGATATCGTTGAGTGGAGTGATAAAGAGAAATTTATTCAATCCATTCGAGATTCAGAGCAAAATATGACGATGTCGAAAGAAAATTTTTGTGTGCTTTTACCGTCAGGGGAAAGGCGCTGGCTGACAGGGTCGGCTCTTCCTGAAAAACAGGAAAACGGAGATATCGTCTGGAAAGGGTTATGGTTGGATATCACTGAAGAAAAACGCAAAAACTATTTTAATTCTTTAGTGTTGGAAAGTGTACATGAAGGGATTGCCGCTTTTGACAGTCAAGGGAATATTTTGTTTTTTTCCCCTTCATTGACAAGCATACTTTCCTATACGGCGGAAGAGATTAATAAAAAAACGATTTTTTCTTTGCTCCCGTCTGATATTTCTGAAACATTGCAACAATATATGTTATTGTCGGCTTTAAAGGATAAAATATCGATTGAAGTTTCTATCGAAAGAAACGAAAGTCGTCCTGTTTTTTTAGAAATCGATATGTTTCAAAAAGACTTTTTCTTTATTTGTCTGTTCAGAGACGTTACCCGTTATCGCGAGAAGGAAGAGCAGTTCCGTTATTTAGCCTATCATGATGTAAATACAGGGGTGAAAAACTATACCTATTTGGATGATGTTTTTTCAAAATCAATCAATCAGGCAAAAATATCGCAAACCCAAATAGCCGTTTTATCCGTTACGCCGGACAGTATGGGGCAGGTTGATGCCGTTTCCGATCCTGTGATTCGGGCGCATATTATGGCAAGTATTGCGAACCGGATAAGCTCCTGTTTGTCGGGACAAGACTATTTAGCTCAAACGGGTTATTGTCATTTTACGGTTTTAGTAACGGGACTTGAGTTCGCATTGGGCGTTGAAAAAAAAGTCGAATCCATTTTGCACAGTTTTGACAAGCCGATTTACGTCAATGAATTGGAATTTGATTTAACGGTAAGTATCGGCATATGTTTTTCACCTCAGGACGGAGAGATTCTGCCTGATTTGATAGCAAAATCGGATATGGCTTTGAATCAAATCCGTTGTGATGAAAAGAGTTCGATGCGTGTATACAACAGTGACTTAGCTATCAGTACGGCGATCAGCATGAATATGCGCAGGGATTTGAAAAAAGCCATAGAGAATAATGAAATTAGCGCATTTTTTCAACCTCAGGTTGACATCAAGACGGGGCATATTGTCGGTTTAGAGGCATTGGCGCGTTGGCATACATCGGACGGGATACTGATACCGCCGTCGGAGTTTATTCCGGAAGCCGAAGAATGCGGTATGATTGATGCCTTGACCGAAATTATTTTGGATCAGGCATGTAAATGGAATCAAAAATGGCATTCTATGGGGTTATGCCGTGTTCCTGTTTCCGTTAATATATCCGGCAGACAGTTTCATAATGAGTCCCAGTTGCTCTGTCTGATTGACAAAGCTTTGGAAGAAAGCGACTTACCGCCATATTTGTTGGAATTGGAATTGACGGAAAGTTCTGCCATGCTGGATCCGGACAATGCCCGAAAAGTGATACAGACGTTGTTGGATAATAATATCCGTTGTGCTTTGGATGATTTTGGAACGGGTTATTCTTCTTTAAGTGTTTTAAGTAGTTTTCCGTTGAAGAAATTGAAAATCGACAGATCATTTGTTTTGTCGTTGAATGAAAAGAAAAATGTTGAAATTGTTCGGGCGACTATTGTCATGGCGCATGCTTTGAATTTGCCCGTTTTAGCCGAAGGGGTTGAAAACAGGCGGAATTTTGAAGTGTTAAAGAATCTTGGGTGCGATATTATTCAGGGGTATTTGTTTTCCCGTCCGTTGTCCGCGGAACAAATGGAATTGATGTTGATGCGTTGGGATGCCGATATAGCCGCAATGGGAGAAAGCCTTTAAAATAATCGTAGATGTAACGGGTATCAAGACAGATGAGCTGTATTAAAAAATATGGCTTATACTATTGTTAAATGTTGAACAGATATTTTCAGTCATCCTTTTAGTTATCTTTTGGTTTGATTTATCCTTGCTACAATGGGATCCGGATTTTTCCAAAGAGAGGAAATATGTCGGAACGCATCGTTCGTGTCAGCACGCCGAGGGAGGAGATTTTTAACAGCATTACACATGGGATTGGTATTTTATTCAGTATAACATGTTTAACGCTGTTAGTGGCATTGTCATCAATTTATGGTGATTTTTGGAGTGTTTTATCTTGTTGTATTTTCGGATTCAGCATGATGCTGATGTATACGGCGTCAACGGTGTATCATGCCATATCAGGAATTGAAACGAAAAAGGTTTTAAAAAAAATAGATCATATTTCAATATATTATCTTATAGCCGGAACATATACGCCGATTTTGCTTGTGTTAATGAGAAACAATGTCGGTTGGATGATGTTGGGGGCAATATGGGGGTTGGCGTTAATCGGGACGATTTTAAAATTGGTGTTGACAAACATAGACGGTCATTTTTGGTCGATCTCCCTGTATTTGACTATGGGCTGGTTGATTGTTGGAGCATTTAAACAAGTTACTGAGGTTTTGCCCACAAAGGCCTTTGTGTTTTTGTTGTTAGGCGGTTTTTTTTATACCCTTGGTGTCTTTTTTTACATGTGGAAAAGCAAGCCGTATAGTCATGTCGTTTGGCATTGTTTTGTCCTACTTGGGTCTGTGATGCATTTTTTAGCAATATTGTTTTCTTGTGTTTTTGTGTATTAACTCATCTTTACTTTACGCTGAAAGAAAATTGTGCTTTATTTTCAGTAAAGAAGAAAAGGGGTTTTTATGGAAAAGCCGGATTTAAAGGTGTTATTGGCATCACCGCGCGGTTTTTGTGCCGGTGTGACGCGGGCGGTTGAAATTGTGTCGATGGCGTTAAAAAAGTTTGGTACACCGGTTTATGTGCGTCATGAAATCGTTCATAATAAGTATGTGGTCGAAAAGTTGGCGGACGAAGGGGCTGTTTTTGTTAATGAACTTGATGAAGTCCCTGACGGTTCTGTAGTTATTTTTTCAGCGCACGGAGTGCCTTTATCGGTTGTACAGGAAGCGAAAAGACGGAATTTGACGACGATAGACGCGACATGTCCTTTGGTTGAAAAAGTGCATAAGGAGGCCAGACGGAATTACGAACGCAATCGTAAGACTCTTTTAATCGGTCATCAAGGACATCCTGAAGTCATCGGTACGATGGGACAGGTTCCGGCAGGTGAGATGAAGTTGATTTCGACGACACTTGATATTGACCGTATTCCCCAAGAATGGTCGGATCATTTGGGGTATGTAACACAGACGACATTGTCTTTGGATGAAACGGCGGAATTGTTACAAGTGCTTTTCCGGCGTTTTCCCGATATTGTCAAGCCGCATCAAAATGATATTTGTTATGCGACGACGAACCGTCAAAGGGCTGTCAAGGCAATAGCTAAACAGTGTGATTTATTGATGGTGATCGGAGCCCCGAATTCGTCGAATTCCAAGCGGTTGGTCGAAGTTGCCAAAGAAACCGGATGCCGGCGTTCCATATTGGTGCAAAGGGCGGCGGAAATTGATTGGCGGGATTTTTCGGGTGTAAAGACGTTAGGTATTACGGCAGGAGCGTCGGCACCGGAAGTCTTAGTTAAAGAAGTCATTGAGCTGCTTGAAAAAAATTTTTCAATAACATTATCGGAACATACGGAAATAAAAGAACAGGTCATATTTCCGTTGCCCGTTTCGTTAAGAGAGTAATCATCGTCATGGCGGTTTATACACAAGTATCTTTTTGCGATCTGGAAAGCTTCCTGTCTTGGTATGGAATCACAGATGTTGTTGTTTTTAAAGGCATATCGGAAGGAGTGGAAAACAGTAATTATTTTTTACAAACACCGGACGCTCGTTTTATCTTGACTTTATTTGAAAAACGTGTTGATCCGCATGATTTGCCGTATTTTTTGGGATTGATGGGACATCTGCACCAAAAGGGGATCGTTTGTCCTCAGCCGTTGGTCGCGAAAGACGGTCTGGTTTTAAGGGACTTATGCAATCGTAAAGCTTGTTTGACGACTTTTTTAGACGGGAAGTCCGTTCAAAAAATCCAACCGGAGCATTGTGAAGAATTAGGACGCATGTTGGCTCGGATCCATCTGGCGGCATCTGATTATGCGGGATATCGTTCCAACGCCCTGTCTGTAAAAGGATGGGAAGAATTGTTAAGTAAAATTGCAGAACGCGCAAATACTATAACTGCCGGTCTTTATGAGGAAATATCGCAGATTCTTTATGAGGTGAAAAAAAACTTTCCGACGGATTTGCCCAAAGGAGTCATTCACGCCGATTTATTTCCTGACAATGTCTTTTTTGAACAAGATAAACTGTCCGGCGTCATTGATTTTTATTTTGCCTGTAACGATTTTTTCGCCTATGAACTGGCAATTTGTCTGAATGCGTGGTGCTTTGACACCAATAACGGTTGGCGGTTTAATCAAAAAAAAGCTGAATGCTTGTGGAAAGGCTATCAATCAATACGTCCTTTAACGGATCGGGAAAAACAGTTTTTTCCGGTGTTGGCTCAAGGCAGTGCTTTGCGTTTTTTGTTAACACGGACATATGATTGGCTCAATCCTCGACCGGATGCAACCGTTGTGCCCAAAGATCCGTTAGAGTATTTGGAAAAACTCCGCTTTCATAAAAGCATAAAGTGTAGTGCGGATTACGGGCTTTGAAATTTTTTGCTTTTCATCCGCAATCGTCCTTAAGTGTACCTGCCGGATTTTTTTTAATGCTGGAAATTAACGGGAAAAGACAGTATCTTTAGTTTTAATATATAATTAATGAGAAGGAAGGAACTGATGGCTGATGCTATTCGTTTTATACTGAATGGTGAAAAAAAAGAGTTGCGAAATGTTCCTGCGTTTATGACTGTTTTGCAATATTTGCGTACGCAAGAACATTTGACAGGGACAAAAGAAGGGTGCGCGGAAGGTGATTGCGGTGCATGTACTGTTGTGATCGGTGAAGCCGTTGACGGCAAGATGCGTTGGCGTGCGGCGAACAGTTGCATTTTGTTATTGGGGCGCATTGACGGTAAGTACTTGTTGACTGTGGAAGGTGTTAAAAATCCGGACGGGACGTTGCATCCCGTTCAACAAGCTATGGTCGATATGCACGGGACGCAATGCGGTTTTTGCTCTCCCGGTTTTGTTATGTCTTTGTTTACATTGTATCATTGGGAAGGCGATAAGCCCGCAACAGAGGAAGATATATTCGATATTCTGTCCGGAAATTTATGTCGTTGTACGGGGTATCGTCCCATATTGGATGTTGCGCGGAAAATAGCGTGCGGTAAAAAAGATCGCTTTACAGACGATGAAGATGAAATCGTTCAGGCTTTACAATCAATGCAAAGAACAATCGGTATGGAGTACGATTATCAATCTCAGAAATACTTTGCCCCCCGTTCTTTGTCCGCTTTAACGGATCTGATCGAGGAATATCCGGAAGCGCGTTTGGTTGCAGGAGCGACGGATTTAGGATTGGAAGTCAGTAAAGAGTTTAAAGAATTTCCTGTTTTAATCGGATTGAGCGAAGTTCCGGAACTTAACAGGATCGAAGAAAACGAGGATCATTTGATGATCGGATCCGCCGTGCCATACACGTCGCTTTTAAAGACGTTGGAAAAATGGTTCCCGCCGTTTGCCAAGATTGTGCGTCGTATCGGATCGAATCAGATCAGGACGATGGGGACTGTCGGCGGGAATATATGTAATGCCGCTCCGATAGCGGATTCCATTCCGTCATTGATGGCATTGGGGGCGACGATTCGCTTGCGTTCCAAAGACGGTGTTCGAGAAATGCCTGTTGAAGATTTTTATGTCGGGTATCGTCAAACGGTTTTAAAACCGCATGAGTTTTTAGAATCCGTTTCCATTCCGAAGTTACCGTCCGACCATGTTTTTAAAGCCTATAAACTAGCTCGTCGCCGCGATCTGGATGTCGCCTCTATAACAGGAGCTTTTAACATTAAAATCGATGAAAACGGCATTGTGACATTTGCGCGTTTAGGCTATGGCGGCGGTGGAGCTGTACCGCAGTTGGCAACAAATGCTCAAGACGCATTGATCGGCAAGCCTTGGACGCAAGAAGTGGTTGAACAAGCCATGGAAGCTATGGTTCAGGATTTTATAAAACGCCGTCCGAAGGGGGATTACCGTTCGGATATAGCATTAAACTTGTTAAAACGGGTCTATGTTGAAACGACTTCGCCTGAAACAGATCTGGAGGTTTGGTCATTATGAAAACGTTGATAAAAGGGGGTGTTCGCCAACCCTTGCCGCATGAAAGCGCTCATTTGCATGTAACCGGTGAAGCTCAATACGTTGATGATATTCCCGAACTGTCCGGGACGTTGACGGCATATATTATTAAAAGTACCAAAGCGCATGCGAAGATAAAAAAGATAGATAAATCGAAGGCTTTGGCATTAAAAGGCGTTTATGCCGTTTTGGACGCGTCGGACATTCCGGGACATAACGATATAGCTCCGATCATCCATCCCGAACCGTGTTTGGCTCCGGCTGAAGTGAATTATGTCGGAGAACCTGTCGCGGCTGTTTACGCGGAAAATATGACTTTGTGTCGTAAAGCGGCTGCGATGGTTGAAATCGAATATGATGAACTGCCCGCAATTTTGACAATTGAGGAAGCTTGGGAAAATAAAAGCTTTTTAACAAAACCTCTCGTAGCGACAATCGGAGATCCCGCTAAAGCTTTGAAAGAAGCGAAACACAGAATCAAAGACGAATTTACCATGGGCGGTCAGGATCATATGTATCTGGAAACGCAAGTCGCTTATGTTATTCCCAAGGAGGATAAACAATATCTGGTATACAGTTCCACGCAAAACCCTGCGGAAGTCCAACGGGGAGTCGCGGATTTATTGGGCTTGCCCTTTAACATGGTCAAAGTTGAAAATCGCCGGATGGGAGGCGGATTCGGCGGCAAAGAAAGTCAACCTTCCATTTTTGCCGGTGTCGCCGCTTTGGGGGCATGGAAGACGGGGCGTCCGGTGAAAATCCGTTTGGATCGTGATGATGATATGATCATAACCGGAAAACGTCATCCGTACGTTGTTTCTTATGAAGTCGGTTTTGACGACGACGGGCGTATTTCCGCCATGGACGTTGATTATAAAGGCAATTGCGGCAGTGTGATCGATATGTCTTTGCCGGTTGTCCAAAGAACGGTTTGTCATGCGGAAAATTGCTATTATATTCCGAATTGTGTCATCCGCGGTCATCTATGCAAAACCAACACCGTCCCTAATACGGCAATGCGAGGTTTTGGAGCTCCGCAAGGAATGGTCGGTATGGAAGGGATTATAGAACGTATAGCGTTTTATTTGAAAAAGGATCCGCGTGAAGTCAGACGCATTAATTTTTACGGGACGGAAGACCGTAACGTAACCCCTTATCATCAAACAATCGAAGATAATGTTATTCAAGAAATGTTCGACCGTGTCGAAAAGGAAGGGGAATACGATAAAAGGCGTGCAAGTATTCTTGAATATAACAAGAAATCTCCGTACGTTAAAAAAGGCATAGCGATGTCTCCTTTGAAGTTTGGGATTTCTTTTAACAAGGTGAACTTGAATCAAGCCGGCGCGTTGGTTTGTGTTTATACGGATGGCAGTGTGTTGATCAACCACGGCGGGACGGAAATGGGGCAAGGCGTTAACACGAAAATGTGTCAAGTCGCCGCTGAAGTCTTTTCCATTGACGTAGAGCATATCCGCGTTACTGCGACGGCAACCGATAAAATACCGAACACATCGGCAACGGCGGCTTCTACGGATTCCGACATGAATGGCATGGCGGTTAAAAACGCGATTGATAATATCAAAAAAACATTGGTCGAATGGGCTGCCAAACATTGGGATGTCGATATACAAGACGTTCGCTTTGAGGCAAATTATGTTTATATGGGGAAAAAGGCGAAGTTGTCTTTTCCGGATTTTGTCAAAGAAGCTAATTTAAATCGAGTGCCTTTGTTTTCATCAGGATTTTATAAAACGCCGAAGATTCATTTCGATGCGGAAACAATGACGGGCAGACCGTTTTTATACAGCTGTTACGGTGTTTGTATGGCGGAAGTCGCTGTCGATATTTTGACGGGAGAATCTCATGTTTTGCGGGCGGATATGATTTATGACGCCGGTATGTCTTTAAATCCTGCGATTGATATCGGACAAGTCGAAGGGGCTTTCATTCAAGGGCTCGGTTGGGCTTTGCTGGAAGATCTGAAATGGGATAAGAACGGGAATTTAACGACACATTCTCCGACAACATACAAAATTCCGACAGGTCGTGATTTGCCGAAAATCTTTAATGTACAGTTGTTGGAAAAGCCGAATAAAGAACCGACGATTTTTAATTCAAAGCCGACGGCTGAACCGCCTTTGATGTTGGGCATTGCCGTGTGGTTGGCGGCGCGTGATGCTGTGGCGGCAATAGCGGATTACCGGTTGCGTGTTAATTTGGATATGCCGTGCACCCCTGAACGGATGAGAAAAGCAATAAAGGATATTCAAGCCAGAATGGCGGAATTACCGACATGACGGTTGAAAAAGGGTAAGATTTTGAAATCTTACCCTTTTTTACAGGAAGAAATATAAATTTTATGGTTGTTTATTTCTTTTTCGTTTGGAAAAGTGAGAAGAGGCTAGAAGTGGAATACCTTACCGCCAATTTATGAGGGGGCATTCCGATCAAGTAAAGTTGGAGTTTTGTTCTTTTTCGTTTGACAAAATAAGGAAAGGCAGGGAGTGGAATGCCTTATGACCTTTCAGTTGTCGTAACCGGATGATGGTAATACACGCATATTAAGAACCCCGCGTTTTACGCGGGGTTTTTTTCAGCGTGAATTTGCATTTTTTATGGAACGATTCTTAAGAGCTTTCTTTTGCATATTTTCCTGAACAGTATGGAAAATATCCAAGCATGTAAGGTTCTTTCCGTTATGGGGGACGTGAATTTTATCAAGCCCTAAATCTTCAGGAGTACGTTTATATTTTTTCATGAAAGGAATCAATGCTGTGACCAACTTTTTGGCTTGATGAGCATTTAATGACAATTTATCACTGTCTTCTAATGCCTTATACTCTTTATCTTTAAAGAAAGGCTTTCCATCGTAATCTTTAAACAGTGTGCTAACGATTTTCTTTGTAGACCTGTTTTCTGCGAAATACTGAGGTTCCAATTCTTTTTGCTTTCTAAGCTCATTGGCGACTGTAGCCATATAATCGACATAAGTGTTGCCATAAGAGGGTTTGACTTTCAGATCATACCATTTCAACAAAGAGGCGGCGCGAGCTTTATCAAGATCTCCGGTTTCTTTTAACGTTCTTTCAAAGACCGTACTCATCGGAGCATAGGGTGAGGCCTGATGAGCTTCCCAGATACGGGGATTTTTTTCACGCATTTCATGAGCATACATGACTTCCGAAGCGCAAGCGTCCGCTTCAATGGCGTATCCACTGACAAGGAAGGCTTTTGGTGTCATTTCAGGCGAGGTTGTTTCCATTAATGAATCCTGCCACGCATGACGGACTTCATGCACAAAAGTTACAGCCAGATCTTCATCGGACATATCCGGATTCAAAGCGACGAGGTTGTCATCTGGTGAAAAATAGCCATAATAAGGCATTTTTTCAAAAACGATTTTTGAGCCTTTTTGTTCAAGGAAATCCAATGTTTGCTTACCGGTTTTGCTTTCAGCTAACATTGCCTTCAAACGTTCCAATCTTTCGGGGGATTGGTCGGCGGAAGATGTTTTTTTCTTAAAGGCCCGTGCTAAAGGTCTATCAACGGATTGAAATTGACCGCTGGGAAGATGGGTAATGTTTCCAATAGATAAAAATTGTTGATAAGATGAAACCATAATATTATTCTCCTAGACCATTTATAAAGAATATGAAGGAAAAAGTTTTTTTTGTCAACTTTTTTGTACACATTTTTTTATGACATTTTAAAGAACGTCAATGGATGCCGTTTGAAGCGTGATTAACAACATGTGTATAGAGTTGGTATAATTTTTTCGCTTTTTGCAAGGCAAGGGAAATAATCTCTTTTTGGTTGTCAAATCCTTTTTGCGGATCAATTGGCGGGACGGTAATTCTTATAACGGCTGTTTTTCCGTTTTCTTTAAAGACCATATCGTTATCTATGTAAGGTTGATAAGGCAGCTTGATTGTTGCCAGCGGAGTCATGGCAAATGAAAGATCCATGAAACCTTGCGGCATTTTGTAAATGATACGGATATCGCGTGGAAATTCTTTAGGGGAAAACTCGACCCAAGCAGCTTCTTCGGCACTTCCGGACGGTTTTTTCATTCCCAATTCCGGATGTTGGCGCTTGGAAAAGAACAGCATATCATTAAAGAATTTTCCTGTAATCGTGTCTTCGGCCTCTCTATAACCGGCGGGCAAGTTAAAGACTCCGCCGGGAAAGACTCGGAAATCCAAGGCGGAGGACGTCTTTTTAGGTTGTTCAGGAACGACGGGGCGTTCAACGTTGGTTGCTGATTGCTGTGTACCTGTTACATTTGGAGTGGCAGCGGACTGATTTTGTACAATATCGCTTTCTATATCGAGTGTTAAATCGAGTTCGTTAGCGGTTTGTTGATCAATTTGGCTGTTATTGGTAAGAGGGCTTTCTTGTTGTTGGCGGTTCATTATGCCTGTTCCTTGTTCAATTGCTTGTCGAATCAAGGTTTTTTTATAAGCGGATCTTTCCGGAGTGGCACTGTTGGATTCCGCGGCGGCTCTTGAAAACCAGACTTCTATTTCTTCATAACTGAGATAACTTGAAAAATATTCAGACGGTTCCAAGCTTGAGAAATATGCCTGAGGAGAGAACAGACAAGTCAGATATTCGTCCCAATAACCGTCTTGGACTCCTTTTTCGCCGAATTCGAAATAACGTTGAGCTTGCAGATTTTGTTTGGGTTGGTCAATTTTATTTTCGATCAGGATTGCGCACTTGCGTCCGGCAGACGCTTCTTCAAAGACGAACAGGATATCGACGGATCCCAAAGGTTCTAAAGACGGCGTATGCCACGCTCCGATAGTGCGCCGGATTTGACGTGTTCCGTTATAAAGTTTGCTTACAAGCCATTTTTTAAAAGGATCCGAAGATAACATTTCTTCTAATACCAGCAGATCCATATCTCTTTCTGCCAGCAGGGTGAAGGGAGGGGCGGCTAAATCAATCATATTCCTTATCCGAAAAAAAAGTATTTTATCCTTTATATACTGAACGTTTGTTTTTATCAAACGCTAAAAGACCAAAGCCTTTCCTTGTCGCATGATTTCTTCTGCTTTCATTGTCCGAGTACCGTCTTCACGGGTGAGGGTGATCCCCGGTTCAAGGATATCGGGTGATCGGACACCTTTTCGACCGATGACAATAATTCTTTTCGCCGGTTGTTTTTCTTTTGTCCAGACGGGTATGATCCTTATCCCGCCGAGCTTGCCGTGAAGCAGAGATGAAATTTCCGTCAAACGGTCTGCACGGTTGATCATAGCGAAATACCCTCGAGCCGCGACATAGCGCAAGCAATGAGCAACCCATTCTTTTAAAGAACAAGCGGATTCGCGATGAGCTTTGTCTTTCAAAGGGTTTGGAGATATTTGGTCTTCCAGAATGAAGGGCGGGTTTGAAACCACCCAATCGAAACTTCCGGTCTTTATGCCGTTTATTTTTTTTAAGCGTATGTCTGCCGTAACAACCAGAGCCTTATCAGACAGGTTATTGAAGCGAATATTTTCATTTGCCAAAGCGCTCAGTTCCGGTTGAAGTTCGATTCCACAAACAGAAAGATCAGGGCATCTTGCCAGCAGGCAAAGCCCGACGGCGCCGGTTCCTGCGCCGACATCCAAAATTGTCTGTCCTTTTTTCGCACAGACGGCTGCAGCAAGCAAGACGGCGTCACTTGTGGCTCTATAACCGGAAAGCGGTTGTTTCAATTTGATTTTCCCGCCTAAAAAATCATCAACAGTGAATTGTTCTTGCATGAGATCCGTCATAACAAAAGAATATTTTCCAAACGGCTATGAAAACATATAAATGGATTAAAATGAATTAAAAAAATTTAGATGGAAATAAAATTTAAAATAATTCTGAAAACAAGTATTTACAGTGTGTTTTTTTTTATGTGAAGGGGATTGTGGAGAAAGATTGAAAGAAAAATAATTTTTTTCTTGCAGAGATGAATTTTTGTGGTATTCTCAGCCTTGTATTAAATGGTGAGGGGTTGTAGCTCAGTTGGGAGAGCGCTTGAATGGCATTCAAGAGGTCAGGGGTTCGATTCCCCTCAGCTCCACCAAAAAACCGCAATGACTGCGGTTTTTTTTGTGCCTGAAAAATATCCGTTCGCTTCGTTAATTAATGGATCATTCCGTTAAAGTGATGCTTTTTCCTTAGAAGAGCATAGAAAATACGAGTATGGGGAACAGCCAGTTTTCCGGTATTTTCCTTTTTTTGCTGTTACCTTGAGACGCGGTTACAGCGAAAAAAATTTTTTTAAGATGCCGATGCGGACAAGGCGCTTTTGATGACTTTGAATTGGTGATGTGTTTTGTTTTTTTGTGATTTTAACGGGAAAGATCTGTAAAATTAAAAGGGTGTGTTTGAATGAAAGCGAGCGTAGGGTTTGTTGAGAAATCGGAAAGCTGATGTTGTGAGATCTGTCTTTTTTCAGAAAGCTTTGAAAGTTTCCGAAATGTGCCCGTGAAGTTTTTCTGCGTTGTAAGATGAAAAAAGAGTTTTTGATATGAGACTATTGGCTTTTTAGAAGTGCGGGATAATAAGATCAATTTGTATTGCGGGAAATACGTTTCGATGCGGTCAAAAGAGCTTACATGCGGCTTGTTCCAAACGATAGGCTGTCATATTGCTATAAAAAAGATAAGGTATGTTTCCCTAAGGGGCGGGATATGAGCGTGATATATAATGCCGGTGTTATTTTTTCTGTTTTGTGATTGTGCGTTTATCAAGCATTTTTAAAAGGGCTCAAACTCTTTTCTTGATGGATAAAGTACAGAAGCGCCATAAAACAATTTGCTTTACGGTCTTGCAAAAAATATACAAATAAAAGACGAAACAAACAAAAACAAGTGGAATGAATCTCTTCCTCTTTATTGTTATAGATCCAAAGAGGCTTGTTACTTCTTTTATTCCATAGTACTGACGAAGGACACTTGTAGATCCGTGTATAAATTTATTTTCTATTATGTTAGTCGCATTTAATCTATCTATGCCTGTTGTCAAGTTCTGATTTATTATTTAAAACGAGGTATTCACAATATCTTTAGTAAGATAATCCCGCTTTTTTCTGTGAAATTTAAGCTCTATAGAAACTGAAACTGTTTGTGTCTTTTATTTTTCAATTTGTGATGAATTTGAAAAATCCGTTTTTTCCCCTGTAGTCCACATTACGGTTGACAATTCTTTGGTATATTTCTTTTTGCAATAATTTTTTTTCACAGATGCGGATTTAAATAGGCAGGTAAGAGCAACAGATTATTGTTATATGTAAAAAAGTGATTTTCTGTCGGACATGATTTGTGAAAATCCGTCAGGCGAGTTGTCTATATAATGACTACTCCAATTAATATTGCTCACTTTTCAGATTGTTTTAAATCTTTTATTTCCACTGTTCCGACTATATTTTTTCCCGATTCATTTGTCCTTATTGATAAGGATTTTTTTGTTCGGGTCGTATGAAAGGTTTTTTTATTTCATAACTGATCAGATCCGCATAAGCGATCGGTTTCCGGTAGGCGTTGCCCCATGTCTCCCGTTCCCGATAAGCCCTGATTTTATCCATGTCAAATTGTGCTATCAAAATAGTTTCCGAGGTGTCGTCGGCATTTACAATCGAATTGTCCAAGCATTCACCATTTTCTGAAAATACGACAGGAGAAAAGGCACAAGAACCACCCCATCCCTTTTCGGGATAATTTGCCATTGCGATTCCGACCATATTTTCAAAAGCCCGCGTATTGAGTTGATGTATTCTTGCCGGATTCATATCACATGCGTTCGGAACTAAAATGATTTCCGCACCTTTTAACATCAAAATACGGGCGCTTTCCGGAAATTCCCTATCATAACAAATCATTACACCTATTTGAACACCTTCAAAATCACATACCATGAATTCATTGCCATGCTGAAGCAAGCGTTCTAAGGAAAAATCACAAGTATGGACTTTTGCGTAATTCAAAAGGATTTTTGCGTTTCGGTCGATGATTACGGCGGTGTTTTTGTGTTTTTCTCCAGATTTTGATAAAAAGGTGGCACAAACTCCAATATTGTATTGTATAGTTGCGTCCCTTATGGCGGTTACATAGTCGCTGTCAATGGTAACGGCGTTTTCCAGCCATTCTTTTCGTTCTCTTTCAAAAGCCGGATCGAGCGGATTGTCAAAAGCTCCGTTAAAAGGTGGAGCGTATCCGTTAGACCACATTTCCGGGAAAAGAACGATGTCGGCTCCAATATTTGACGCTTCTTTTATATATTGAACCGCCAATTCCAAATTACGTTTTATATCGTTTGGTATGGCTTTTTTTTGTACCAGAGCGATTTTTATTGACGGCATTTGTTTTTCTCCTGCAAAGATGGGCTATTGAGGCACGGTTTTTTGTATATATGTCCGGTGTCGACAGCCATGTCGTTTTACACCATCCGGCTATTGAGGCACGGTTTTTTGTATATATGTCCGGTTTAATCATATGAACATTTTGTTTTTCAATATTTTTGTTGAATCTGTAGCTGATAACACCTTTTTTGTGGCATCAGTGAAGGTGTGACAGGTAAAAATATTTTGTTTTTTTACGCCGGATACGTTTCTGATATTATTAGTTGAAATCTTAATTTTTTACAATATTTTCCTTTTTTTTATTTAATCCGTTTTGGATAGTTGTTTGTCAGATTGTTTTTGTCATTAAATTGATTTTGTGTATTTTTTAATGATTTTGTTCGGACTGTTCATATTTTGTATGAAAGATTTTACAAAGGTACTTTTTCAAGATATCTTTGTTTTTTTAGCGAAGTGTTTTAACAGACCTGTTTTTTGCAGGAGTAAGGTTTTAGGATAAGTTTTCAAAAATTGTGGATTATAGAAACGACTGATATTTTTATCAGCCGTTTTTGAAAAGTCGAAATGAGAAGAAACGGCTATGTAAGCTAATCATCGGAAATGATTTTCCACCTGTTTCCATAAGGATTGTTCGGGCTGTCATAAGAGTAAGGATTTCCGGCGCCGTAAGGATTGTTGATACTGTCTGGGGAATATTTACTTCCGTATTTTCCATAAGAGTTATTGATGCTGTTTGAGTTGAGATTGTTTCCATACTTTCCGTAAGGATTGGAAACGGAATTTGAGGCATAAGGATTTTTAGACAATTGCCCCAGATATTATTGCGCATTTTCTTCGGAGGAAAAGGAGTAAGGTTGTTAGGTTGTTATAAGAGTCATATTAATTTTTTCCGTAATGTAATGTCATAATACAATAGGAATGAGACAAGGAGTGTCTTATTTTTTTCAGATTTGATTTTCATAGAGGCAAAGTTATACAGGTTTGGTGAATAATTGTTCAAGATCTTCGATTTAAGCGGAAGGAACAAGCTGAGCTGAGATATTTTATATGTAGCTGTTGTTATTTTTCAATCCCCTAAAAGTCGGGGCATATAAATTCTAAGGAGTCCCCGCCATGAATGGAGCTTTTTGTATTTCAATCCCCTAAAAGTCGGGGCATATAAATTCGACGGCATGCTCAAGAAGTTCATTCTTGAGGTATTTCAATCCCCTAAAAGTCGGGGCATATAAATTTTCGTAACCCAGACACTCCGCCAAAACGGAGGTATTTCAATCCCCTAAAAGTCGGGGCATATAAATTAAGAGTGGCAGGCGGAAATTTCCGCAACCGCGTATTTCAATCCCCTAAAAGTCGGGGCATATAAATTGACAATACAGGACAATGGGGGACAATGGGGGAGTATTTCAATCCCCTAAAAGTCGGGGCATATAAATTCGCCTAATCAAGGACTTCGCAGAGGCACTTCCGTATTTCAATCCCCTAAAAGTCGGGGCATATAAATTCCGAAGCTCTTTGAGTTCGTCGCAAAGCTTGGGTATTTCAATCCCCTAAAAGTCGGGGCATATAAATTACGATCTTTGATATCTTATTTTAAAATCGTAAGTATTTCAATCCCCTAAAAGTCGGGGCATATAAATTTTAAAAAAGAAATCAAAGCGGCGAATAGAATTGTATTTCAATCCCCTAAAAGTCGGGGCATATAAATTTGCAATCACTGCACAGGCGGCAAGAGCAACAAGTATTTCAATCCCCTAAAAGTCGGGGCATATAAATTAGAGAACCTCGAACAGCTTCTTGCCTTTGAAGGTATTTCAATCCCCTAAAAGTCGGGGCATATAAATTTTAATAAGGAGAAAAAATAATGAACGGTAGAGTATTTCAATCCCCTAAAAGTCGGGGCATATAAATTACGACAAAAGAATATCGTATCATCAGGTACACGTATTTCAATCCCCTAAAAGTCGGGGCATATAAATTTAAGAAGGAGAAATACTTATGGTATTAGATGAGTATTTCAATCCCCTAAAAGTCGGGGCATATAAATTGACGCCGGCTTTAAGGCGTTCGTCGTTACGAGTATTTCAATCCCCTAAAAGTCGGGGCATATAAATTACATCTTTGGCTAGACAGGTACAGTATGTAGCGTATTTCAATCCCCTAAAAGTCGGGGCATATAAATTTAAAAATGAGTCAAACAATTAGAAAAAATAAAGTATTTCAATCCCCTAAAAGTCGGGGCATATAAATTACTTATATCATAATTCTTTGATTTTCAATATAAAAATACTTTTTTTCGTAAAAAAAATTACAAAAATAACTGCCATCTTGATAATTTTTCTTCATTTTTTCAATGGATGATTATCTAAAATTGATTGACGATATCGCCTGAACTTTCTGAAAACAAAGAAAAACAGAACAGGGAAAAACACTATACTTCAAACAGAAGGACTTCCCGTAAAATTGTTCCCAACGGCAGATATGTCCTTGTAAGATCTGGTTTTAATTGTTATTTCCAACATCTTGCGCTATATTTGACCCGACCGTGCGGATTTGGATCTGCTTGTCCCGCACGTTAAAAATAGTGACTAAATGGAGAATGATATGTCTAAAAAAATTAAATTGTACGCTTTCGCCCCTGAAAAAAACAAAACAGCTATCTCGTACTTTTTTCAACATCTGGATTATTTGCTTAAAAATATAAGAATAATCGAGCAAAATGAAACTTTGTACCGTACTCCTGTCTACGGGTGTGGAGCAACAGGTCTGTTCATCGGCGGTTATACCGCAACTGTTGGAGATTTGTTGCTTCTGTATGAATCCAAAGCGTGGATTCTTGAAAAAAACGCTGAAATTCTTTATTTGTTTCATATCTCGGGATCGCCTTTGTCGGGTGGAAATCAATCCTCGTTTTGGAGCAAAAATCAACAACAGACTGTTTTTGACAGTTTTTATAAAAACGGCAAGGGGTTCTTATCCGCTTTTGAACCTTTGATCAATCTGAAGAAAAAAAAACGCTTAAAAACAAACTCTTCTTTCATTCCTCGAAAACTTGAAAAAATATTTTCTCGTTTACAAAAGCTTGATCAGATTTTCCAAAAAGAGATGATAACTCAAAAACGCTTGCTGGAAGATCGTGTGAAATTAAAAGAATTGATTGATCCGAAACCCGATAAAAACGGGATTGTCGCCGTCATGCGTTATTGTCAGGAAGGAAATCTGGAAGCCTTGAAAACGGCTTGGCGGTATGATAAAGCGCAATTCGATTTAAAAACAAAAGACGGATCAACCGTATTGAATTTTGCCGCAAAACAGTTGTCCGTTTTAAAGTTTTTGATAAAAAAAGGAAAAACGGAATACGGTCGTTCCCCTGTCGCAGACGCCTGCGAAGTCAAGGATGATATTGTCAAGCGATTGAATTTGCTTAAAAAGTTGGGGGCGGATATAAATGAAAAAAATGCAGAGGGCGAACCGCCTATTGTCGTCGCCGCGGAAAGTTTCAATATTGCCGCTATCAGATGGCTTGTCCGTTACGGTGCCGACGTGTTCGCGACCAATATAAATAACGAAACGGCGCGCGATGTCATATTGAAAAATAAAGATGTCTTTTTATGGGGAAGCACGTTGAAAATTCTGAAAAGTGAAAAAGGATTTTTAAAATGACGGATTTATCAAAAGCCGTTCAAACAATTAACAGTCGTCCGGATTTTATAACATCGTCAGATCGGAAAAATATTCTTAGGGTTTTTCAAAAAAAACAGAATAATGAAAAAATTAAAAAACAAAAGCGGGAAAATCTTAAAAAAAATGTAACTCTTTTGTTGAAAAACGGTACGGAGTTCATTTCGGGCGCTTTTTCTGAAAAAGACAAAACCCGTTTTGAAATACGCCATCCGGTTTTCGGTAATTTGAAAAACGGTGTCATGTCTTGCAAACCTTTGTTTGAATGCGTACGCATCAATAAAAAAGAACCTTTGTTTTCAACGGCTCTTGCTTGGTTTTGTCAAAATGATCCCGCTGTGTTTAAAGCGGTGGTCAAAGCGATTTGCTCTTTGGTCTTTTGCGAAAAAAAAGAATTGAAGGATATCTGTTATTCGTTAAAGAATTTGACTTTTCATAAAAGCTTTGCGGAAGAACGTGCCGGACAGAACGAAGATGATCTTATTAACAAAAAAACAAATATTGACGGGTCGGGAAAAAAGAACAACGATAAAAGAATTGATAATGTCCTGTATTGGAAAACAGGGAAAAGAAGGTATTGTTTGGCAGTGGAAATTAAATTTAATGCGTGTTTGAACAACAGATTGGATCTGTATCGTAAAAAGATCGAACGGAAATATCCGGCATCTGTTGTAAAAAAATTTATTGTGATTTCCAATAAAAGGATCTGTCCGGATCGGATGGGGGAGTTTTATCCGAAGGATTGGACGGACACACTGAAAAAAAAGGTCAAGGATGAATACGAAACGCATTGGCAAAATATTTTGTGGAAAAATCTTCTGCCTTTGATCGACGAATGTTCGAAAAATGTCGGAAACGAGGATTTTAAAAGATTTTTAGCCTCTTTATGGTTGAAGTCGGAATTGAATATATGAAGGGAAACAAATCAATGGAAGAAAATGAAATGTCATTGTTGGAAGACGAAGACGCTTTGAATAAAGCCGTGGAGGCGTATAATTTTTATAAACTGAATAAAGCTGCTTTTAAAAGCGTCTATGCTCAGGACGGTGCCGGAGATTATGAAGGGGAAAATCAGGATTTTGATGAAAACTTTCAACAAGAGTACGATTTTTGGAAAGCAAAGGGAGCGATTGAAAGTTTGGTGCCGGATGCGTTTCTTTTAGCGTCTTACATTTTTAAAAAAGCGTTTTTGCCAGTGTTGTCCGAAAATAATGTGAATGTTTTAAATTTCGAGTGTCTTCCCACTTACGGGGAAAGCTTTCCTGAATTAGTTGTTGATATCGGCAACGACAACGGTGTTGAAGGGTGGATCAGTGTTGTAATGAATACATTGAATGTCTTGATTGCGAAAGAAGTTGACGAAGGGGCTCGTATTTTCGGAGAAGACTTTGATTTTTTTGAAAAGGTGGAAAAAAAGAAAAGATCCTATTGGCAGTCGGAAACCGATTTTGAAACGGACAGTTTGACGATTGATTATCTGGACGACACGGTCATTCCGGAACTGAGAAAATGTGCCGAAGAGATTATTCCCGTCTTTTCAGAACTGGTTCCCGAAGATGAAGATATCCAAGAGGACGAGGACGACTTTCAGGACGACGAAGAGGATGAGGACGAGGACGACTTTCAGGACGACGAAGAGGATGAGGACGAGGACGACTTTCAGGACGACGAAGAAAATGACGAAGAGGATTCAGAAGAAGAGCGATGAGGACGCTCTAACTTTTGCATAAGAAGAAAAATAAAATCCCGAACAATTAAAGAAAAGATCGTTGCGGTTGTTTGTGGGAGTGTTGGATCTGGCGAAAAATCTGTAAAAATGTTCAAGAAGGCGTCTTCTTTCCGTGTGTGCGGCACTCTGTTTAATAAAAGCTTCGTGTGAGATTTATCAAGATGAATTGGTTGTCAATGCGTGCTTTGTTAAAAACAGGTTCACATATTTTTTATTTCCCTTGATACTAAGAGATGTTCGTTTTATTAACGGGGGAATCAAAAAGAACGCGTATGTAAAACAGGTAAGTATCCAATTATAATCTATTTTAACCAAAATCCAGTCGAGGCGAGCGCCGAAAATCGATCTTGAGGGGAAAAGGTGATGTCGAACAAAGACTATGGTTTTAATTTTCTAAAAGACATTCGTTTAGCCATAGAACACAGTCGTCTGATCGAAGTTGAATAGTATAAGAAGAGGTTGAAAAACGAAAGTTGGCGGTTTGAATCTTTTTTTTCTTTAGGGGGGTATTTACCGGTATGTTATGGTAACGGTCGTTTCGGAAACGGAATCCGGATATTTTTTCGGCGTCAAATGTAAAGTCTGTCAAAGTGTGTTAAGAGATGTTCAAAAAATTTGATTTCGACATTAAAAGTATTCTGAAAAATCTTTCAGCGTTCATCAGGAAAAGCCGTTTTCCATTGAATGGAATTTTTCCGCCAAAGCTGTATTACAAAGTTGTTTCGGACTCGGAATGGTAAAATCAGGGTATCAGTTAAAAAGATTCTTTGAAAGCAAGGAAAAGCGTCGGAAAAAGAGGTCATGTTTGAGCTTTTCCGGTGTTAAACGGATTTTTCTTCCTTTTCAGGAAAAGCGTGGAGGCGATGTGAAAGGACGATTAAAGTTTGATCTGTTCTGTGTGAAGGGCGTTGTTTTCTCTTTTAAAGCTGTATATCCTTTAAATTGAAAAAGATTGTCAACAATAACAGATATATGCAAAGGACGGAGAATGAAACTTGACATAACGTTCGGCTTGAATTTAGACGGCGTTTTATATCCGGCAGGTGTTGAAAATTTAAACGAGGCTCGTTTCGGAGAAAAGAGTTTTTTGGCTTTTTTAGAGTCTCGAACAGGAATTTTCTTTCAATCCGGCGGTTTTACAGCTGCTCGCATAGTCGCTTATCAAAATGCGATGCGGCAAGCGGAAGAGGTATGTCAGCGGTTTTATTCGGCGTCTTTTTCGGAAATGAGTGATGCTTGGGCTTCGGCGGAAACGCTTTTGTCTTGGCGTGACAGTTTGTTGATGGGCGGTTGGGACGCGGTAACGGATTTCCCAAAAAACAACCGCTTACACACGTTTTACGAATTGGAAAAATTCGACGGATTTAAAAACGGTTTTGCCGACAGGCTTCAATCCGTTTTAAAAGCTTTACCCGCTTTTGATCCGGATATTTCTTCTGTCCGGTTGACAACTCCGTTCGGATTGTTGCCTGTTTTATGGCAAAAGGTGTTCTCGGTTCTTAAAGACAAGGGAATCAAGGTTTCGGAAGATGAAACGGTTCCCGCCGTACAGCCGGAAGTTACATACCTGCTTTCGGACAACGAGCAAACAGGCTGTGAAGTCATTGCGCAATGGTTGAGCCTGTCGGAGAAAAGTCCTCAAAAGCCGTTGTTGATCACAGGAGCGAACAATGCGATTTTAAACAATGCGTTGGCAAAAAGGAATTTGCCTGAGCTTGAAAGCAACACGTCTTCAAGCTTGCGGTCTTTGTTACAGGTTTTGCCTAGTGTCATAGATCTCATGGAAAAACCGTTTTCACCACAGAAATTATATGATTTTTTACGTTTACCGTCGACTCCGCTTGGAAAAAACGCCGTGAAATTAAGTCATGTTTTAGAACAATTCCCCGGAAAAGACGGTATGTCATGGAATGAAACGTTGTCAGGGCTCAAATCGACACAAAAAGATGTTGCGTGGGATTATTGGCTGAATTTATCAAAGTACGATGACAAAGTGCCCGTAAAGGCGTTGTTGGATGTGTGTGATAAATTGGAAGTCTGGCTGAATGAGGCAAAAGCCGATCCGTTGAAAGCCGCCGCCTCAGAACAAGTCGGACACTTTAAAGAAGTTGTCAGCTTGTATAATGCGGAGCGGATTAAATTTTCTCAAGTCCGTAAAATTTTACGTTCTGTTCTTGATGCTGTTGATAATCCTTTTGCTTTGGAACGAAAGGCGGCACCTTATTTTGCAGTGTCCCATCCGGCGAAGATTCTCGGTTCTGCGGATATCGCCGTTTGGACGGATTTCAGGGACAAAGGGAATATCCCCGTCATTTATCCATGGACGCTCGCCGAAGAAAAGGCTTTGAACGCCGCCGGTGTTTTTCCTGACACGAAAGGAAGAGTCGCATCGCGTTATTCGCTGGAATGCAAAAATGCGTTGAAAGCGAAAAAATTGATTGTGTTGATATTAAAATCGGACAAGGGGGCGGAATTCAACCGTCATCCTTTTGGAGACGAACTGGATGGAACAGCCGATGTTGTCGAAGTGTCTTCGGACAAGGATAATATTATGCTGGCGGGCAAGAAGATTTCCATTTTAAGGAAAAAACTTTCTTTAGACGGACGAAAACCCGTCGCGATCGGTGTGGTTTCCAAAAATCCGAAACGAAGCGCGTCTTCCATGCAGACCATGATCGATTGTCCTTTGCAATGGTATTTTCAGTATCAGCTCGGTTTGAAAAGTGGTTCGGCTTCGATGCAAAACGAGTATCTGACATTGGGGAATTTATTGCATGAAATCATTGAACGTCTGAGTGCGGATAAGTCCCTGACTTCATGGACGGAGCAAAATGTGACGGCATTGTTTGAACAAACGGTTTGGGAACAAGCCGCTTTTTTGAACGACAAAGGGCGCAAAGCCGAAAAGGATGCCGTTTTGGAAACGACGTTGAACGCGGTTAGTCAACTGAAAGCCTTCATTCAAGATAACGGATTGAAAATTGTCGCTGTGGAAGAGCCTTTGCCGGACGGGGAATTTTCCGGCTTTATCGATATGCATTTAAGGCAAGGGCGAAAGGATGTGTTGTTGGACATGAAATATTCTTCAAGCGACAGATATGCCAAAAAGTTAAAGGAGAATGCTTCTGTTCAGCTTTCTTTGTATGCCAAAGCGACCGGAGCGAGAATCGCGGGTTATTTTTTATTGAAATCTAATGAAATCTTTATGAATCAAGACGGTTTTGAACACGCAAAAACAATTGAATCGGATTTGATCGGAACATGGGAAAACGTAAGCCGTCAAGCCCATGACGGTTTGGCTTTGTTAAAGACGGGACAGTTTTTCCCTGAGTATAAAAAAGAAATTTGTGAATATTGTCCATTTACTCTTTTATGTGATGTAAAAAAGGGGGAGTAGGATGACCGACATCAAGATCGTCAATGCCAGTGCGGGAACGGGCAAGACATATACGTTAACCGAGGATATTTGTTCAAAGGCGCAAAGTAAGTCGGTGGAAAAGATCATAGCGACGACTTTTACAAATAAAGCCGCGTCGGAACTGAAATCAAAGATCCGTAAGAAGTTGTTGCAACAAGGTTTTTTTGAACAGGCGGAACAGATTTTAACCGGTAACATTGGGACGGTTAATGCCGTTTTTGGCAAGATCGTATCGGATAACGCGTTTGATCTGGGGATCAGTCCGCAAACCGGCATTATTGAAGACGAACAAAGAGCGTCTTTATTTAACAAAGCGACGGCGGACATTCGTAACAAATATTCGGAACAAGCCGGTTTTATGAAAGCCGTAAAACGTTTTAACATGGAAAAAAGCTGGTTTGAAGACGTTGTCGCCGTATGTGAAAAATGCCGCCAGAACGCAGGCACGGATATCGAAGCGGGAAAAAAAGCTTCTTTTGATTTTTTCGACCGTCTGCTGCCGGCGCAAGGTGATGCGTGGCGTATAAAAGAAAACATGTATCAAGCTCTGTTAAGTTTGCAAGGGCTTTCCAAGGTTAATAAAGCGGTGATGGATTTGATGGAACGTTCGGATGACATTGACGTCTGGTCGTGGGAGGACTGGATCACGGCAAACGGACAAAGCGGAGAAAAATACGAATACTTAAGCGAAACTGCCGCGAACTTTCTTTCTTTGCCGCAATTGCGCGAAGACCTGAGAAAAATTATAGACACGGTTTTCGATTGTGCCGGAGAATGTCTTTCAGCTTATCAATTGATAAAAAAAGATTTGGGGGTGATCGATTTTATTGATCAGGAAGGTCAAGCGTTGGAGCTGTTCCATCAAAAAAATACGACATCTTGCGAACGCTTCGACACGCTTTATGTCGACGAATTTCAAGATACTTCCCCATTGCAGATGGCTTTGTTTTCCAATATGCTTCAGCGTTCGGACGTTATGAGCGGCGTTTATGTGGGGGATCCGAAGCAATCCATTTATAAATTTCGTGGTACGGATCCTTTGTTGATTAACGAAATCAATAAGAAAGCGACTTCGCATCAGACACTGAAAAAATCGTATCGAACGGTTGAACCGATTGTCAAATTTATCAACCGGCTTTTCTTGGACAAGTTTCAAAAGGCGGGATTGAGTCCTGAACAAATTCTGACAAACGAAACGCAACGCCATGAAAAAATTTTTAAAGATCCTGTTGTCGTTTGGAATAGTATTTATTCCAAACAGAGCGACCATAACGAAGCCGTCGCTCAAAAAATAAAAGAGTTGCTGGATTCTCGTCATCTTGTTTTTGATGCGGAAGAACAAAAGTTGCGTCCTGTCCGCGGTAGTGACATTGCCGTCTTTTTTCAAACGAATTCCCATGTTACGAATTTTGCAAAAACAGCCGGTAAATATTTCAAAGTGTCTTCATCTTCAGGATCTTTGTTTGAAAGCGAAACCTGTATTTTGTTAATGTCCGCTCTGTCTTTGTTGATTGACAAAGAGGATACACTTGCCAAAGCGCAAATATTGAAATTGTCCGGCGTTTTTGATCCGACGTCGCCGGACAATGATCATGAATGTTTCAATGATCTGGATGAATTACGTTTTCAACGTGTTTATTTATCGCCTTGCGAAGTGGTTGACAGACTTTTAGGGTTGCCGTTTGTTCAACGCTATTTTTCCCGATGCGGCAATTCGGCGGCGGCTTACGGCGAAGCGGAGTCTTTTCGCGGATTGGTTCAGGCTTATGAAGACGACTGTATCAATATGGTCAAACCGGCGACATTGGAAAATATGCTTTCGACATTTGAACAAAAGCGGGATGATGAGAAATTCGCTCCGAATCCGCCTTCTTTGGATAAGGATGCCGTAACCGTTTTGTCCTATCATAAAGCCAAAGGATTGGAATGGCCGGTTACGGTTTGCATGGATTGTCATTTGTATGAAACGGAATATGATAAGGATCTGTTTACGATTCATGTTTTTACCGCCGGAGAGTTTAATCCTGAAAATCCGTTGGAAAATCGAGAAATCCTTTATTTGCCTTGGGGCGTTTCCGTAAAAGGGAGTTTTGAAAGTCTTCTTGAACAATATGAGCCTGCTCAAAAGTTACTTGAACAGGCACGTCAGGAGTACGACCGTTTGATGTATGTCGGTTTGACACGGGCGCGAGATTGTCTGATTTTACATAATGCCATCAAGTCTTTGAAAAGCGGAGAGAAGGATACTTTTTATTGTCGGGGGAAATGTGATCATATTGCTCAGGTCGTTTTAACGGCAAAAGATGTTGTCCAAGCCGACTTTTCAACGAAATCCGTTGAAATGATTGAGGTAACAAAAAGTAAAAAGGTTTATTCCGAGCCGTTTGTTGTCAATCCAAGCCGGAATTGCGTTCCAGCGAAAAACGAGCCTCACCGGATCATTGATTTGCCCGTTTTGAAAGAAACAATCGGGGCGGTACAGGTAACAAGCGGTCTTGGGACTTTGTTTCATGCGGTTATGGGGCAAAACAAACCGAATGAGAATCTGATCAAGAAGATTGTCGAGCAATTTGATCGCACACTTGTTCCCGTTGCGGTCGAAATGAAAAAAAGGTTTGACGAAGAAATCGTCAAAGTAACGGGAAAAGCGGAAATGTTGGCGGAATGGCCGGTAACGGTTGAAATCGGTGACAGACTTTTCCGCGGTATTGTTGATATGATCGCTTTGCAAGAGGATGGGTTTTATATTGTCGATCATAAGATTTTGGATTACGACAATCCTCAAAAAACGGTTGAAGTTTATGCAGACGAGTTATGGCGTTATGCTCGAGCAGTCGGAAAATTGACAAAGAAAAAATGCAAAGGTTGTATTTTGCACTGTCCGTTGCAAAATAAATTGATCATGTTTGCAGGTCAATCGGATCGTATTTAAGTCTTTGAAAGCCGGATCGACGGATGGAACGATCCATAATTCGGGAAATGAATTTAAGGAAAAGACGGGGAAGTTGTGAAAGGCATTTTCATGACTTTGATGACGGACGGGTTTTATTTTTCCGGATATACATTTGGAAGGACGTTCTATTTTTTTTAGATGTTTTTTCTTCCTCACGAGGGGGCTTTAAGGTTTAAAAAATTTTCACCGCTTTCTTCGGACTAATCTTTAAAGTCGGGTGAAGCTTGGAGATCTTGTTTTTAGCGAAGAGGTGAAAAAAGCATCTTGTGAAAACGCTTTTTTCCAAGAAGAGCATATCGCCATAAAACCGGAACCGGCTTATGAATGCAGGATTTGAACGTAATAAGATTGAAACGGGATAAAAAAAGAATTTCGATGCACATATAAAGAGAACGTTTCAAAAAACGTCAATGTCAAAGATTGAAGAATTGAAAAAAGACAGGAAAAAGAGAAATGACAACATTTGAAACTTATCATCGTCAAAAATCGAAAGACTGAGAGTGGGTAGGGTGGATGAAGTTGAAATAAGTAATATCTGTGAAAGAAGTATTACAAAATGGAACTTTAAAGATGCAAATATAATGCAGCTTGAAATGATACAAAATAATTTAAGAACGATTTATTTGAATAAAATAATTGATTTTTATACTTTTATAACCTCAATTTTTCTTGAATAGATCGTTTTATGCTTTTCCAATTTATTTAATGATATGTCTATGGCAATTTGTGATTTATCAACGCCGATCCATCTTCTGTTCAATTGTTCCGCAGCCAATAACGCGGTTCCCGATCCGCAGAAAAAATCCATCACCAAACTGTTTTCATCGGATGATGTCCGGATAATTCTTTTTAATAAATCAATATTCTTTTCTGTCGGGTATGCTGGATATTGAGGGTCTTTAAAATCCCATATATCTTGAACTTTTTTTCCGGGTTTTTCGTCCGCATATATGATTTTTCTCGGGATCCCGTTCTTACTCCATTCAATGAGTCCTTGTTTGTCCAACTCCTTTAATTCAGAGGGAGAACATCTCCAATGACGCCCTTGTGGAGCTGTCATACCATTAAATGTTTTTCCTGTTTCACCGTTTTTTGTTTCCCCCGGCGCGTGCAAGGGAACGGTCGTATAATATCTGCCGTTTTTTGTTTTTTTGTATAGCTTGGAAATATCGTCATGTGTATAGGCGGTATAACATTCATTCCATATGTTGTTTTTCGTTTTTGAATAAAACAATATCAAATCTTTGATATTACCGAAGGCTTTCCTGTTGAAGTTTTTAGGATTGCATTTTATGCGAGTGATGTCGTTTTTAAAGTTTTCCATACCGAAGACTTCATCCATCAACAACTTTATGTAATGCCCGATTTTATAGTCGATATGAAGATAGATCGAACCGTTGTCTGATAGTAATTCACGGGCGATGACCAGTCTTTCTCTGATGAATGCCAAAAAATCATCACCGGTGATCATGTCTTCATAAGCAACGTTGTCGTTTTTATTCATACTGACGGTTCGGGTTCTTGACCCGGCTTTAAAAACCGTATTTGTTGAAAAAGGGGGATCGATATATATCAAATCGACTTTTCCTTTAAGATTGTATTTGTAAAGCAACCCCTTCAGCGCAATCAGGTTGTCCCCGTATATCAACTTGTTGGTTTCTTCGTTGAATTCGGGTAATGTGATATCAACATCATCTGTTAATATTTCTGCATCACTCTTTTTTCCGGCAAACTCCAACTTCATGCTTCATCCTTTATAATGAATATAAAAACTCATTTAAAACCAGAGCGCTTAATATGTTATATTGATTATAATCTTCGGTAATCGCCGTGTATAATTTATTTTTCCCAGGAATATACAATACACCATCTAATATGGCGACAGTGGTTGCCTTTATGCTTTTATCCGTAATGGTGTCTATCGCATCATTGAATTGGGCATTTTGATGTCCCCCAAAATCAGTTAAAAATTTTGCTTCTCCAATTATATATTTCCCATTAAATCTAGCAACGAAGTCCAAACCTTTCTTTCTATGGTAATTGACATTTTTTTGTGCCCATAACATCATATCGGCGTCAGTCGCATTAAGTATGGCATTTTGCTCTGTATTAACAAATTCATTTATATTCATAATTGGGACGCCAATATTTCCATTATTAATCCATCTTTTAAAAAGAGGACCTATTTGCCGATTTGTTTCCTTGGGTTCGCTACATCTTTCAAAAACTTTATCGAGTCCCATTTCGTATATTCTGCCGGCTAGGCGATTGATCGTTTCAGGATTTCTTGCGATAGCTTTTTTATCTCTTTTAAGATAAGCAACATACGAATCTTTAATTGGAAACAGATCTAATTCTAATAGGGTTTTAATTAATTTTTTATTATCTCGTTTGCGAAAATATGTTTCAACACTTTCCCAAAGATGTTTATTTATATCACGACATCCATCAGGTGTTGTTGGCTATACTTTAAATAATGTATCCAGATAATTTCTTTGATTTGCATATCAACATTTATAATAAAAAAGAAGAATGACGGATTATATCCGGATTGAACGATTTCATGTAATTGACTTTAATGGTTTCATTTTTTGCACTCTCATATTTAAAAGGGAAAAATCATGTTTGTTCATCATTTTCCGGCGTTACTTTCACATATGTTTGCAAAATGTTTCCAGAAGACGATTTGTTGTCATGGCTTGTCTTTTGTATTCGCAGAAGGAATTAATTCGTAGAATTTGAAGCCGCCGCCGCCTTGCCAGCCTGTGTCTTGAGTAATACCGCCTTTGTCTTCTCCGTTGATGACCTTTTGCAAACGGAGAAGACAATATGTGTAAACATGATCGCCGGCTTCAATGCCGATCCAACGCCGCCCCATCTTGTGAGCGACCGCCGCCGTTGTTCCGGAACCAAGAAAACCGTCAAGCACAAGGTCTTCCGGATCCGATGCCAAATGAATGATCCGTTGGATCAATCTTTCAGGTTTCGGTGTGTCAAAGGGATTTTTCTCTTCAGAAAATAAAGCCTTGATTTCTCTTTTAGCTTCTTGCGTGTCTCCGCACTCTTCCCGTGTCCATAAGGTTGTCGCAACGACACCGTTTTTGACCTCCGATAAAAATTTTTTCACACGAGGGATATTGTCGCCGTCTTTGCCAAACCATATGCGATTATCTTTCAACATTTCGTTGAAACGTTCTTTGCTGAAAAGCCAACATCTTCCCTGAGGAGGAAAAACGACCCGCCCGCTCGGGGTTGTGATCTGATATGATTTTTCTTTTACAACAGGACCTACCGTGCAATCCGCCGATGTCCAAGCTCCTCTGGGATCGTTGTCCGGATTTTTATAGCTGTCATATTGTTTGTTGTGTCGCGGTAAAGTGTTCAAAGTGAAATTTACGGGATTTTTACAATAAACCAAAATCGTGTCATGAGAACGCGATAACGTCTTTTTAAGATTGACGGGGGCAAACGCTCTTTGCCAGATTATTTCGTCGACGAAACATTTCCGACCGAATATTTCATCACAAAGGACTTTCAGATAATGACTTTCGTCGGCGTCAATGGAAATCCAGATACTTGCGTTGTCCGCTAACAGACGTTTTAAAATTTCCAGCCGGTCGCGCATAAAGGAAAGCCAAAGGGAATGTTTCAAGCCGTCATCATAGTGTTTAAAGGTTTTTCCGGTATTATAAGGCGGGTCGATATAGATACATCTGACTTTACCGCTATGATCTTGTTCCAAAGCCTTTAATGCGAGCAAGTTTTCCCCGTGAATCAGCATATTGTCGAATGTCGGTATAACTTTTTGTTTTAAATCCAGTGTTTCGTGAAAAGCTTTGATGTCTGAAATTTCATTACTTTTGAAAGAACAGGATTTTTCTTTGTCTTCCGATAAAAAGCACGGTTCGGGTCGGAATCGGTTTTCTTTTGCAGACCATATCAATTCAACTTGGGAAGACTGTTTCGACATTGTTTCTTTCTCTTTCATTTTTAACCGGATGCGTTTTCATCATTGCAGAGTTCTTCTTGATTTAAAAGAAAATGCCGCATTTTTGTAAAAAAATGTTTTGCACGATGTTTTTTAATCGTTCATTTCTATCTGAATCCAGTGCCGTTTTCTTCGTATTGGAAAAATTGAATACAGCGGTTGTATGTCGAAAAAGGTGTTTTTGAATAAGTCCGATCTCTTTTAAAAAGCTGCCGGATAAAATCAATCTGTTGCATTTATCGTGATCTGAAAGTGAGAAGAATTTCTTTTGACACGGACAAAAGAGTTTAGATGGTTTTCCGTGCTAAAGGCTGTAACGTTGATACAAGAGCGAAAAGGTAAAGTATGCTTTTTTGAATTGGTTTAAATGAGGGCGGTGTGTTGATACGATGTCGGATTATGCGATACGACGAATTATATATGCGAGTGTCGATATATGTCTGCCGGAAGTTGTTTCAAAGGGCGAAGATATGAAACTTCGCTTTGTGATCGTGCGTTTATCAATTGCTTTTGAAAAGATGTGAACTTTTTTCCGGATAGTATCGGTGTAAGGGACTGTTTTTGAAAAGTATTATCACCGCCGGATAAAAGGCGGAATCGCCATTTTTAGATTTGCAAAAAAAGGACGGATAATAATTCGTAAAAAGGAAAAAATAAGCCAAAATAGACTGCCAGGCACTGTATCAAATTTAAGAGACCTTAAAACGATACAGCACCCTTTTTATCGCAGGCAGTTAGCGCTTGAAATATAAGTGTCATCAGAAAGTATCTTATTTACAGGTTTTAATATAATGGATTGGTGTCTTTGTTGCTGTGTCGGTGGACACAGGTAAGGAATTTTTTTCAATTTTATTTTTTTTCAAAGGCTGCATTGAACAATTTATTTCAACACCGTTCCGGTTTAAGTAAAAAGCGCCCCAGTCGTACATAGCCTCTAATACGGGAAGGATACTTTTGCCTAAAGGAGATCGG
>CALXOZ010000023.1 GCA_944390195.1 uncultured Alphaproteobacteria bacterium
ATCGGTAAACTCCGTTTTGAAACACGAGTGCCTTAAGTGCGCAAGATGTTGCCCATTTGATCATCAAGGAAATTAATGCCGTAAAGGTTCATGGTGCAAGAAATCGGTAAACTCCGTTTTGAAACACGAGTGCCTTAAGTGCGCAAGATGTTGCCCATTTGATCATCAAGGAAATTAATACGATAAAGGTTCATGATGCAAGAAATCTGTAAACTCCGTTTCCAAAGAGGGATCGGAAGTTTTGAACTCAGTTTGCAAGGAATCTGTCAGTTCTGTTTCTGAAGAGGGCTTCGCTGGTTTAAACTCCACTTTTTTATCATGAATTTTATTTGAATGATTGGACGTTTTTTCTTGTTGACTTTCGTCTGAAATATCTTCACTCGATTGACCGAATAAAGAACGGATGGCTCCGGGAGCCAAAGCTGAAAAAGCGTTAACGGAAATATCCGGAGAAGGCAGATTTCCTTTGATCGTGTATGTTGGAGCAATAAGCCCCCCTCCTTTTTCTCCGGAGAAAAGAGTTCCGATCAACGGGATTTTTCCTAAGAAACTGTTTAATGTATAAAAGGGGATTAAAGAACCGTACAAGTTTAAATAACCGGTTTGTCGGAAGTATTTTCCATTAAGTGTAATCCCTAAAGAGGCTCCGGAAATAAGGGCGTCTTCAACACTTAAAGCCTCACTGTCAAGCGTGTAAGGAATTTCCGCCTTGTCAAAGAAAAGACCTTCCCCTTTTAAAATGTCAATAATGCCTGTTAAAGAAGTCAACATTAATAGTCGTGTAAACGTTTGTTGTTCTTCCAAATAAAAATCTGTCATTCGCATTATCCCCTTTGTTCCCGTTTCCGGCGTATAGATGCCTTGCAGGAACAAATTCCCTCCTTTGACGTTGGAAATATAATCCAAGGCTTTTAATGTATAACCGGCGTCTTGGGAAGTAAGGGAAATGTTATATTTATTTTTTTCTTTTGAAGGTGTCAGGGAAAAGCGTAAAGGTACTTTTTGTTTTCCGACATATCCGATAGCTTCCATTTTTTGCCAGCCGGAACGATAGGATGCGGAAAAAGCATTGTTTTCAGAAAATCCTTTTTCATTCAGCCATAACTTGTCAATGCTGGCTTGAATGTTTAAATTCAAATTGTCTTCATTTGTTTTGTTTTTTTGAACGGATGGTGAAGTTGTTGTGTTTTGTTGTTTTAACAAGTCGGATAAGTCCCATTGAGAACCGTTCAATTCGATTGAGACCCGTTGTTTGGGTAAAAAACGAACCCGTAATTTTGCATTTGTACGTTTTGTTTTTATGGAATTTACAAAGATCTGGCTTATTTTTGACTTGTTCGTAAAAAATATTTTTCCTCTGATATCCGTATTATTTGCATCCGAGATTTTTATAACGGGGATGCTGACAGGCGCCCATTGTTTCATTTTTAGTTCAAGAAAAGCGGAAGCATTCACATTGACCGGTTTTATCCAACTGATTTGAGGAAAATTGATGTTTGCTTTTTTCAAGTCGGTGTTCAGTTTTAAAACTTCGGAACCGTCGTTATTGATGGTAAGGTGCAAATTCAAAGGCATGACACCTTGTATGGCGGAAGAGGTGATAAAGTCATTTTGTAAGGTGGTGTTTAATGCGGAACGCAGCTGTTCTGTCAAATTGACGTTAAACGTGATATCCGAAGCGGTTTTTTTTGTTGTATCGAAAGATTGTGAAACGGAATATTGCGCTTTTTCTCCGAAAAAGAGACCGGTTCCTTTGATAAGAAGGTCTTTGTTGTCAAGATCGACTTGCAAATCGGCTTTTTGAATACCATATCCCAAAGCAATATCGTCGACATCCGCATTATTAACGGAAGCCGTTGCTTTGATGTCGAGTTGATCGGCATTTGTAAATGCGTCTCCGATGGGAAAATTCAACTTCAAATTGCCTTGTGCGGTTCCGGAGGTTTTATTCGCATCGATGCCCGTCATTTTGCTTAGTTCCAAAAGAGGGGAATTTAGAACGTTCAAAATATCCCGCACACTGCCATTAAGATTGAAATCCAACGCGGCGAATGATTTTTGTTTGGTCAAATCATAGAAAATCAGGGTACCTCCCGGAACAACTTGGATACTTTCCGTGTTTCCCCGATTTACTGTGATTGTAATTTTATCGCGTGTTAAACGGACATTGCCGTCGACGTTGTCAACAAGTGGCATTTCGTCGATATAACGGACTTGGGTGTCGACAATATTCAGGTTTCCGTCGACTTGATCTGCGTCGATACCGTTTTCTTGTGTCAAGCCGGTAAAATGCAATTTAAAAGTCCCGTCCGTGATCAATCCGCCTTTTAAATTTTGTTTTATCCATGCGTGTACGTCCGGTCCGACGGATGCCGGCCAATAATCTGGAAGCATATTGACAGGTATTCCTGTTGCTTGAGCGTTTAATTCCGCTTGAATTTTTCCCCATGTTTTTTCATTAAGGGCTTCGTCAATTCCTGAAACGGAAAAGCTTCCCCAAGCTTTTCCTCCGTTTTGAAGATTTAAATGAAAAGTTGAAATATCAAAATTATTCGCTCCGGCGTACCAAGATCCGTTGAAGTCGAAATTACTGAAGTTGTATCGGGCGATAACAGGATCGGGCAGATTGATGATCCCTTCGCCGCCAGAGACTTGAAAATCTATTTTTTCAATGGCTTTGCGCCATACATGCAATGATTTTGCCGCCATTAAAGGGGCGGGATCCAAACGCATATTGATATTCAGACTGACCGGTGTTGTAAAGTTTTTCAAATACGGATATTTTTGTGCTGTTTGAGAATTTGTCAAGTCCAGATCGTCAACATTGATTGAAAGCCTGACTTTTTTTCCTTTTTCTCTCCAAGAGCCGTTCAAATAGACGGTTAACAGCCGATTGTTTTTCATTTGCAAACCGACAGCTCCTTTCAGTTGCCTTTTTTTAAATCTGCGGGCATAAGTCAAATTGGATTTGGGCAGATGCCAAACAGCATTATGAAAAGAGTCTGTTATTTTTATTTCTGCATCGATTAATGAAAATTCAATTAAATGCTGTTCACTTTTTAATATGCGTAACAGAGAATCAAATGAAAAAGCTGACTTTTCTTCTTTTGCATCTTTGATGTTTCCTGTTTTATCGATTTGTAAATGCAAGTAAGGTTTGTATAAAGCGATTGTTCTTGGGGCGATAATTCCGCGGAACAACGCTTGAAAACTGAAAGAAAAAGAAATCTGTGGGACTTCAAGAAGCAATCGTTTTTTATCGTCAAAGACTTTAAAGTTTTCTACGAAAAAATCAATGGGATGGCGGATGCTCCCCCAGCGTATCTGAGCCGATTGGATGGAAATGTCGGAAACAAGATCTGATGATTTCGCCGTTTGAACCAGATACGGGATGTAAGGGTCGATATTGATCGGTTCGCGGTGCAAGTGCCAAAAAAAAGCTGAAATAATGATTAACAGGCTGGCGAAAATTATCTGAAACAATAATAAAAAGAATTTGAAAAACTTGCGTAACACAGCCAAACCCCTTAGAATACATCATTTGTAAATAATATAATTTCAAACGCTTTCTTTCCACAAAGAAGATGACTTTAGAACAAAAAAATACTGTTTTATTATCAAAAGACGATGACCTTTATCAAGAATGGGGTGATCAATGTATGGATTTGCCGGAAAAAATAAAATTTTTTTTCACTTTTGAAAAAAAGGCCGATGACTTTGTCCGTTATTGGTTGGGAGCTCTGAAAGACAAATCCCCCTTTTTGATTCGTTTGTTTCTTACGGAACAGGTTTTTTTAAAAGAAATCATTGAAAAAGGATATTCAAACGCTTTTGCCGGTTTGCTGAAACAATCTTTTTCCTTTTTGTACAACTGCGATCAAGACATACAAGACATTGGGCGGGAATTGCGGATACTGAAGCGTCGTTGTGCTTTGTTGATTGCTTTAGCCGATCTTTCGGGGCAATGGAATTTAAAAAAAGTTACTTCCGCTTTGTCTGTTCTGGCGGACGCTTGTTTGCGTATTGCGGTGTGTGCCGTTTTAAAAAAATATCACAAGAAAGGCGATCTTGTTTTACCCGATAGCGTTTTTCCGGAAAAAGAGTGCGGTTTTTTCTTGATAGCTATGGGAAAATTAGGGGCAAAAGAGCTGAATTATTCTTCTGATATAGATTTGATCGTCTTGTTTGATGCGCAAAAAGCCCCCTATAAAGGCAAAAAGGATATTAATGATTTTTTTGTACGTTTGACGCGGGAAGTCGTCGCGTTAATTGATGACAAGACTTCATACGGATATGTTTTCAGAACGGATCTGCGTTTACGCCCCGATCCGGGGTCGACACCGGTTGCTTTAAGCACGCAAGCGGCGGCGTGTTATTATGAAAGTTTTGCTCAAAATTGGGAAAGGGCAGCCTTTATCAAGGCGCGTGTCGTCGCCGGAGACAAACTCGCCGGAAATGATTTCTTAAAGGAAATCAAACCATTCATTTGGCGCAGGACAACGGATTTTTACGCTTTGCAACAAATCGGAGACATTAAACGTTCTTTGGGAAGCAGAAGCGCGAACACTCCGGATAAGGCGGGATTCAATGTAAAGCTGGGCAGGGGCGGGATCCGTGAAATCGAATTTTTTACACAATTGCAACAGTTGTTGTGGGGAGGCAGGGATCTTCGTTTGCGTTGCAAAAGCACATTGGCAGCATTAAAGGCTTTGACAAAAGCCGGATGGGTCGGATTTCAGGATTGTCAAGATCTGAGTGAAGCTTATGTTTTTTTGCGTACAATCGAACATCGTTTGCAAATGCAACAAGACCAACAAACGCAGGTATTTCCTCAAAACATTTCCGATTTAGAGACTTTTGCCCGATTTTCAGGCTTTGACAACTATGACGAATTTTTAAAAATATTGGTCAAACATTGTTCTTGTGTCCGAAGGATATACGATTCCTTGTTCCTTGAAGAAGATGAAAAAACACAAGAAACGATTTCTTTCAGCGGAACAGATCTGCCTCAGGAAACCGCCGATTATTTAAAAGCGTCCGGATTTAAGTCCGAGGCTGTCATTGCAGAAACGGTGCGCGGATGGTTGTCGGGGCGTTATCGGGCGTTAAGAAGCGTCCGTGCCAGAGAATTAATGTCGGATTTGTTATATTCGATCTTTAACGCGTTGGCAAAAACAAAAGATCCGGACGGATCTTTTCTGGCATTCGACGAGTTCCTCAAAGAGCTGCCTGCCGGTATTCAACTTTTCTCCTTGTTTCAATCCAGACCGGCTTTATTGGATTTGTTGATTGAATTGATTTCCGTTGCTCCGGTATTATCTCGAGAATTGATCCATCATAACGACCTGTTCGATGCCGTTTTAAATCCTTCTTTCTTTTCCGGTTTTCCGGATGCGGAGTATCTGAAAAAAGAGGCTCTGTCTTTACTTGAGCTGGCGGAAGATGATGAACAGGCTTTGGACACTTTACGGCGTTTCGTTCGTGAAAAAAAATTTTGCTGTGCCGTTTTGTTTTTGCGTAATTTGATTGATAAAAATGATTTGGGATTTCATTTAAACAATCTTGTCAAAGCGGCTTTCGAGTTGTTGAGGCCGATTGTCATTAAAAATTTTGAAAAAAAATACGGTCGATTCGAAACATCTTCTTTCTCTGTCGTTTTGTTGGGAAAAGCCGGTAGTGCTGAAATGAATTTTTCTTCGGATCTGGATATATTGTTTATTTATGATGTCGATGAAAAAAGTTTGAATTCCGCTTATACAACGGCAACCCTTTCTCCGTCGGCTTATTTTTCCCGTCTGGCGCAGAGATTCGTAAACGCTTTGACTCTTAATACAAAAGAGGGGGTTCTTTGGCCGGTTGACATGCGGTTGAGACCGTCGGGAAATGCCGGACCGGCAGCAACATCTTTTGATGCTTTTGTGCGTTATTACTCTGACCAAGCATGGACATGGGAACTGATGGCGTTGACAAAAGCCAGCGTCATTTGGGGAAATATAAATAAAATAACCGATGAAATTCATAAGCGGTTATGCCAGTTCCGTCAGGAAGACATTTTACAGCGGGATATACGTTCCATGCGTGAAAAAATCAAACATCAATTCCATTCCGACAATGTATTGCAAACTATAAAATACAAAGAAGGCGGCATGATTGATATTGAATTTTCCGCTCAGTATTTACAGTTGCGTTATGCTTGTCAATATCCCGATATTTTAAAAAAGGCAGTTGTTCCCGTTTTAACAAAAGTTCGAGATTATGGACTGATCAATACGGAAAAAGCAGAAATATTAATCAAAACTTATCAATTTTTTACACTGACATCCGCCCTGTTTTCTGTTTGTGAAGAAAATGCCGATATCGGTTTTGACGATGTTTCTTTTTCCACACTTCAATTGATCCGTCGTTTTTATCCGGTCGATACGTCGTCTGATTTACGAAAGATTGTTCAAAATTATCTGGAACAATCCGCTTTAAACCGGTTGTTCTGAAATTTTAATGGCGCCTTTTAAATGAAGAGCCGCCAAATCTGCCGTCTGTTCGTCTTCGGCGTGCACGAAAGCAAGGGGGACTTTCGGAGACACATACATCCCCGGATGGCACATATCACTGAAACCGGCGGAATAATCAATTCGTTGTTCTTGATATAAACGCCCCGCTCCCATTTCCAAAACGGCCAAACCGATCCAACGTAAATTCATTTCTTTAACAAACCCTTCCTTATCCGGATAAACGGGTTTGATGACTGATGCTTTCGGTAAAAAAAGTGATGGATTGGAAATGAAGTTAGGCAAAACACCTTGTTCATACAACATACGGCTGAAACATTCCGCAGCTTTTCCGGTTTCTAAAGCATCTTTGATTTTTTCTTCTGCCTGTTTTCTTGTTTCAACAATTTTGTTTTGAATGAGGACGGTGGAACAAATGTTTTCGACTTGTTTATGCAACTCCATGTCCAAAGGTTGCGAAGCGGTTAAATAAGCGCATATTTCATAAATTTCCAAAGCGTTTCCAATATTTTTCCCGATGATATGTTCTGTTTGGGAAAATGTAATGTCTGTTGTCATGTCAAAAGCCGGAGCGCATTCTTTGATTTTTTCAGCACAAATTTTGGCTTCTTGTAAAGACGGCGTTAAAGATCCGCTACCGATTTTCACATCAACGGTTATGTTTTTCACACCGCTGGCAATTTTTTTGACCAATAAAGACATGACCATCAAAGGAATGCTGCTAACTGTTGCTGTGATGTCCCTGATGGATTGGATGCGAAGGTCGGCAGGAGCTATTTGTTCCGTCGGTGTCATAAAAGCGCAACCGCTTTCCCTCAAAGTCTTTTTGAAACGCGCCAAAGTTGGGCGAGATACGAACCCTTTGATACTGTCCAATTTATCAAGTGTACCTCCCGTGTGGTATTGCATTCTTTCACAAATCATCGGAACATATATTCCGCAAGCTGCTAGCAACGGAGCGGCAATGATTTCTGATTTATCTCCGACATCTGGCATTGTATAAACGGAAGCGACAGGACCGTCCAGATCAACGGATTCCCAATTTAAAACGATTCCTGTTTCCACAATGGCGTTGACGAATGCGATAAGTTCGTCATTATTCAGCCCGTTGATCAATATTGCCATAAGCATTGCAGAAATTTGCCCGTCCGCAATCGACCAATCGTCAATTCCTTGGACGAAAGCTTCGATTTCTTGTTTAGTTAAAGTTTCTCCATCACGTTTTTTGCGTATAAGGTCTTGAGGCAACATTGTTTTTTTCCTGAAAATAAAAAAGGAAGGGCATTCAAAAGAATGCCCCTTTGTCAAAGGTTATTTCAAAAAGGATTTGCCATTTTCAAACGGAGGCAACCCGAAATAGTCGGCAATCGTTTGTCCGATATCGGCATAGGTTTCGCGTCTGCCGATATAGCGGGGGGTGACTTTTTTGCCGAACATGATCACCGGTACATATTCCCGTGTGTGATCAGTTCCTTTGAAAGTTGGATCGCAACCGTGATCCGCGGTAATGAAACAAAGATCGTCTTCTTTTATTTCCGCTAACAATTCAGGCAGGCGACTGTCGAAATATTCCAAACCGGCGGCGTAACCGGACACATTGCGACGGTGTCCCCAATCCATATCAAAGTTGACAAAATTTGGGAAGATGATTGTGTTTTCCGGCGCTGTTTTTATTTGTTCCAAAGTCCGGTCGAACAATTGCTCTAAACCGACAGCGGGAATGGCTTGGGTAATGCCTTGAGCGGCAAAGATGTCACTGATTTTTCCGATGGAAACGACATTTCCTCCTGCCGCTTTCATTTTATCCAAAACAGTCGGAGCCGGAGGTAATACGGAATAATCATGACGTCCGCCCGTTCTTTTGAACGTTTCTTTAGTTTCGCCTTCAAACGGGCGTGCAATGACGCGTGCGATAACACCGTATTGAGTCCTTTTGTTTAACAAATCGCGGGCAATATGACAAATGTCGTATAAGCGTTGCAAGCCGAAATGCTGTTCATGTCCGCAAATTTGGAAAACGCTGTCAGCCGAAGTATAAACGATCGGTTTTCCCGTTTTTATGCTTTCTTCCCCCAATTCTTCCAAGATGGCGGTTCCCGAAGCGGCTTTATTTCCCAATACACCCGGAATACCGGCTTCTTTTACAAATTCGTCGATCAATTCTTGTGGGAAGCTAGGGTATTGCGCTGGGAAATATCCCCACTTAAAAGTTACGGGGACACCCGCCATTTCCCAATGACCGGAAGTCGTATCTTTTCCTTTGCTGATTTCTTTTGAAAATCCGTAAGCTCCTGTAATTTCAGAAACGGGGATTTGTAAATTGGGGGCATATTCTCCGTTACATTGTTTATAAAGTTCGCCTAAGCCCAATTTGCATAAGTTGGGTAGTTTTAAAGGACCGCTTCGACCGTTTTCCGCTTTTCCTTCGGCACAGGCTTTGGCGATATGCCCCAACGTATTTGCTCCGCAATCGCCGAAAACATCGGCATCTGGGGCTTCTCCGCATCCAAAGGAATCCATCATTAAAATAATAGCCCTTTTCATATTTCACCTCGTTTAAAAATTAAGCTGTAACAGTTTTATAAATGACCGAGTTTTCACGAACGGAAGTGTTGCTGATTTGAACGCAATCCAACAATTTATTTCGTGCTTCAATAAATGAACTTTCATCATTAGCGTGAATAACGGCGATAGGTTTGTCTTTTCCGACAGCATCGCCGATCTGAACGAAATCTGAAATACCGACTGCGTAATCCAGACGCTGATCTGGCAGTTTACGCTGTCCTCCCAATAAAGTAACTGTCGATCCGACTCCTTTTGTATCTATGGCACTGACATAGCCGTCGTTTGCAGCGTAGACCGCTTTGATGACGGGAGCTTTTGGCAGATATTTCCATACATTTTCGACCAGATCCGCAGGACCGCCCAAAGCATGGATCATTTTAGCGAACAACTCCGCCGCTTTGCCGGAATCCAGAACATTTTGAAGTTTTAGATGGGCGTCTTCTTGATTTTTGGCAAGTCCTTTTAACATCAAAGCTTGTGAGCATAAAATCATAACGATTGTATACAAACGTTGATTTCTGTACCTTCCGGTCAGGAAGTCGACAGCCTCATCGACTTCAAGCGCATTACCGACGGTTTTCCCGAGTATTTGGTTCATATCGGTCAGAACGGCAGTGGAAGGCAATCCGACACGGCTGGCGACGTTTAAAAGGATTTTTGCAAAATCTTCAGCCTCTTGAATATTTTTCATAAAGGCGCCGTTACCGAATTTCACATCCATTACCAGCGCATCCAGACCGGCGGAAAGCTTTTTGGATAAAATGGACGCTGTGATCAAAGGGATTGATTCAACGGTAGCGGTAATATCGCGTATGAAATACAGTCTTTTGTCTGCAGGCACCAGATCACCGGTTTGACCGATGATAGCGCATCCGACTTCTTTTGTAACTTTTACAAACAGATCCGAAGAGGGAAGAGTCGTATAACCGGGAATGGAATCAAGTTTGTCGAGCGTTCCGCCCGTATATCCTTGTCCGCGTCCTGAAATCATAGGGACGTATCCACCACAGGCGGCGATCATCGGGGCTAATATCAAACTGATTTTATCCCCTACACCTCCTGTTGAATACTTATCCAAGACGGGGCCGTTTAAATTTTGATTTTCCCAATTTAATATTTCCCCATAGGCAGTCATTGCTTGAGTTAAATGGATGATTTCATCGTCGGACATACCACGAAGATAAACAGCCATTGCAAATGCCGCAATTTGGCATTCGGAAACGGACCAATCTGTAATACCTTTTATAAAAAAGTCGATTTCGTCTTTGGTCAGCTTTTGCCCATCGCGTTTATGTCGAATAACCTCTTGCGGCAACATGGTTAGTATCCTTTGTTTTCAGGGGTGTCGACTTCAATCCCCATAGACTTCAGCAAGTTGTCACGCAACCCGCTTGCGCCAAAACGGAATGTCTTGGGTGTAATCCATTCTTCGCCCATTATTTGAGCCGCCAATGATAAATAGTCAGCAGCTTGTTGCGTCGTTCTGACACCGCCGGACGCTTTAAAACCGACGGGTTTTCCTGAATCGCGGATTACTTCCAACATGGCGTTTGCGGCTTCCAACGTTGCGGAAACGGGGGTTTTCCCCGTAGACGTTTTTACGAAATCCGCACCGCATTCAATAGCCAGTTGTGTCGCTTCCTTAATCGTATTGGCATGGGCAAGAACACCACTTTCTATGATGACTTTCATAACCTTACCGGCACAAGCTTCCCTTGTCGCATTCAATAAGGCTTTTGCGGTTTCTTTATCCCCTTGCATAAAAGCGGCATATGGTAAAACAACGTCAATTTCATCAGCGCCGTCTATGACCGCTTGTTGTGTTTCAGCGACGGTTGCGGGAATATCCGTCCCGCCATGGGGAAAGTTGACAACGGTTGCAACTTTGACACCGGTTTCTTTTAATTCGTCTTTTGCTGTTTTAACAAAACGCGGCCAAATGCAAACGGCTGCCGTTTTGCCGAAAGTACCGTGAGATTTTGCGCATAATCCGATGACGGTTTCTTCAGTGTCATTATCGTTCAAGCTGGTTAAATCCAGTAAGGAAAGAGCTTTTTGTGCGATGTCTTTCATATCAAATCTCCGTAACGAAACGGGTTAAAATCCGTTGCAGTTTTTTACCGGCATCATTTGCCTGAGCAATGGTTTCATCATGAGTTTGCTTGTCAGCGACCATACCGGCACCGTAATTTGTAATAACAGAAACGCCGACGACTTTCATTCCGCAATGCACGCCGCACAATGTTTCCGATACGGTTGACATACCGACGGCATCAGCCCCTAAGATCCGGAACATTCTGATTTCCGCAGGTGTTTCAAAGTTCGGACCTGAAGTCATCAAATAAACGCCCGAGCGCATATTAATTCCTTCCTGTTCGGCTGTTTTCAACAGTTTTTTACGCAGATCCGGATCATAAGCGTAAGTCATGTCAGGGAAACGCGGACCGACTGTATCGTCGTTCGGACCGACCAAAGGATTGCAACCGGACAAATTGATGTGATCGGAAATGATCATTAAGCTGCCCGGTCCCATATCAATATTTAATGATCCGGAAGCGTTGGTCAGGATTAAAGTTTCAATGCCGAGCTTTTTATAAGAGCGGATGACCAACGCCAAAGCGGCGGGTGTGTGTCCTTCATAAAAATGGACGCGTCCTTGCATACATAATACATCGACACCGTTTAATTTTCCGACGACCAAACGTCCTGCGTGCCCGGATACTGTGGAACGGGGAAATCCCTGTATTTCCTCGTAAGGAATAACGACTGGGTTTTCGATTGCTTCAGCGACCCCTCCCAGTCCGCTGCCTAAAATAAGTCCGATTTTTGGAGAATAATCGCCGATTTTCGATTTGATTTGCTGGGCGACTTGGTTGATAGTTTCTTTCATAAACTTCCTCTATTTTTAGATATTCCGATTTAACACTTCAGATTTTCCGGACCGAACGAAACGGGTAACAGTTCGTCCAATGTCATGGACTTGCGAATACCATTGCGATCACAAATATGAATGATCGTGTCCGCAGTTGCGAATTCCCGTATGCGCTGGCGACAAGCTCCGCAAGGCGATACAAGATTTTCGCCGTTTCCCATGACAACAATTTCCTGAATTTTTGTATCTCCACCCAAGATCATGGCGGAAATGGCGCCTTGTTCCGCGCAAGACCCTGTAGGATAGGCTGCATTTTCAACATTACAGCCGGCATATAATTTGCCGCTTTGTGCCTTAATCACCGCACCGACACGAAAGCCGGAATAAGGGACATATGCCTTGTCCATTGCGTTGCAAGCCATTTGCAACATTTCATCAAGTGTATTCATAATGCACCTTCACATATATTTTACGCACTCTAAGATATAGGTTAAACTTTCGTCAAGTCATAAAAAATTTTATCTAAGAATATAAAATAAATTATGAGTACAAAAAAAATTGTTTAACAACAAAAAAATAATGTTGGTTTTATTTTGTTCGTACCGTATAACATTTAGAGTGAATTCTTTAAATTTTCGAGGATATGTTCATGCCGTCTGATATGGAATTTCCAAACCTTCATATACTAAACCATCCCTTGATTCAACATAAGCTGACTTTAATGCGAGATAAAACGACATCGACTCGTACTTTCAGAGAATTGCTCAAAGAGATCGCTTTGTTGATGGGATACGAAGTTACACGGGATTTGCCTTTGGCTTTTGAAGAAATAAAAACGCCATTGTGTACAATGCAGTCTCCGGTTATAGCGGGGAAAAAATTGGCTGTCGTTCCTATTTTGCGTGCCGGAATTGGAATGGCTGACGGGTTGTTGCAACTGGTTCCGTCCGCCCGTGTCGGTCATATCGGGCTTTACAGAGATCCGAAAACCCTTAAACCGGTGGAATATCTTGTTAAATTGCCGCCTGTGGAAGAACGTTTGTTTATTTTGGTCGATCCTATGCTTGCAACGGGAAATTCGGCCGTGGCTGCTGTCGATACGTTAATAAAATACGGGGTGAATAAAAATAAAATCATTTTTCTGGCTTTGGTCGCCGCTCCAGAAGGTGTCAAAGTCTTTTCAGATGTTTATCCGGATGTCCCCGTTTATATTGCGGCATTGGATGAACGCTTGAACGAACACGGCTATATATTGCCGGGGTTGGGCGATGCCGGAGATCGTTTGTTCGGTACGAAAACAATCTAATTTAACAACGGAGTCTGATCCTGTGAAAAAAATAGTCGCTATTCTTATTGTCGCTGTTGTCCTGATCGGAGGCGGGATTTATTTTATTTTGCCGACCAATATAGATTGGGATGAATGTGTTCAAAATGTATCCGAAACGGTTCAAAAAAGAACCGGTTTAGTATTGACAGTAGAAGGGACGCCTGAGTTTTCCATGAAACCGTCTCCGATATTGAAAGTCGGACGGATTAACTTAAAAAATATTCAAGATAGTACTTATGATCAGTTGATGACGGCTGTCCGCGGAGAAATTCTATTTGATACAGGATCCTTGTTCCGTAGAAAAATTAAAATAAAAAAAATCACCTTATTCTCTCCCCAGTTTTATTTCGAAATGATGCCTGATGGAAAGTGGAACTGGCAAATAGCCATTTTGGATCGGATGAGAGCAAATCCGATAATAGGGTTTGACAACTTGACTATAACGGACGGAAAAGCGGAAATCAAAGTGGATCAGTTTTCCAATGTTCGTATATGGGATAAAATAAACGCAAGTATATCGACAGGAAGCGTCCAAGGTTCTTATTCGGCAGAAGGAAATCTGGATTTGTTTTCCTCGGTTTTCGGTTTTTCGCTGAAAGTCGAAAATTTCCGGTCGGGACAATCTCCGACCTTGTCGTTACGCTTGGCGAATGCGTTGTCTGAATCTTCTTTTGTCTTTAACGGAACATACGGTCTTTCCGATGCAGACCGCGGTATAGTAACAGGAGGGATGACCTACGATATTCGTAAGCCAGAACCTCTTTTTTCAATGTTATATCCAGATCAAAAATTGCCCTCCGTCTTGTTTCAGCCGATCGTTGGCAATTTAAATGTAAGCAGAAATAGCCAGACGAAAACGTTGGAACTTTCAAACATCTTATTTAAGTATGGTTCTTCTGCGGCAACAGGAAAGCTTGCGATCCAGTCTCTGCCCGCACAAGAAAATTTTGTTTTACCGCCGGAAGGGCAATTCGACAGTCAAAATGATGGTTTGACAAACACCAATAATTCCTCTGAACCTAAGGTGGGCGAAAGTCAGCCGGTACGTTTACCGAAAACAATAAACGGGTCTTTTATTTTTTCAAGGTTGGACGCAGATCCTTTTTTTGATAATGTAGGAAAGATCCTTGACGTTTTTTCGCAAACAAATTCCGGTGTCAGCGATACTTATAATATTGATCTTTTATTTGATGTGGTAAATTATAAAAAAGATGTCATTCATCAACTGAAAACGAAAGTCGTTTCCTCAGCCGAGGGGATTTCGTTCACTGATTTTTCAGCCACCTTACCAAGCAACGCCTATGTTTCAGGGCAGGGGGGCTTGACGTTAACGAAAAGTCCCATCCTATCAGGGAATCTTTCGATCGAAGCCGATAGTATTCGCGTTGTTTTAAATTGGTTGGGTATTCCGATTGCAGAAGATATTCCGCAAAATTTATTGCGTCAATTGAAAATGACAACGAATTTTAAAGTGGCTCGCAGCGGCTTTATATTGCAACAACTGCAAGGGACTTTGGATCAATCGGATTTCTCTGGTGATGTTGCGTGGCGTTTCGGAACACATCCTGCAATCCGTTTTTCCGCTGATATATCGGATCTGAATGTCAGAAGCTATTTCCCAGAAAAAAGTAAACAATACGCAAAGACACGGGAGGAAATTTCTAAACTTTCTCTTACGGAAAAAATTAAAAAATTATTTGATTATTTAACCATATTGAACGATTTTGATTTAAGTGCCCAATTAAAGACAAATACGTTCTCATGGGCTGATATCAATGCGGAAAATTTCAAAGCCGATTTTTCTGTCGTTAAAGGACATTTGAAGATTAATGAAATTTCCGGCAAAAAAATAGCGGCATCGACAATTTCTTTGCGAGGAGAAGCATACGGGTTCGGCGGTGATCCCCGCTTTGATGATTTTCAAGTAAAGGTTGATGCTCAACAATTGTCGTCTTTAAGGCAAATGTGGGGATTTTCTTCGTTCCAAGGAGTGTCTTCTCAAGATAAGATGTTGTTTTCCGCAACATTGACAGGATCGTTGCAGGCAATGCAAATTGATACAAAAGTCGATTTCGGGGCGTTGCGTTTTTCTGCTCAAGGCGATATACGCGAAGTTTCTCCAAATATTTTTGATTGGAATGTCCAAACAAGCATCTATCATGAAAATTTCAGAAATTTCATCCGTCTGTTTTCGGATAATTATCGCCCCGTACTTGCCAATCCCGGTACTTTAAATTTAAAAGGGCGTATGCTGAAAAGCCAAGATCTTTTTTCTTTAACAGATATGACAGTTCAAATCGGGAACAATGAATTGGACGGAAGCATTAAAGTAACTAAAGACGAAAAACAACACTCTGTTCTTGATGTTCAGCTCCATGCCAAAGAGTTGGCGCCTTTGGGGCTGTTGCCAAGGATGTATTTTGTTGACAAACTTTCCGTTGATACTCAAAATCAGGAAAATGACACGCTTTTGAAGGACGGAGTGCTTAGCCGTTTTGCGGATAAATTGTCTTTTTCTCAGAAACCGTTTGATTTCTCGTTTTTGAAAGACTATGAAACAAACATTTCTTTAACGGCAGATCGCTTGTTTTTCAATTCGTTCATGTTGTCCGAAGTTGACAGTGTTGTTAAGCTGTCCGCTGGTAAAATGGTTATCGACATTCGTCGTTCCTTATGGAATCAAGCCAATTTCGGCGGTATTTTTAATCTGACATTAAATGGAGGTATTCTTGATTTCCAAGGGGCTTTGAGAATTTCGGCGTTGAATGTCCCCGCAAAATTGTTTAATTCAAAAACGGTTGATATAAGCAATGTGCAGTCTTTTGTGTTGAATGCTAATATGAAAGCAAATGGCACAACAACAGATGAATTGTTCTCATCGTTGAGCGCAAAAGGGAATGTTTCTTTTAAAGAAGCCAGTGTCGATCAATTGAATATACGACAATTTGAACAGGATTTGAAAAACGTCCCCGATGTTTCCAAAGAAATGATCTTGGATCGGTTATTTCAGGGAAAAACTCAAATTCAAGACTTTTTTGCAGATATGACATTGCAGGATCATAATTTCATGTTACGTCCGTCAAAGTTCATGTATGACGGAAAAGAAAATAAAACTGCGTTTTTCACATATAATTATATAACGAAGGCTTTATCTATCGGATTATCGTTCCCGTCTGGAATTGTATCTGTTCCTGATCTTGTTTTATCAATTCAAAAAGAAGCGGCTCAGCCAAGCGTTTTGACTGAAAATGTGTCATCGGTTTTTGATGCGGCGGAAGTCGAAAAAAGAAAAATGAAAGAACAGGAGCAAAAACGCATTGAAGAGGAACAGAAAAAAGAACGAGAAAAGGTGGAAAAACTTAAAAAAGATCGTTCTGAAAGATTAAATAATATCGAAGAACGTGTCGGTCGTGCTTTAACCGATTTATCAGAAAAGCTGGCAACGGTTCAGTCGATGGCGGAAAAAGTGTATCAAGTGAAAAAATATGAAATATCTTTGAACAAATTTTTGGGGACATTGAAAGACCTTGATGCAAATGTGAAAAAGCTTAAAGCTGTTGATATATCGGAAATCTTGGAAACCCAGATTGATGATTTGGAAAATCAAGTTCAAACGGAATATTTTGATCAGGAAGGTGAAATTAATTCGGATTATGATACGGCTCTGATTGTCGGAATGAGAGGAGCTATCTTTAATGATTGGAATGAAGGCAACGAGATTTTGCGTTTGCAAGCAAAAGATCATGCTACGCATTCAGATCTGAAAGAGCTGGCAGAACATCTGGATCAAATGGTTAAAGAAATCGATACTGCAAAACGTTTGCAACTTGAAGCGGAAGCTCCGGATACCAATTTGGAAAAATTGACAATTTATCAGGCACAGGCTGATGCTGTTCTGGTAAAAATAAAGGAAATCCGGAAAAAAACACTTGAGGCAATAGCACTGAAAGAACAAAAAATAAAACAACAGCGTGAGGAAGAGGAAAAGAAAAAATTGGCTCAGGCGGAAAAACAAAAGGCTAAGACGATTTTGTCCATTAATTCTTCCGAACAAGAAAATAAACGTGAAGCTCAGGGAAGTATTGTCCGTGTCAGCGATCAAGAAGATTCTACTTATTCTTCTGTTCCGTCAACGTCTTCCGAAGGGCAATCCTCTTCAATATTACAGCCTTTGAGTTCTGATGTTTCAAAAGAGGATACAACAATAAATGAAAAATCTGAAAAGGCTAATCCGGTTGTTATTCGAAAACGCTGATCCGGATACAAGGAAAACACATTGACCACATGAAAATTCGGTAATGATTGCCGCCGTAGATGAAATTCAACTACTATGGCGGCAATTTTTGTAACAGGAAAGGTACGATCGAACCGATCCCGCTCACATACAAAAGATTTTTGAATATAATATTTATTGTCCGAACTAAATCCTTATAGCCGCGTTCCTTTGCAATGAATTTACGAGCATTAACATCAAAAGAGGATTTTATAATAAATGGTGTATTCCCACTTTCATATGATATGGAGCGGTAATTTCGTATTGTTTTTTGGAAAGAAATAATCTCAGTATCTTGAAAGATTGAGGTGTTCAGCCTTACGTTTTTTTCGTAAAGTAAAAAAGTTTGATGCTTGTGAAAATCAGTGTGAGATGAGTTTCAAATACAGCAATAAAACAATGTGTACGGTATTATGTGTGAAAAACTGATCAAAATGAAAGAGGAATTTTCGGCATTGCGCCGAATGACGATGGAGAAAACTGAATTTGAACATGATATCGAAGTCATCATTCAATGCGAAGATATGTAACCGTTATCGACACGGGGCATATTAAATGTATTGCGTTGTTCCTACTGTGTTCAAAGCGTGGAGGAAAGGGACGTAAGGGCAATATATATTACGAATTTGTTTACGAATTTGTTTGTTGCCAGTATGTTGTATACGCCTGTTTTGTTTTTTTTATGCCGGATCAGTTTACAAAATGAAAGTTTACCGTTTGCCGATTTATTCACCGCAATCAAATGGGAAAGCTTTAATTAGAAGGGTGTTGTGTCGATAAGGCATGAAAGAATATGCGAATAAGAATAGAGACTTGTTGATCGGCTGTGTTTGGCTTTGTTTATCCTTTTTACATCTGGCAAGTATGGAAGGGTTATGCGCCAGAGTGTCTAACTCTTCAAACGTAACTGGAAAAAGAAGGAGTATATTAAACCCCTACTTTAATCAGGATTTCTTTATTAAGCATTTTATTTTACACGAGAAAAATTTCAATACCATAGAGGTAATTGGAAATTTGTAAATAAAAAATATTATTTTACATTGTTTTTTTTGCGCTTAAAAATAATAAACCCATGAAATTGATACCGTATCAGCAGATTCAGGCGTACAGGCTATTTTAACAGCGTCTAAATCAGGTAACAAGGTGAAGGTGTTTCCTGCCACAGAGGAAACAAGATCTTTTTTCCATACAAAATTGAAAGAATGGTCTGCATTGACAATGATTTCTTTTAAACCTGAAGACGGATCATTCCCCCAATCTCCCATCATCAGATCGACACAGGCCCGTACGGGGATATCTTTATAAATGAAGACAAAGTACGGATTTTCGACATAAGGGGCAATAATCATGTCCATTTCCGTTCCAAATACGTTGACAGCCTTTCCATCTAAAACATCTTTTTTTTCATATACGCCAGCTTGAACCAGTTGATCGGCTGTAGCACTTTCAGGTAGAAAAGCTGAAAATTGAATTCGCATGGACTTTACGACATTGGAAACCTGTTGGACGGCTTGACTGACTTTTATTTTTTGATTGGCTTTGGCTATGCCGGAATAGGTTATGACAACCACCGTAGCAATGATAGCCATAACTCCTAGAACTTCTACCAAAGAGCTTCCTTTTTCATCTGAGTAAGCTGTCATAAGCCCTCCTTTAAACAGTTTTATCTAAACAATGATATTTATATAACTTCCCCGAACGGCATTCAAATAGTATCTTTTCCCGTCAAGTTCGACGAAAGTATTGTTGGATCCAGAAAGGGTGTCTTGCCTTGAAATCAAAGAAGGAGTGATAGAATTCTTTTTTTCAGACGGGAGTATTTTTTGTTTGGAAGCTGCAATAATTCTATCCGTATTTAAATCGAGTCCTTTAAAAGAAGAAGGGATTGTTTTCATTACGGATATGTTCCTTTTAAAAATGGTAAAGATTGTTTAACTTAATTAGTATACAAAAAATAAATATGTAAGTCGATACCATAGAATTTAAAAAATTCTGGCGGTTGAAGAGAGGTTTTTTTGTGTCCGGATATGATCTTTTATTATCAAAATCAGCTTTAACACGTTTCAGTCATGATTTGGCCGGAGCGGTCGGAGCCATATCAAGCAGTTTGTCTTTACTTGCAGAAATCAATGAAACCGACTCAGAAGTCTTAGATTTGGCATTAAATAATGCTAATGCCTTAATGGGCCGTTTACGTTTTTTTCGGGCGGCTTTCGGTAATGACGGTCCTTTAACGGATATTGCCACAACAAAAAAAATTATAGAGGATTATTTGAAGACATTGGAAAACAGAGTTGCTCATTTTTCATGTTATTGGGAAATTAACTGGAATATTCCTGTCTTTGCGTTTCGCTATATCCTTCTGACCGTTCAGATTATTGCAGAAAACATGATTCGTGGCGGAAAAATTTTTATTAAACTCGATTCTGAAGATAAAAAAATTTCCATTCAGGCAGAAGGTCAAAGTATTGTTGATGTGGTGGGCTTGTCTGAAAATTCGGAAACGGATGACTTGCAAAATTTGCGTTTGCTACCGGTCTTTTTCTTAAAAAAATGTTTAGAAGAGCAAAATTGGCAATTTTCCTGTTTTAAAAATGAAACAAAAATCGCTATGCTGTTAAACGAAAAAAACGTAGGGAGTTTTTAAGTTTATGGCTGATATGATAGAAGATTTCTTAAATCAAGCTGAAAAAGAGCTGTCTCAATTAGAACAACTTTTTCCGTTATTAGAAAAAAATCCTACTGATGAAACGGTGTGGAATGCTTTAGCCTCTTTTTTCAAGTTTGTTCGCTCAGTTGCTCCCTTTATAGGCTTTATGCGTTCTTACCGTTTATCCGATGCCGGTTTGAAAGAAATTTCTCCGTATTTATCAAAGAAGGGTAATATTGCAATTTTACCTTCTGTTTTGATGAAGTTCCAGCGTATTAAAAAGATTTTAACGGTATCAATCCGTTTAAAATCCGAACCTGTGGAATCGGATGATGATTTATTGCCGCCTATTTTAGAAAAAGATAAAGAAGCGGATGCAGATTCTGAACGTTATTCTGTTTATCAAGAACAGATTGCAACATCGTTGGCGTGTTTAAAAAAGAGTAAGGAACTTGAAGCCGCGTTGAATGCTCGGTTGTCTCAGACACAAGCGGAGATGGAAAGCAATCGGGACAAGCTTGCGGAATATGAGCGTCATCAAGAGGAACTCCGTTGCGCATTGGATCAAAGAGACGCCACAGTTCAGGAATTGAACGAGAAGATTGCCGGTTT
>CALXOZ010000024.1 GCA_944390195.1 uncultured Alphaproteobacteria bacterium
AATGATACGGCGACCACCGAGATCTACACTCTTTCCCTACACGACGCTCTTCCGATCTCTATGGTTATTGCTTCCGGTGGTGGCGGTATTCCTGTTGTTCGTGATGAAAACGGAAAACTGCAAGGCAGTGAAGCGGTGATTGATAAAGATATGTCGGCTTCGATCATGGCCGATGAATTGGATGCCGATGCTTTGTTGATTTTAACGGACGCGCCTTCGATCGCTTTGGATTGGGGAACGCCGGATCAAAAGGAAATAAAGGAAGTTTCTCCTGAAAAATTGCAGGAATACAGTTTTGCCAAAGGATCCATGGGGCCGAAGGTTGAAGCCGTATGCCGTTTTGCCAATACGGGAAAAGGATTCGGGGCTGTCGGTCGTTTGGAAGACGCTTTGGACATTTTGAACGGAAAGGCGGGAACGATCATTCGCAAAAACGCCGAATTTAAGTTGTACTAGATGAAAGAGAATGAAAAAAGAGCCTTTTCAGGCTCTTTTTTTTGTGAAAGGTCGTTGAATGGCTGCGGTGGCGCTTTCAGTGTGATAAAGAAACTGTTTCATTGAAAACCGGTATTTTTGTTATTCAAAATCCGGTCGTTATCGCACGGATCTGGAAAATTCGGTAAAAGAAAATTAAATCGGGTGGTTTGTTTGCGTCATTTTTCCGTTCCGGTACGCAACCTTCGGGTATGATGCCGAGTTATTAAAAAAGTTCTTTGAAAAAAGATCATAGTTTAATGAAAAAACGGTTGTATGAACAGAATTTAAAAGAGGAGCGTGCTCTTTTTTTTCAAAAAAAGATAAAATGAAAGCCAGTCCGGATAATAATTCAAGAGGCTTTATCGAGATCTTTAAAATCTTCAAGCACTTTTTTCAAAGCCTCTTTTATATAAGTCGGAGCCTTTTCTTTAGCAATTGAAAAAGGGGTGTTTTCAGGGGTAACAGGATAAATTTTTTTTATTCCTGTCCGGTAAACGTTTTCGACACCCTCACCGATACAGCCGCAAAGGGCAACGACGGGAATGTTTCCGCTTTTACGGACAACACCGGAAACGACTTTTCCGAAAACAGTTTGTCGATCGATTTTTCCTTCCCCTGTAATAATCAGGTCGGCGTGTTTTAAAGCTTTTTGAAAAGGGCTGTTATCCATGACAAGATCAATTCCAGACTTTAATGAAGCATCGCAAAACGCATATAAAAGGAGTCCCAAGCCTCCTGCCGCTCCCATTCCTTCGACGCAAGCAATTTTTTTCCCTGCAAGTTGTTCAACTAACGAACAAAAATGCGCAGTCCCTTTTTCCAACAGAGAAACGGCTTTTAAATCGGCTCCTTTTTGCGGCGCGTAGACCCGAGCTGCTCCGTTTTCTCCTAATAAAGGATTGCAAACATCAACAGCAAGTGTGAAATTAGCGTTAATGATAGACGGTTCGATTTTTTCAATATCAATTAAATCTTTGCCTTGTATGCCGGCGGGAAAAGCTTTGCCGTTTTTGTCAAAAAATTGGAATCCTAGCGCTTGCATCAATCCCGCGCCACAATCGTTTGTGGCACTGCCACCCAAAGCAATGATAAAGTCTTTGCATCCTTTCTTTAATAAAAAGGCGATTTGTTCTCCCGTTCCATAACTTGTTGTATATAAAGGATTCCTTTTGTCCCGTTCGATTAAAGTCAATCCGATTGTATCAGCTGTTTCAATTACGGTCGTGTTGTTTTCAAGCCGTAAAGCGTTACAAAAAATCGGGCGCATCAAAGCATCATGTGCCGGTATCCGTATTGTTTTTGCGCCAAAATGATAATTCATTGCTTCTTTGAACCCTTCTCCGCCGTCGGAAAGGGGGATTTTTATGATAAAGTGTCCGGCAGACATTAAAGTATTGCAAATGATGTCTGCGACATCAAAGGCGCTTAAACATTCTTTAAAGGAATCCGGTGCGACAATAATATTCATTGTTTCGATGCGTTCTGAAATCGGGTCAGCTTAAAATGTTGATGGCTTCTTGTGTCATTTCGTTTGCAGCGGTAAATGTTTGTACATTGCCGGAATAGGCGCGCTGTGTAATGATCAAATTTGTGAACTCTTCTTCCAGACTGACATTGGAGGTTTCTATTGTTCCACCTTGGATTGTCGTCTGAGTGGCGCTGTTTTGCAAATCGACAATTTCCAAGTCGCCGGCGTTTTCGTTATATGTAAACATATTTCCGCTGACGGCTTCCATCATGTTCGGAACCGGTACGCGAGCCAACGCCACTTTGCAAACGGGGATTTGAATTCCATTGCTGTAAGTGGCGTTAAGAATACCGTTTTCATCCCATGCCGAACCGGTCAAAGTGCCAAAGCCTTTTCCGTCTTGAGACAAAACCTCTCCCGAAAGGGAGGTGGCGTATTGTGTAAAATGACGCATATCCAACCGGATTGTGCCGGTATTTCCGTTTTGCCATGAAACTTGCAATTCTGATGTTGGTAACGGTTCAGTGAGTTTGCCGTTTTTATCGAACTTTACCTTGACCGGTTCCGAATTAATGGCGGCTCCGTCGATGTCAACGGCAACCAGCCAAGTGTTCGGTTCATTTTGAGCCGTCCATTTCATGGTCATTGTGTGTGCTTTGAAAGCATTATCATAAATAGTGAATTTTAATAACTGCGTTTCTGTTTCTGAAGCATTGATGTTTCCTTTAAAAGACATTTGAGTTGTTTCTTGTCCCGGATAATATTCCATGGGAGAAATGATTACCGGTTCCAAATCGGAAGAAAATGCCTCTTTTTCGGTGTTGTAATTCCAACCCATGACATAATATCCCGCATCGTTGATCAAATATGATGCCGGTGAAGATTGCAGGACATTTCCGTTTTGATCTGGTCTTTGGTAAGTAATGGTTTTTGCGCTGTACCCTTGCGGAGTGATTGCGCTGGGCTGAAAATTGCCGGCTCTGGAGTATAAAGTTTCTGTATCCCCGTTGACGATAAAGAACCCCTGTCCGCTGATTCCCAAATCATAAACACTGTTTGTCGTATTCAAAACGCCGGCGACATCAATCATGCGACGATCTTGAACGCCTGCCGAAAACAGATGGGAATCCGTGCCGGTATCGTTGAAACGTGTCAATTGTGTTTCAAAGCGTGTTTCAACTTTTTTATATCCGGTGGTGTTAACGTTTGCAATGTTTTCACTGATTTGTTCCAACGCGTGTGATTGGGCGTGTATTCCCATTGTACTGGTCACGAAAGTTGCAAGAGCCATCACATTCTCCTTAACGAAAAGTCATTAATGAATTAGATGCAAATTTTGTGCCAAAAAAAAAGATTGTGTCTGCATCATTTTAATGCAATTGTGGTGATTTAATGGTATAAAACAAAAGTATTTTTTGTTCATAAGAGGAATAATGCGCCGTATTTTTGTTATTAATGGTCCAAATTTGAATATGCTCGGAACGCGTCAACCGGAAATTTACGGACGTGATACGTTAGCCAGTATAGAATCGGATTGTCGAACAAAAGCTGCTGAACTGAAGCTGGAAATCGCATTTTTTCAAAGCAACCATGAGGGCGAAATCGTTACAGCCATTCAACAGGCACGCGGAAATTTTGATGCCATCATCATTAATCCCGCCGCTTATTCTCATACTTCGGTGGCAATTTTGGACGCTTTGCTTGCCTGCGACATGCCGGTGGTGGAAGTCCATTTGTCCAATATTCACAGACGGGATGAATTCCGTCGTTTCTCCTATGTTTCAAAAGCGGCGGACGGTGTCATCTGCGGCTTTGGAAAACAAGGGTATCTGTTGGCTATAGAGGCGGTCGCCTCTTTTTTCAAATAGGGATGTTTATCTATGTCAAAAACCACATATGATACAAGTTTGGTCGAAGATTTGGCAAAGCTGATCAATGAACATGAGCTTGCTGAAATTGAATACGATACGGAAGGGTTGCGTTTACGCGTTACACGTATTCCCTCATCCGGCTTTTTACCTTCGGCGCCGGTGATTGCGTCCGCTCCTGCGGGTGTTGCTCCTGCAACTCCTTCTTCCGTCGCGCAAAACGTCCAGCCTGAAGCGGAAATGAAAGGGGAAGCCATAAAATCTCCGATGGTCGGGGTTGTCTATACGGCTCCTGAACCTAATGCCGCTCCTTATGTTTCCGTCGGTGATACGGTATCCGCCGATCAAACGTTGTTCTTAGTCGAAGCAATGAAAACCTTCAATCCGGTAAAAGCGCCCCGTTCGGGTAAAGTCGTCCGGATTCTTGTAACAGACCGTTCACCCGTTGAATATGACCAGCCATTATTAATTTTGGAATAAATATGTTTGAAAAAATATTAATAGCAAATCGAGGAGAAATTGCTCTGCGTATCCACAGAGCGTGCCGTGAAATGGGGATAAAAACGGTCGCCGTCCATTCAACTGCGGATGCCGATGCAATGCATGTCCGCATGGCGGATGAAGCCGTTTGTATCGGTCCGGCTGCGGGAAAGGATTCCTATCTGAATAAAGCTGCCATTATTACGGCGGCATTGATTTCCGGTGCCGACGCAATTCATCCGGGCTACGGCTTTTTGTCTGAAAATGCCGACTTTGCCGAAATGGTTGAAGAACACGGCTTGACATGGATCGGACCAACGCCGGAAATGATTCGGAAAATGGGGGATAAAATCACAGCTAAAAAAGCGGCAATCGAATCGGGTTTACCCGTTGTTCCCGGCTCTGATGGAGCCGTCGATACGCTCGAAGACGCTTTGGAAGCATCTGCTAAAATGGGCTACCCTGTATTAATTAAAGCGACTGCAGGCGGTGGCGGTAAAGGAATGCGTATTGCTCGCAACGCCGATGAATTGCCCGAAGCCTATACTCAAGCGCGTGCGGAAGCAAAAGCCTCTTTTACCAGTGATGAAGTCTATATTGAAAAATACCTTGAAAATCCGCGTCATGTCGAAATGCAAATTCTGGCGGATAAGTATGGCAATGTTGTTCATCTGGGTGAGCGCGATTGTTCCATGCAACGTAAAAACCAAAAGGTGTTGGAAGAAACGCCTTGTCCCGCTTTAAATTCGGAACAGCGCAAAAAAATAGGAAAAATCGTTACGGATGCTATGAAAAAATTAGGTTACAGCAATGTCGGAACGATCGAATTCCTGTACGAAAACGGAGAGTTCTATTTCATTGAAATGAATACGCGTTTGCAAGTCGAACATCCTATTACGGAAATGGTAACGGGGATTGATTTGGTTCGTGAACAAATCCGTGTCGCAAGCGGCGCTCATTTGAATTATACCCAAGAAGATGTTCACTTCAACGGTCATGCCATTGAATGCCGTATCAATGCGGAAGATCCGTTTACGTTTGTTCCGTGTCCTGGAAAAATCAAACAGTGGCATGCGCCGGGAGGTCTATGGACCCGTGTTGATTCAGGTATGTATACAGGTTATACTGTTCCGCCTTTTTATGACAGCATGATTGCCAAGCTGATTGTTTTCGGAAAGACCAGAAACGGTTGCCTGATGCGTTTGCACCGTGCTATTGACGAATTCGTTATCGAAGGCGTAAAAACGACACTGCCCTTACACAAGGAAATCATTTCCACCGCTGATTTTATTGATGGAAATTATAATATTCATTGGTTGGAAAAATTTTTAAAACAACGGGAAGAAAAAGAAAACAAATGATTGTTACCCGATTGGATCCTCTTTTATTGATCAAAGGATATTCAACGGGCATTTTTCCGATGGCGGAAAGTAAAGAGGATACCTCTGTTTTCTGGGTTGAACCGGAAAACAGAGGTATTTTACCATTAGATAATTTCCATGTGTCTCATTCTTTGAAACGCATCATTCGCAAAAATGTCTTTGAAATTACAATGGATACGGCATTTTATGATGTTGTTTGCGGTTGTGCCGACCGATCGGAGACTTGGATTAATGCTCCGATTTTAGAAGCATATTGTGCCTTGTTTGATCTAGGATTGGCTCACAGTGTCGAGTGCAGGCGGAACGGAGAGTTGGTCGGCGGTTTGTACGGTGTTGCATTAGGAGGCGCTTTCTTCGGTGAAAGTATGTTTTCAAAAGCGGAAAATGCTTCAAAAGTGGCTTTATGGGCGTTGGTTGAACGTCTTAAGAAAAACGGATTCGTTTTGTTGGATACACAATTTTTAACACCGCATCTGGCAAGTATGGGGGGAATTGAAATCCCTCAAAAACAGTATCTGAAACTTTTAAAAAAAGCTTTAAACTTAAAAGCCAGCTTTTAACGAATATCCATATTACCGTATCCTTATCTGAAAAAAGGACGGAAATGAAAAAAATTCAAAAGTTTTCATGATGGCTTTGAATGAACAAACAAAGTCGGGAATCAAAACAACTTGTTTGTATTTGAAGATGGTGGATTGTTCGCAAATCGGAAATTTCAAAGGTGTCGGACGTTATTTCCAGTCGTCAGTGAATGATGAAAGACGACACGATCCGAAACTCAATGACCTTTTAACGGATCAGGATATTATTTCCGAGCTGGAAATTATAAAAGTTCCAGTTACGGAACGAAAAATTTTTATCAATGTCTATAAAACATATCATCAAGCATTTTTGACCGGCGATATGACAATGCTTTTTCCTATCGAACAGTGAAAGACAAGGGTTACATTTTCTCGTCTTTTTTGACGGCGTGTGGAAAAAACACGCATTTAAGTGTTGTCAGAAAATTTTTTATGAATACGCCGGCAAGTATTTTAAAACAGGCACTGATTAAATTGCGTTTATAAAGTCGTTTTTTCAAAAAGCGAATTTTTTTTATAGGAGAATTATTTGAAAAGTTTTATTATCCGGACGAATTTTTGCGCAATACCGAGAGGCATAAAATGACCAATTTATTATATGACAATTTGAAAAGTGATGCGGCAGGGCAATTTTGTGGAACAGGGTTGTATGATCCCCGAAATGATCATGACAGTTGCGGAACAGGCTTTATAGTGAACTTAGCTGGAACGCCGGATCATGCATTGGTTGAAAAAGGTATCGGTATTTTATCCAATTTAGAACATCGTTGCGCTATAGGGGCTGATGGTAAAACCGGAGACGGTGCCGGATTAATGCTTCAGATTCCAGATACTTTTTTCAGGAAAGTATCTTCTTTCAGCTTGCCTCGTGTTGGAAAATATGCCGTTGGTCAACTTTTTCTGCCTCGAAATGTTTCGGATTTACAATTATGTATGACAATTGTGCGTGAAACGGTTGAACGGGAAGGTTGCTGTTTTTTAGGCGAAAGAGATGTTGAAACGGATTTTTCTTATTTAGGTGAAATAGCGGCAAGAAGCGTTCCCGTATTTAAACAAATTTTTGTCAGTGCGCCTGAATTGAACGAAAACGAGTTTGTTCGCAGGCTGTATGTTATTCGCCGCAGTGTTGAAAAAAAGGTTAATAGTTGCACGGATAAGGATTTATCCCAGTTTTACATATGCAGCTTGTCCCCACGTACGATAGTTTATAAAGGTTTGGTTACGGGAACGCATTTGGCTGATTTTTACAAAGACTTGAAAGATATCGATTTTACCGCTTCGTTTTGTATGGTTCATTCGCGTTACAGTACGAACACTTTACCGGCATGGCGAATGGCTCAACCTTTCCGGTATGTGGCTCATAATGGTGAAATCAACACATTGCGCGGCAATATAAATCATATCCGTTCGATAGAACCCGTTTTATCATGCGAATTGTTCGGACAGGATATCGAAAAGATAAAACCGGTTGTTGACGAAACGGGATCGGATACGATGATTTTCGATAATGTTTTTGAATTGCTTGTTTCCTGCGGTCGGTCTCTTCCTCATAGCATGATGATGATGATTCCCGAAGCTTTCGGTGATAAATTTGTGATGAGCGAAGATAAACGGGCTTTTTATGAATATCATTCCGCCATGATGGAACCTTGGGACGGGCCGGCGGCAATGGTTTTTACAGATGGAAAAACATATATTGGCGGTTTGTTGGACAGGAACGGTTTGCGTCCGTGCCGTTATACGATTACAAAAGACGGTTATGTCATTATGGCATCTGAAACAGGTGTTATTGATGTCGGAGCCGGAAACATACGTCAACAAGGAAAATTAACCCCCGGAAAAATGTTTTTAGTTGATCTTTGTCAGCACCGTATTGTGTCCGACAGTGAAATCAAAGGGAAAATTTCGCGCAAAAGTCCGTATCGCCATTGGGTGAGGGATAACAGAATGCAATTGCATAATTTGTATTCTTCAGAGCAGGATTGTCTGATCGATCAGGAAAAATTGTCGATCAGTCAGAATGTTTTCGGCTATACATCCGAAGAATTGAAAATGATCATTGATCCGATGGTGTCCAATGCTCAGGAACCGGTCGGATCAATGGGTTTTGATGCGCCGTTGGCGGTGTTGTCGAAACAGCCTCAGGTGTTGTTCAACTATTTCAAACAACAATTCGCTCAAGTTACAAACCCGCCGATAGACCCTTTACGTGAAGAGCTTGTTATGTCTTTGATGAGCTTTTTAGGAAAAGAACATAATTTATTAAGCGAAACGCCGGAACATTTCAGGCGTTTGAAACTCAGCTCTCCGTTGTTGGAAACAGAGGCTTTATCACATTTGGAAAGGATTTCAAATAAAGATATCAAAACCGTCCGTTTATCGATGCTGTTTTGCGTTAATCAAGGGGCAAATGGATTGAAGACGGCTTTGGATCGTTTGTTCGATGCTGCCGAAAAAGAGATTTTAAACGGGGCGGATATTTTGATTTTAAGCGATATGGATTTTGACCGTTATCATGCTCCGATACCGTCTTTGTTAGCGGTTTGCGGATTGCATCATGCTTTAATCCGCAAGGGGCTGCGCAGCAAAGTCGGAATCGTCGTGGAAACGGGAGAAGCGCGCGAGGTCATACATTTCGCACAATTGATTGCATTCGGAGCCAATGCCGTTTGCCCGAAAACGGCTTTGCAAACCGTATGCTTTATGGCGCAAAATAAGATGTTGGAAAAACCAAAAACAGGACGGGAAGCCGTTTTGAATTATATGACGGCATTAAAAAAAGGATTGTTAAAGTGTTTCAGTCGTGTTGGTATTTCGACCGTTCGTAGTTTTTTCGGTTCACAAGTATTTGAAGCTTTAGGCTTGTCTCGAAAATTGATTGATGAATATTTTACAGGGACGTCATCGGTTATCGGCGGTATCGGTTTACAAGAAATTGCTGAAGAGAGTTTGGCACGGCATTCCAGAGCTTTCAGTAAACCAGAGAGTTTGGAAACGGGCGGCTATTACCGTTTTCAAAAGGGAGGGGAAGAACATTTGTGGACTCCCTTAGCGGTTACCAAATTGCGTCAGGCGGTTTTAAAAAACGACTATGTTTTGTATAAAGAGTTCAGTTCTTTGGTTGATCGGCGTGAACCGTTGACGTTGCGTCATTTGATGGATTTCAAACAAAGCACTCCGATAGAAATTAAAGAGGTGGAACCTGTTGAAAATATTATGAAACGGTTTGTATCTGCCGCAATGTCGATGGGATCGATCAATCGGGAAACACATGAAACGATCGCCGTGGCGATGAACAGAATCGGAGCGCGTAGTAATTCCGGTGAAGGGGGCGAGGATCCGGACCGTTACCGTCAAAATGCCCAAGGTGATAATTTGTGTTCTAAAATAAAGCAGATTGCTTCTGGGCGTTTCGGTGTAACGACACAGTATTTAATTAATGCCGAAGAATTACAAATAAAATTGGCTCAAGGGGCAAAACCCGGAGAAGGCGGGCAGTTGCCGGCACACAAGGTTACGGAAGAAATCGCCCGTATCCGTCATACGGTCGGCGGTGTGTCTTTAATATCTCCGCCGCCACACCATGATATTTATTCTATCGAAGACTTGTCCCAATTGATTTATGATTTGAAGGCGGTTAATCCTGATGCAAAAGTTTCTTGCAAACTTGTTGCCAAAGAAGGGGTTGGCACGATAGCTGCTGGTGTTGCAAAAGCAAAAGCGGATATTGTTGTGATTGCCGGTTATGACGGTGGTACGGGAGCGTCTCCGATGACTGCAATCAGGCATACGGGGATTCCTTGGGAAATAGGGGTGGCGCAAACACAGCACGCTTTGATTGCCAATGGTTTGCGTGATCGGATTGTCATTCAAACCGACGGTCAGCTGAAAACGGGACGCGATTTGACTGTAGCCGCTTTGTTAGGGGCGGAAGAATACGGCTTCGGGACGGCATTGTTGGTCGCTTTAGGGTGTTGTATGGATCGTAAATGTCATTTGGATACTTGTCCGAAAGGATTAGCAACCCAGAATCCTCAGTTGCGCCGCAGGTTTGAAGGAAAACCAGAACATATTATCAATTTTTTACGTTTTATTGCTCAAGAAATGCGGGAATATATGGCGTTGTTGGGATTTAAAACGGTTGATGAGATGATAGGACGTACGGAGATGCTGGAATTCCGCTCCGACATTAAAACCGGAAAAGCGTCAAAATTGGATTTTTCAAAAATACTGACCACTTTTCCTGAAAAAACTGTTCGCCATTGTACATCCGCACAGGGGAAAGAGGAAAAACATTTTGATGAAACTTTTTTACCCATAGTTTGCAATACACTGAAAACAGGCATTCAAACAACTCTGTCCGCTTTTGTTCACAATACGGATCGGGCTGTCGGGGCGAGATTGTCGGGAAAAGTTGTCAAACTGTTCGGACCTGTCGGGCTGGCAGACGATTCGATTACGTTGGAACTGACTGGATCAGCGGGACAAAGTTTGGGAGCCTTTTTGGCAAAAGGGATAACCATTCGTGTTAATGGTGATGCAAACGATTATGTCGGCAAAGGATTGTCCGGAGGCAAAATCATCATTCGCCATCCTCCGCGTGCCGATTTTTCAGGAAAAGAAAATGTTATTGTCGGAAATGTCGTTTTATATGGGGCGACAAGCGGAGAAGCTTATTTCTGTGGTACGGCGGGAGAACGTTTCGCGGTAAGAAACAGTGGTGCAACTGTTGTCGTTGAAGGAGTTGGAGACCACTGTTGCGAATATATGACGGGTGGAACTGTTGTCATTATAGGCACGACAGGATATAACTTTGCCGCCGGAATGAGCGGAGGGATCGCATATGTTTATGATCAGACGGAAATTTTCCAAACCCGTTGTAATCTTGACAGTGTCGATTTGGAAAATGTCCATCTGAAAGAAGACGGGGAAATACTGTATTCATTATTGGAAAAACATTATTTATATACGGGGTCTGTGCGTGCAAAAGGGATATTAGACGATTTTGAAAATCATTTTCCTTTATTTGTCAAAGTCGTCCCGATCGAATACCGTAAGGTTTTGGATCGTATGAAGCGTTCTGAAGGTCGTAATGCCGAGGCTATTTCCGCAACCGAAGAAGTTTATGTCTAAAAGTATTGACTTTATGCTTTTTTTTGACAAGATTCTTATAGGGGAAAAGAGGAGAGAGTGATGGATATTTTTGAAGCGGGTATGCTTATTTGTTTCGGAGCTAGTTGGCCTGCCGCCGTGTTGAAAACGTACCGGACAAAAAATGTCGGGGGAAAGAGCGTATTATTTTTATCTTTGATTCTGATCGGTTATATTTGCGGAATGATCAATAAGATCGTTAATTTTGGATATAACTATGTTTTTTGGTTGTATGTATTGAATTTTACTTTGGTTTTTTGTGATTTTATTTTGTATTTTAGATATAAAGACTTGCAACCGGAAAAATCGGTTTCAGATACGAAGTGTGTCGGAAAAGCTTAGAAGACTGAAACGGAAGTTCTAAGCTTTGAAGATCTGCTATAAAAATTAAAGAAACCTGATTGGCGAAAAGAAGGGGAAAAAATATGCCTTTGTTCTTGGAAATCCGGCGTCGTTTACGTCATTTGTTTACGCCCATGTTTTGGTTGCTGTTGACGGTTTATTTCGGTTACCATGCTGTAAATGGCGAGCGTGGTTTGCGTCGTTTGTTTGAATTGAAACAAGAAATTCAAATAGCTTCTCAAGTTGCTCAGGAATTAGCTGTTCGGCGTACGGAAATGGAACAAAAAGTTCGTCAACTTTCGCCTCAAAGCATAGATATGGATATGCTTGAAGAATCTGCTAGAGCATTGTTGAATATGGGGCAAGAGAATGATTTCGTCATTTTGGATACGACGGAATGATCAGTTTTCAATGATTTGAAACCACCCTTTAGACACGATGAAAAACCAAAGTAAATGTGAGCAAATAAAAGCGTAAATTCCGGCAAAGACATCATCTAACATGACGCCTGAAGCGTTGTGGAGTTTCGTGTCAGCCCAAGAAACAGGCCAAGGTTTCAAAATATCAAAAAAGCGGAAAAATAAAAAAGCAATCAGATAAGCCGGCAGATTGATCGGCATGGATAATAAAGCCAACCATTGACCGACAACTTCGTCGATGACGATCAGTCCGGGGTCTTGTGTTTTAGTTTGTTGCATTATAATATCGGCGGCCCATACGCCAACAAAATATGTGATAATGCTCGCCGCTAATAAAGCAGGCCATCCCCCGTAATACATGATAACGGCACCGAAAGGCAAAGCGGCCAGTGATCCGAATGTCCCGGATGCAACAGGGGCTTTGCCTGAACCGAACCAAGTTCCTAAAGTAAAAGCTGTTTTTATTTTTAATGACATGGTGGAAAAATCCTTTTGTCAAAAGAAGTCTGGAAAAATGTCATCATAGTTCATATTGCAAAAAATTCTATTTTTTTTTGAATTTTTGTGTTGAAAAAATAAAGACGGGCAATATTTTCTACATAAGTTCATTGATTTGTTGTTTGTCATAAAAAAAATTCATATTCTCCGTTTTGTTGAAAATAACGAATATGAGCTGTATGACTATATTGTGAAAAGGTTTCAATTACACTTTTTTACCTGAAACTCTACCGTAAACAGGTTGAATGTATTCAATGGTATAATAAAAGGCGAGAATATAAAAAATTCTGCTAATAAAGTGAAAATAGATTATGTATCGTATCTGGAATGCGTTATAATTAAAAAAAACTTAAATAAAGAAGGTGTTGATTAAAAAGACAAACAAAGGGTTTTGGGGCTATAGTTAATGATTGACCCGAGAAGGGTCGTGGCATTGTTAAGGCGGAGAATATGTTTCCAGAAGATAAAAAAGATATTGAAACCGGAATATACGATGAAAACGGAAAAACATCATCATCGTCAGTGATTGGCACAGAAACAACGATTACAGGCAATATCATCAGTACGGGTGAACTTCGCGTAAACGGAAGGATTGAAGGTGATATCCGTTGCCGCGTTTTGATTGTTGATATCAATGCCTGTGTAAAAGGGACGATACAAGCCGATCTTTTAAAAGTTTACGGCAGTATAAACGGTTGCTTGTATGCAAAGTCCGTTTTTTTGGCCTCAAGCGCAAAAGTTGTTGGAAATATCACTCATGAACAAATAGAAATACAACCCGGCGCTTTTTTGGAAGGTCATTGCCGTCATTTGGACGATCCGATTCCCGCCGAACAAGGTCCGTCGGATTTGATGTTGACAGATGCTAGACAACTTAAAGAATAATGCCGAACAGGAATTTCATAGCCGACGTAAGGCTTTTGTCGTCTTTGCCAAAGGAATTTTAACAGCGGACGACGGTTTTACGGGTTCCCATCGTGAATTGTTGATTCAATGCGGTTTTAACGATTCTCAGGCAACGGAAATTATCAATACCTGTCCAAGGGGATACGCTTTGAAAGGAAACGTGTTTTTATACCAAGGGGAAAATTTTGCATGTCTGACCGTTGAAAATAAGAAAAGAGTGGAAAAGTTGATTTCTTATTTCAAAAAGAATCATTGGTTGTCCGAAACGGGGAGTGTCTATGACGGTATGGTAATCGGTCAGACCGGTGAGCAATGGAAACCTGTTAAAGAATTTTAATTATCATTTTGACGTAAAGCGGGGTTTAAGCTATCCTGCCAAAAATATATTTAGTAAATTAAGAGGAAAACGATGTCTCTACCATTGATGCCAAAGGCGACCGCCGTATGGTTGGTTGAAAATACAGCTTTGACTTTTGAACAGATTGCCCGCTTTTGCGGAATGCACACATTGGAAATTCAGGCAATTGCAGACGGTGATGTCGGTGCCAGTATGATGGGATTGAATCCGATAGCCAACGGTCAATTGACGCAAGAGGAAATTGCCCGTTGCGAAGCCGATGAAAATGCCGTGCTTAAAAGGAATGTGTCTGATTTGCCCGAATTGTTGCCGCGTTCTAAAGGGGCGCGTTATACACCTATGGCAAAACGTCAAGACAAACCTGATGCAATAGCTTGGTTGTTGAAACATCAGCCGGAATTGACAGATGCTCAAATTCGCAAGCTTATAGGTACGACGAAAAATTCCATTGATGCCATTCGCAATAAAACCCATTGGAACATGGCAAATATTAAAGCTCGAAACCCTGTGCTGTTAGGGTTGTGTACAGAAGCCGATTTGGAAAAGGCTGTCGCAGAAGCCCCAAAGTCTTTACACCAGATAAAGGCTGAGGCATTTGATGTGGAAGATGCCGACGGAGAATAATAAGAGGAGAAGTTGATTTATGGTTGATGAAGTTCAAGATGTTAACGGAGTCGATGCTGCTCGTTTGTTGTCTTACATCGAAAGAATAGAACATATTGAAGAGGAAAAAAAAGCACTTCAAAATGATATTAAAGAAATTTTTGAGGAAGCGAAATCCGCTAATTTTGATGTGAAGGCAATCAAAGAAATACTCAAGATTCGTAAAAAGGACGAACAGGAACGTCAGGAAGAGGAATTTGTTCTCGATGTTTATAAACGTGCTTTAGGACTTGGTTGATAAAAATGAGATGCATTTTTTAAAGAGTGTCGTCATGACACTCTTTTTTTGTATAAAGGAAGCTCTGCAGGCTGGGTGATCTGTGAAAGTTTGTGGTTTTACGTGAAAATTCTTTTGTTACATTGGAAACCAGCCTGTCGGGCAGGCATTGAGGTATAAGGTGTGACATATGAATGGTTCGGACGAGCTTTCATACACGAGATGCAAATACTGGATCGCTTTGATGCAGGGGGAGACCGGAAAGTATTTTATTTTGACGGTATCATGTTGGAAAATATTGCAAGAACTGTGCAAGAGGAAGAGGGTGAAATTATAGGATTGGAAAGACTGTCTCATGTCCGTATGCCGGTAAAAATCCTGTTGGAGACCAGCTTGACAGGATTTCCGGAAGTTGGAAATGAGCTGATGAATAATAAAGATCGTGGCATTATGAAATTCAAATATCCCATAAAAGGTTTCCGTGTCAAGGAGACGATATGGCGGCGGGAATACGCGAATAAACGCCGAATAGCTCTAAGACCAATCGGAAGAGATACTATTTAATCAACCGGTATCGGGGTTGTCCGCTCTGCTTGCAGAGGATGTGAACAGGATGTACTCACTGCAGCACCTTGATACTATTTAATCAACCGGTATCGGGGTTGTTCGCTCTGCTTGCAGAGGATGTGAACGGGATGTACTCACTGCAGCACCTTGATGCTGTTCAATCAACCGGTAACAAAAGTTACTCTCACATGTGAAGAACTTCATGTTTTACATGGTCGGCGCTTTTTTTTATAAAGCAATGGAAAAACAATCATTTTTTTATTTTAACCTGAGATTTTGACAACTTTTTCATTTTTTCATATTAACGCCTTATATTACGAAAAAAAGTAATATAAGAGGGCTCTGAAAAGAGTATCATAAAAAAGAAATATACTTTTTTATTGTAATTTGGTTAAAAATCGGCACATCTGCCTTTATGAAAAATTTAAAAAGAACACTGAATTTGACAAAATAGAATCTTTAGAAGCATAAATTGATTTAGAATGATGGCGTATAATGGAAAAAGCCCACAAAGAATACTTAAATTTATGAAATAAAAATAGCAGAAGTTCTTTTATCTGCTTTTTATCATAAAGATGTATTTTTTGTTTGTGTTTTTTCTATACGAATTTGGAACTTATTTGGTAATGTTATCGAATGTACACTTATATTGTCGAATGTATACCTATATAAGGTTATGCTTATAAAAGAAAACCCCGCTTTTTATGCGAGGTTTTGATTTTATCCGTTATGATTTTGAATATTTCTGGAAGCTGTTTTTTGTAAAGAAGCCTTTTTTGATTTTTTAGTTGTTTTTTTGGTTTTAGTGCTTCCTTGATAAGCCGATTTTCTCTCTTCAGGCAAAGATTCAGCACGAGCATAAACAATTTCTCCTGAAACGTTATTACGCATTATATCGCGTTGAACATAAAAACGCTTAAGTTCTTCTCCGGTTAATTTGCGTTGAGCCGTAATCCGTTGCGTCAAAGGATTTATTTTTTTCCCGTTTTTGATTAATTCCCAATGTAAATGGGGACCGGTTGAACGTCCTGTATTTCCGACATACCCGATAATATCCCCCGCCTTGACTTTCCTTCCGACCTTTGTTTTTTCATGGAATTTACTCATGTGGGCGTAAGCTGTTGAATATTCAGAATTGTGCTTGATCTGAACATACAAGCCGTAAGAATTGTTCTTTTTAACTTGTGTAATCGTTCCTTCTCCGGGGGATCTGATCGGTGTACCGGTTGGAGCACCGAAATCGGCTCCCCAATGCATAATAGTATATCCTAGGATCGGATGTTTTCTTTTCCCGAATTTAGACGTTTGACGCGGTTTGTTTAATGGATGGATTGTAAACAGTTTACGGGCGATTTTCCCGGTTTCATCATAGTAATCTTCACGGTTTTTAGAATCTTTGTATAGATAGCGTTCGTATTTTTTAGACCGTAAGTTTAAAACGGCATATAACAAATTTCCGTTTCCTGTCGGTTTTCCGTCTTTGTTGTATTCTTTTTCGAAAACAGCTGTGAAAGTGTCTCCTTTTCTTAAGTCGCGGGAAAAATCGACCGGACCGTCGAATGCCCATATGATTTGATGGATAACATTTGTCGGGATACCCGCTTCTTTTGCGTTTTTGATGAAAGCCCCATTGATTGTTCCTTCCGCATATTCCGTTTTAAGGTCGACTTCAGGTTCAACCAAGCTGGCTTCAAAAGAATCGGCTTCGTTTCTGCTTGCAATATAACGTCTGCCATGCCTGTCCTCTATTGTAACGGACAATAAAGAAACATTTTTTTCTTCAGTTGTCATTTTCCCGACTTCGACCAGATCTCCCACTTGGATTTTTTTAGGGTCTAAAACATCGGAAAGTGCTTCTGTAATCAGATGGATTTCTCGATTTGTTAATCCGCCTTTTTTTAACACGGTATAAAGGTTTTGTCGTGGCTTTATTGTGAATTTTTCCAATATGTCCGGTTCGGGAGGGATCGTTTCCTGATTTTCAAGTTGTTCCGGAATCGAATCGTCGGTTACATTGGAAGATTGAGCCTGAAGGACACCGTCAAGATCTGTTTCAGACGGATTTTCTATGGGCAGATCTATGTCTGCAATAAGGGGGGTTAAAGTTTGTTTTTCGGCGCTGCGTTCGTTAATCAAGCGTGTGGCGGCTTCATCTGAAGCGTTTTTCGCGGCTGAATAATTCAAAGTTGCCAATACGGACAGGGCTCCGACCGCAGTTCCCGCTAAAAAAGCTTGAATTGTGTGGACATAAGACCGAGTTGGTTTTTTATTCAAAAAAGGCAAAGAATGTGTCTTGCACTCGGTAGTATCTTCTTTCCTTTTCCAACTGGCAAGGGTTCGAACCGAATACAGAATCCCTTTCCACCCGTGTAATGGATTCCGATTGTTATTCGCATCATTTTTACTCATTATTATCAGCCCTTGATTATTTGTCTGTGATGTGTGAAAGCGCTAAAAGATATAAAACAGTTTTATAAATCTGTCAGCTTATATTTTAATTCATATAAAGCTATTGCCGCCGCGTTTGATACATTCAGGCTTTCGATTCGCTCTGATATGGGAAGTTTTGCAAAAAAATCGCAATTTTGTGCAGTCAGACGGCGCAACCCGTATCCTTCGGACCCCATAATTAAAGCTATTTTACGCGGCAATTTCATTTCACGCAAGGTGTTTTCAGCTTTACCATCCATGCCGACGCACCAATAACCGTGCTGTTTTAGGGTGTTCATATACCGTGCGAGATTTGTTGTTGTAACAAGAGGAATGATTTCCAAGGCTCCACTGGCCGCTTTAGCTAATGTTCCGGTTATGTCCGGAGCATATTTTTGCGTCATGACGACACCGTCTGCGTTAAAAGCGGCGGCGGAACGTAGAATAGCTCCAACATTATGAGGGTCAGTAACTTGATCCAGAATGATGATTACCGATTTATCAGAACGGATTAAGTCCGTTTCATGAATTTCCGGTAATGTCGAGACATAAGCGGCAATTCCCTGATGAACGACTCCTTTGGGAAGAATGTTGTCGAAATCGGATTTTTGAACAATTTCACAGTGCAAATTTTCAGGGATTAAGTTTTGTGGCAGTTCTTGCATTGTTTCTTTACTCAACAGGAGTCGGAAAACCGAGCGTTTCGGATTTTGAAGGGCGGCGCAAACGGCATGATAGCCGAACAACCAAAGAGCATTGGAGTGTTTTTTGATATACTGTTGTTTCTGTGCGGGATTTTTAGCCGGACACGTTATATTACGATGAGTCACGATGCACCTTGAAAATTGATAAATGTTTTATGAAATGATTTTTATCACACTTTTATTAAGGAAGATAATCATAATTTTTTCAAGAAAAATGAAATAATTCAATTTTTATGTTGACAAGACGGTCAAAAATCCATTATTTGAATTACGTTGTGTAAAACGACACAGATTGGTCGGATGGGTGGCCGAGTGGTTAATGGCAGCAGACTGTAAATCTGCCCGCGTGAGCGTACGCTAGTTCGAATCTAGCCCCATCCACCATCTTGCGGGTGTAGCTCAATGGTAGAGCAGAAGCCTTCCAAGCTTACTACGTGGGTTCGATTCCCATCACCCGCTCCAATTTTGGCTTTTTCTTTTAAGAAAAAGGTTGTCTTATGGGTTTGATTCCATAGAATATTTTCCGGCCGCCGTTAAGGGGGCTTTTTTGTATAAACGATCTATAGTCGGGATAAAGAAATGGCAAAAGAGAAGTTTGAAAGGAACAAGCCGCATTGCAATATCGGAACGATTGGTCACGTTGACCACG
>CALXOZ010000025.1 GCA_944390195.1 uncultured Alphaproteobacteria bacterium
ATCCGTATTATCTGAATGTTATCCGGTTACTTGTTATGACGGGGTGCCGGAAAAGGGAAATCGAAAATCTGAAATGGTCGTATATCGACTTCAAGCATCAGTTATTCCTGTTTCCCGACACGAAGACTGGAGCGCAGGACAGACCGTTCGGCATAGCGGTCAAGGAGTTGCTTCTTCAAATGAAAAACGCCGTTCAGCCGCAGAGTAATGACGAGTTTGTGTTTCCGAAGTCGGGGAAAGGAACGGACGTTGCCAAGAACTTCTTTCAGGTTCACGTCAAATCAAAGCCGGAGTTTGCGAAGAAGAAAGTTCACAGTTTGCGGCACACGTTCGCGTCGATGGCGGTGGCGATCGGCTTTCCGGAAGCAGTCGTGGCGAAGCTGTTGGGACACAAGCAACAGAGTATGACCGCGCGATACACGCACTTGACGAAAGACGCCGTTCAGCAGGCGGCGGATAAGATAACGCGAAGGATTGCCGCGTTGCTCAATATCCCCGAACAATGCGCCATACCGGAGGACGTGAAAATGTTTCCGCGGGGGATTCATCTTTACAAGCTTCATCTTGTGAAGCCGGAGGAATATCCGCGGCAAAGCCCCGCCCGAAAACAGAGGGGGCGTTTGCTCCGGGTTTGAAAAAAAGCGGATAGAAGAGAAAAGCCCCGAACACGGAACAAATCTTTCTTAAATTACGAACAAAAGGGAACGCCCGTTCAAGACCGCCGCGGACCGGAAGCGTCAACAGACACGACCGGACAGACGGCGCGCTATGGCAGATTTTCTGCCATAGCAAAGAACCGTAAACAAGGGAATACCGACGAAACAAGACGCTACGAATGAATACATTTGTAAACGACCGAGTATGAACACTACCGATAGATTTTCACCGTCGTAGAAATGAATGAATAGCAGGCTAACTTTTATTATAGTTTCTGATGAACGCTCTCCGGCAAGGCGATTAAATTCCCTTTTATCATTGTTCCGTTTTCATCCCAATAGGTCGGTGTGTTGTGGTGCCCGTTGTTATCGATATGATGGATTTGCAATTCATCTTCCTTAAAAGCCTTTTGCAGGTTTTCTTCATCGCCATATCCGCATTTTTCTTTAATGTAATCTATGAAATCCTTATTACCTTCTTCCATTTTTTTTAAAGTCTCTTCTTTCATTTTAAACGCTTTGGCAACCAGATCATAAACCAACCTTTCCTTTCCGTTTATGTTAACGACCAGATAACCGTTATACGTTCCAAATTCCTGTTGTGAATCATTCCATAAAAGACTTTCGTATTGAGATAAAATGAAATGAAAATTTTCGCATTTTTTAACAGAAGTAGTTTCTTCAATTGCAATAGAAACTTCTTCTTTATTTTTCGGATTTAATTTACAACCTTTACATCCCTTGCAAAAACCGCTTTCTCCTTTACATTTTATCGGAATACCGACGCGCCCGAAGTTGCTGACCTGCAACATGCCTGCGATATTATCACGAAGAGCTTTGGCCTTTTTAGGCAACATATCTTCGCAAACATCTTTAGTATATCCGGTCAAATCTTTCCATTCTTCTCTATTTCCGTTTAGATCAAACAAATCGCACGGATGGCGCGCAAAGGAAACGGGGACTTTGTCATAAAAAAAACCTGTCTGTCCCTGGTCTTTCCAACAAAGAGCCAATGCTAAATAAGGCGTGTATTCGGATGATACTTTTTTGATGGATTCAACAGTTTTCTGTTCTTGATTGGCGTTCATTTCTTATTCCCTTCAAATTGTTCAATAATTTCTTTTTGATGTTCGTTCGCGATATCGCGAGCGGATTGTCCTTTATCCGTTTTGATGTCGGGGTTTGCTCCCCGTTCCAACAGTAGTTTTAAGGTTTTGTCATTGGCCTCGGATTTGATCGCCTGATAAAACGCCGTTAGATTGTCTTTCGTAGTTTCGTTGATTCGCGCTCCGGCGTCCAGTATTTTTCGAATGACCGGCGTTTTGTATTTATATCGCAGAGCCAACATTAAAATCGTTCCGAAAGCGTACTGTGTAACGTTCACGTCTTCGCCACAGTCGATAAAATCCATAATAACGAAAGGCGGATAACGCATCATCAACGCCCTTTGTAAAGCCGTTTCGTTGCCCGCGTCGATTTTTAAATATTCGATCAGTTCCGGCGTTCTTTTATGGTTTATCAGTTCCCGCACTTTGTTTTTGGCAATTTGAGCGTGAATTTCGCTAATCGGAAAAATCAGGCTGTCCGCAATCGGCAGACCGTGATGAACCGCGACCTGATACGCCGCTTTCATTTTTTCTTCCAACACTTCCATCTTTTCCGGATTTTTTTTGACCGTATTGCACAAGGCTGTAAAAACCTTAGGATCGGGGCATTTCAAAACCGCCGTGCAGAGCAGGGACAACGCTTCGTCTTCAAAATCGTTGCCGTATTCCAACAACATTTTGATGATCTTGACGCTTTTGTTGTCATAAACGGCGCGTTTTAAAACGGAAAAGCCCGAAGAAAGAATTGAAGATACCATTTTTTCGGTCGCGTGAATGTCCGCGCCGGCGTCTAAAACAGCTTTGATCACGGCGGGATCGTCGCTGAAACGCAAAGCGTAAAACAAAGGGCGGATGAAGACGGGCGTAAAACCGTTGACATCAACTCCGGATTTTAAAACAGCACGGACGGCTACGGCGTCTTTCCCTGCTTTGACGGCGTGGCAAAAACGCGCGGAATGATTGTCGTCGATAGCTCCCGCGTCGAGCAGTTCTTTGATGATTTCCGGTTCCTGCGCCAATAAAACGGCACGCTGCAAGACGGTTCTTTGATGTTTTTTCCCGTCATCGACCGCTGCGGCATTCACATCGCCGCCGTTTTTGATCCATTGACGGACTTCGGCAAGCGATACATTTCCGAAGTCGAAAACAGAGTTTTTCTCATACCTTGAAAGGCTTCTTAAAAAAGGGCTGTTGCATATCCCCGCCAGATCGACGGGATAAAGCCCGTTTTCGTCGCAGATGTTAAAATCTGCACCGTGCTTATGCAAAACGGAAAAGACGTCTTCTTTCGCTTCCTTCGCCGCAATCATCAATAACGTGTCCGTGCCGTCAACGGTTTCGTTGATATCCGAAACGGTTTCAAGCAAGACGTCCAGATTTTCCGGCGTCTGTTGAATGACCGCGAGCTGAAAAAATGATGCCGGAAGTCCTGTTTCAAACAGCAATTTAACCCGCCTGACCAACGTTTTTAAAACCTTCGTTTCCCGGCATAATCCGGCGATAAACATAAAAAAAGTATCGATTTCTTCAACGCTTGCACCTCGGATTTCCGGTTCAAGAGCTTTCCAGTCCGTTTCCCGTCCGATCATTTCCCTGCAAATCATTTTTTCCTCCGTTTTTATCAAAGACTTGATTATAAACACGGCGATATGTCAAAATCGGTCATATTGATAAAAAGGGACTTCAAAAAAAATGCGATTGGAAAAAGTAAAGAACATCTTATTACTGATCAAGATGATGCGTTCGTCTGCATCAGGCGTTTCGTTGGAAGACATCACAAAGACGTTCAACGTCAGCTATCGCACTGCGCAGAGAATGATCGCCGCCGTATCGGATCCCGATCTTGCTTTGGGCGTTGAAACCGTCGATTTCTGGGACACGGTCAAACGATGGCGAATCAGTAGGAAAGAGCAAAAAGATGATTTTTTTACAAGAGACGATTTGTTTTGTTTGAAAGAGATTGAGAATCTGCTGTCAACACAAAATGCGGACAGGCTGAAACGATTGTTGATTGGACTTGAAGCAAAAATCAAGAACAGATTGCCGGAAAAAACGCTGAAAAAAACGGAAGCGGATATGAACGACAAAAACGAAACGGAGATTTATCTGCAACATCCGGTCAACCGCTTTACGGCGGAAAATGAAAAAGTCATAAGCTTGATTAAACAGGCGGCAGACTCTTTTCATAAAATGTCTTTTTCTTATATAACGGCAACGGGAAAAACGGGCAAACGATGCGTTTTTCCATATGGCGTCATTCATCATTTCGGAAAATCCTATCTGATTGCCGAAGAAAACGGGGAAATACTGACTTTTAATATCCTGAACATCAGGGATACCAAACCATTGGAACAAACGTTTCACAAGCCTGTTGATTTTTCGCTGAAAGAATATGCTTGTCAGAACGCGATCGGTATTTTTCACGGCGATGAGGAAAACATCGTCCTGCTTTTCACAAAGGAAGCAGCATCGTTTATTGAAAATTACAGTTTCCATCCGACTCAAAAAATGAAAAAAAACAAAGACGGAAGCGTTACTTTATCAATGAGAACGGGCGGATTACGGGAACTTTGCTATTTTTTGGTCGCGTGGGAGGATTCTGTTCAGATCATTGCTCCCGAACTGTTAAAACAAACGATGCGTGAAGTTTTAAACAACGCTACAAAACGGCTTGAAAAATTTTAAATGCCGTTTTCAGAAATCATTTTCAATCTGACAGAGGTAGAGAACAATCTTTTCCCCTAAACAAGAAATACAACGGCATAAATAATTGAAGAAAGGAAAGGCTTTTATTTTTGTTTGGACGATCAGAGAGCGGTAAGACTTCCCTCTGTCGCATCTTTTCATTGGATTTATTTTTACAGGTGGACAGGACAAGGCGAATAGATGATGATGGCAGGATACGCAATTCGTAATACGAACGCTTGCCGGTGAACTCTGCGAAGCTTTTGCCGATGGCAAAGAGGAACAAAAACGGCGGTCGGATTTTTTATTTTTGCCATCCGTCCGCCGGATGATTTTCCGTTGCTAAAAATCCGTTCTTGTTTTACTTTTAACGACAGAGGGAATAGTCTGCAAAATTATTCTCTCATCGGAAATCTTCGGAAGATTTCGGCAAAGGATTTTATTCTGTTACCTCGCTGTTACCTGCCGCCGTTTTCAATAATATCAAGAAACATCAGAACTCTCGTTTTTATGTTTCATTTCAACAGGTTGTGAAACGCCATCAAAATCTTAAATCCGTTGTGCGACAAAGAAAAAGCGGGGAAATTTCTATCAACCTGCCGTTTTTTGCTTGATAACGCCACAGCAATAAGACACTTTTTGAAAAAGCCGAATGTCCTTTGATTCCATGGTGTGTCTTTTATAAAACCATCTATTAATAATGGAGTATGATATTATGAGTTTTTAGCTTTGATTGATTGAATATATATAATCGGTTTTTCCCGAACAGTTTTATTTTTATGACAGTTCAAAATGTTCGATTCGCATATATTCAATATGCTTTTCATATTTAACCGATTGTATTCTATTTGAAATTCATAAAATGCCCTTTCTGATTTTATAAACATTTCTCTAATAATTTTAAAAAAAAGAGGGGGGGGGGGGGATTAAAATCTGTCCAGAATAATACGACAACCCCTTTCTTTAACGGGATCCGGTTTGTTATGTATGTTGTTAAAACACATTATAACTTTTACACCGATTGGTTTTTTGTCCTTGGATGACTTTGACCGGTTTTATAGTTTGACAATAGCTATATTAAAAAATGTTTTTAGAACTTTAAGAAGATTTTTTTGATATTGATTTCAATCAAGAGTGGTAACTTTTAATGTTGCGGGATAATTTGCTGGACGGTGTTTGATATTTTTTTCTTCTTCCAGATCTGTTATCGTAAAAGTCATTTCCCTCCTTAAACGTGATTGCTGCGGACGTAAAAAAACAGGACGGAATTTTCCGTCCTGCAAGTTTATTGAAAAAGGCTGAAATGTAATTTCTTTAAATCTCTCCTCCGAAAAGAAAATCCTCTCTTTCCTTTTTCAGAATATAAAAAAATAGTGGCAAAATTATGATCCGGTTTTATTTTTATTAAAAAAAATATCTTATTGTTTTTTCATATTAATTTTTTGCATTATGACGGATTTTGTCAAAAGCCATAATTGATAACAATTTTTTTTAAAAAATAGGGATTTGTCTATTTTTAGTAGTAAAAAAATAACATAAAAAAAGCGTTTCAGACTGAAAAAAGAAAAATATGTTTGAAACGCTTTGTATTTAAAATGAATTGATCATATCCGGAACCGGCGCATAATCGATTCCGGTAACGAGAATATTCTGTATTTAAAACGGACTGATGATATCCAAAACCTGTCTGCCATAACGAGGTTGTTGCACATCGCTGATAGTTCCTTTTCCGCCATATGCCACTCGCAATTCAGCGATTTTTTCAGATCTGATGGTGTTAAGGGTTGAAATGTCTTCTCTTCTGATAATGCCTGTCATATGTAATTGGCGCATTTCATAATTGACGCGAACCTCTTGTTTCCCTGAAATGACCAAATTACCGTTTGGTAAAACTTGAGTTACAACAGCCGCCATAGTTACGTCGATTTTTTCATTTCTGTCAATCGATCCGTCTCCGGTAATATCGCGGGAGCTGGTAATGTCGAACAAGTCTGAAACATTGACGCCGTCGGGCAAGATTTTTCCGGCGTATTTTTCAAATCCGGCAAGGGCTCCGATACTGACGCTGTCTGTGTCATCACCCCGTTTTTGCTCGGATTTGTTTTCTAATAAAGCTTTGTCGGAAATGACAACTTGAACGGTTAAAATGTCTCCGACTTGAGAAGCCCGTTGGTCTTTAAAGAAACCTTTTGATCCCGGACGCCATAAAGAATTTGCATTGACATAAGGGGTTTGCGGTTCCGGCATAGGCATATCAACCGGAGTATAACCCTTTTCTTTTGTCGGATTTTGAATTTTAGACAATTCCGGCTCTTTGCCAACATCGGCAAGACGACCGAAATACGAACACCCTGTTATCATCGGTATAAGGGCAATAACAAGTGTTTTTTTTAACTGTCTTAATAGCTTCATATTCTCCCCCTTTTCAACGTCGACCATCCATAGAAGAAATCGAAACGGTCGAAGGTGCTGTTACGGTTCCCTGAATGATGTTTTTGCTTTGTATGTTCATGACGCGAACCGTTTCTCCGATTTCTCCGTCTTCAAGGGCTTTCCCTTTGGCGCTGAGCATAACGTTGCCTTTCGTAAAATTCAAAGTAACGATTTTTCCTTTCTCCACCATCACCGGTGTTTTGATGTCGTTATCGGAAATCGTCTGACCGCCATGGATAAAGCGTTTGACTTCTTTACCGATCAAATCTTCGACATTTGCGGCTCGGTTGCGCCGGTTGCGAGATTCTTGAATGATATTGCGAACGGTAATATCGTCTTGGGTAATAACGGTTCCTGCTTCAAGATCTTGCTTTGCAACGGCGACAGGAATGAAAATTTGAGCATGACCGGCAAAAGACAGTTCTTGTTTTTTTTCTCCGTTCACGATTAAATCAAGTTTTACTTCAAAAGATTGCTTTTTAGAGTTGTATTCCACTTTGACAGGGCTGAATTGCCAATCGGAATCAATCGGAACGAGAAGCGGAAAAACACCTTTTTGAACGGATATATCCGCATTTTCCGGTAATCCGTACTTTTTCAGTTCCGAAAGCAGAAATTTTTTAATTTCTGTGGACTCTATTTCTTTTGCGGCATGAAAGACCTTAACCGTGATCTGGCTGTTTGCCGGAACCCAATTGATTTTATTTTTTTTTGCTACGTTATAGAGCCAATCGGCTGTTAAAATGGCGTCTTTCCCTAAAGCCGGAGCCGGTGCGATGATTTTTTTGTCATCCTCTTCCGTCAGACCTGAAAACAGGTCTCCCAAACGGATATGGCTATCGTTGACGACAGGATTTTCCTTTAAAACTATCGGCAAAGCTTGTAACATTTCATCGCTTTCGACCTGATCGGACAGATCCATTGAAAGCGGGCTTGAAGGTAAAGCCGTCATGCTGAAAAAAATAAAAGAAATGAAGGTTAAAATCTTTTTTGCCATGTTTTTAACCGTGTCATGACTTGATCTGGTTGATCGTTGAAAGCATTTGATCGGCGGTTGTAATGACTTTTGAGTTCATTTCATAAGCGCGCTGAGCTGAAACCAATTCGGTGATTTCCGAAACGACGTTGACGTTGGAATTTTCCAAGTATCCTTGCAGGATTGTGCCGAAGCCTAATTCTCCGGGATAATCAAGTGTCGGGACGCCGGAAGCCGTTGTTTCGATGAATAAATTGTCTCCGATGGCTTCCAACCCTGATTCGTTGAGAAAATTCGCGATTTCCAATTGTCCGACATTAGTCAGTTCAGTTTCTCCGTCTTCTTTTACCCAAACTTCTCCCGAAGCGTTGATTGTAATGCCGACAGCATTTTCAGGGATCGTAATGCCGGGTTGGACAATATAGCCGTCCGAAGTAACAAGCATTCCTTCGGGACTAAGCTGAAAGGCTCCGTCACGCGTATAGCCGGTTCCGCGATCGTTGGGCAGTTCAATTTGAAAATAACCGTTTCCTTGAATTGCCAGATCAAGCGTATTATTTGTATTTAAAACGGATCCGTGTTCGCATACGCGGTAAACCGAGCTGGTTTTCACTCCCAACCCAAGTTGTATGCCTGAAGGGACGATTGTTCCGGAATCCGATGAATTTGTTCCGACACGGCGGACATCTTGATATAACAGGTCATGAAATTCGGCACGCCTGCGGGAATAAGCTGTCGTGTTCATATTTGCAATATTGTTTGATATGACTTCAACATTGGTTTGTTGAGCCAACATTCCTGTCGCGCCGATATGAAGAGCTCTCATTATCAATCTCCTTGTTAAAACTAACTGCTTGATTTCGCATAGACTTGCATGGCGTTTTGCCGCCGCGCATGTTCCGTATCAATCATCATTTGAATATTTTCATATGCCCGTTGAACTTTGATCATTTCCGACATTTCAACGACTGCATTGACGTTGGATTTTTCAATCATGCCTTGTTCAATACGGGGCTTTGCGGCGTGAACGGGGTTGCCCGGCATGTTTTCATACAGTCCTGCGTGAGTCGCACGCAGTTTTTGCATATCTTCAAATTCGACTGTTTGCAATCTGGCGATTTCACCGTTTTCCGTCAGGATGACTCCGTCTTTTGTAACATTGAATTCCGTTTCTTGCGGAGCAATGAAAACAGGATTGTTCCGTTCATCCAAGACAGGATCGTTATTGCCGGTTACAAGCATGCCTTCGTCATTAATCTTAAATTGTCCGTTGCGGGTGTATCGTATTCCTTCGTTCGTTTCGACAACAAAAAAAGCAGAGCCGTGTAAAGCCAGATCGAAAGGATTACCGGTCGGAGAAAATACGCCTTCGGAAAAATCCCGAACGGTACCGGAATCGTGAACGAAGGATAATCGATCGGACAATAAGGCTTCGTCGGATTTGGTCTCGGAAAGATATTCCGTAAAATGAGAACTGGCTTTTTTATAGCCGGTCGTGTTTACATTTGCCAGATTATTGGCAATCATGTCGAGTTGGCGCCATAAAGCCGTTTGCTTGGATAAAGCGATGTAAAGCGTATTTTCCATTGTGTACTCCTTTGAGCGGACAGATGTCCTTTATGAAAATATGCATAAACCGTGCCATTTTTTTTAATTTGAAAAAAATTTTAAAACACGTTTCAGGAACAACAAACGCCAGAAAAAACACAAGCTGAAAAAAAGATTCAAACATAACCTGTTATTAACTAAGATACTGCATATTAAATGTAATTTGGGGAATTTAAAATCAGTAAATAATTTCAAGGGATACAATATGGTTAGCCAAATGGACGCTGATTCAATGGGAACTCAAGAAGATGAAGAGCGCTTGTCAAATGTCGCCCCGAAAAAAAAGATTTTGTTGTTGTTGATGCCGGTCTTTTTTGTGATCGGATCCGTTGTCGGCATTTACTTTTCCGGTATGGCTGATTCTTTTCTGGCTTCTCCTTACGCAGAAGGTGTCGAAGTAAAAGAGGGGCGTGAAAATGAAAGAATGTCAGCCTTTTTTTTTGATGTCCCTGAAATCCTTGTGAATTTATCGACAACACCGGGACAAAAACCGGTCTATTTTAAAATCAAAGTTGCTTTGGAAATGAATTCCGCTTCGGACGTGGATAAAGCTCGGAAATTATTGCCGCGTATTATTGACAGCTTACAGTTTTATTTGCGTGAAATGCGTTTGGAAGAACTGCAGGGTTCTGCAGGAACGTATAGGTTGAAAGAAGAAATCTTAGGACGTCTGAACCTTATTTTGGATCCGGTCAAAGTGAATGATGTGTTGTTTAAAGAAATTTTGATTCAATAAAAGGGGAATGTATGGTTCAAGACAGGCACAACAATTTGACAAAAGCGGAACAAACAAGCAAAGAAGTGTCTTTGGAAGACGAGTATTTTTATACTCATGCCAACAATGCCTCCCGTTTTTTGAACCAAGAGGAAATTGACAGCTTGTTGAATGATCGCGAGCATCAGGAAGAACAAACGGGAATACAAGCTTTGTTAAATACTTCAACAGTGTCTTATGAACGTTTGCCGATGCTGGAAATCGTCTTCGACCGGTTGGTTCGTTTGATGTCGACAACATTACGCAACTTCACCCAGTTTAATATTGAAATTACTCTGGAAAGTATGGAAACCATGCGCTTCGGGGATTATTTGGAAGCTCTTGCCCAACCGTTGATGCTATCCGTCTTTAAAGCCGAAGAGTGGGATAATTCCGGATTAATGGTTATCGATTCCTCATTGATCTATACAATGGTTGATGTTTTGTTGGGCGGGCGCAGGGGAACGTCGTCCATGCGTTTCGATACTCGTCCTTATACCGTGATCGAACGTAATTTGATTGAAAAAATGATACATCTGATTTTGTCGGACTTATCGGCGGCCTTTGATCCTTTGTCTCCGGTTACCTTCAGGTTTGAACGTTTGGAAACAAACCCCCGTTTCGCTATGATCGCCCGTCCTTCAAACGCGACAGTCGTTGCAAAGTTTAGGATCGATATCGAAGATCGTGGCGGATATGTCGAGCTGTTATTGCCGTATGCTATGTTGGAACCCGTACGCGAATTGTTGCTTCAAGGATTTATGGGCGAAAAATTCGGACGGGACAGCATTTGGGAAAATCACTTGGCTGAAACGTTATGGATTAGCGAAGTCGATTTGTTCGCAGTCTTGGATCGTTATATGACATCATTGAAACAAGTGTTGCAGTGGAAGGTCGGAACACGGTTGTTGTTGAACGCGACTCCTGATTCCGAAGTGGAAATGATGTGTGGTGACATTCCCATGTTTTATGGACGAATGGGACGTAAGGGAGAACATATCGCCATTCAGATTGAAGACAAAATAAAACGCCAAAAGGATTGAAAAAATGTCAATTGAACTTTTTATTAATATCGTGGTGATTTGCCTTTTGGTTCCGACAATCGTCTTTGCAATTATTTTAAACAAACGATTGGAAATTTTGCGTAACAGCCGTACGGATCTGGGGCGTTTGATCGAAGCTTTCAATGATGCGACGATACGGGCGGAAACGGGAATCCCGAAATTGAAACAAGCGGCGGACGAAGTCGGAAGCGCACTTCGCGAAGAAATGCAAAAAGCTCAAACTTTGCACGATGATTTGGCTTTTATGATTGAACGGGCGGATAAAATTGCGCAACAACTTGAAAATTCGACACCGCGTGTTCCCCCTTATTCGCAAACGATATCGGAAAAATCCATCAATGACAGTCCGGTCGGCATACAAGATATGAAAAAAAATAAACAAGACGGTACGACAAAAACGAAAAAAAGACGGGTTCTTGTCGAAGATCCGCAGGATTTGATTTCTTCGGCTGTGTCGGCGGCACAGGAAATCCTGCGTGATACTGAAAACCGCAAAAATAATCAATCTTCTGAATCTTTTTACCAAATTGCTGAAAGTGAAGATATCGGGGCGGATCGTTCACAAACGGAACGGGAATTGCTGAAAGCGTTGCAGTCGATGCGTTAGGAGTCAGAGATGAAACATGTCAAAAATGCCACTTCTTCACATAAAGAAAAAAAGAAAAAAAACAAACTTTATCACTTCAGATTGCTCCCTTTGGTAATTTTTGCCTGTGTTTTGATGTTAACAGTGCATGTCGGTGTTTTATGGCGAAAAATGATTATGTTGCATGATTCCGAAATGTCATCTGTTGTCGCCGTTACGCATGCTCAGGCGGATTCTCTGGCATCTCGACTAACAAATGCCGTTCGGGATCCTGATCCGTTGAAAGATGAAGAAGTTTTCCAAGATCAAAATATTGCGGAAAAAAGTTTTTCACAGTCGGAACTGGAAATATTGAAAAAACTGGCGCAAAGAAGAGAAGAATTGGATGTTCGAGAACGTCAAATCAATCAAAAAGCCGGCATTTTAAAAGCGGCGGAAGAGCAAATTGATGTTAAAATCGCAAAATTGAAAGAGCTGGAAAGCTCTATCAAAGATTTGATAGGCGTTTATGATGAAAAAGAACGTAATCGTTTGGATACTCTGGTTAAAATTTATTCTGCAATGAAACCGAAAGAAGCGGCTCGTTTGTTTGATAATATGGAATTGTCTTTGTTGGTTCGTGTCTTTGAACGTATGAAAGAAGCTAAAGCGGCACCGATTCTTGCTATGATGGATCCTGAAAAGGCAAATACTCTGACGGCTCAGTTGGCAAGTAAAAAAAGTCTGCCAGCATATGACGGTTCGGGGGAAGTTGGTTACTCAAACGATCAAAAAAAATAATTTCATTCAAAAAAGCGTAAAAAAAACAGTCGCTTCCTTAAAAAAATCGTTTTATAAAGACGTCTGCTAAAAAAGCATATATTCTCTATCTTCCCGTAATGACTTTTTTATGTATTGAAATTGTCAATAATAAGAAATATTACAGATTTTTTCCTTAATGTGGATTTCTTTGAGCGAATTCAACAGTAAAAAGATCATATCCTTTTCTAAGCGGAAAATCGTGCAATTCCGCAAGGAATAATATTTGTTTGATGACGATTGGTCTGAAAGTGTGTATAAAATAAGAGGCATTGATTTTAACCAAAGAATATTTACCATAGCTTTTTTTGAAAAAAATTAAAATCTTAAGCGTATTTTTTGTGAAAAACAGAATCGGGCGTACGATGCAGAAAATAAAAACGACAGTGCTGTTTTTTCTTTTTTGGATGGCAAGTTTTCAGTGCGTTTTTAGCAGTGAGATCCCTCCGAAATTGGCTCTTGTCCAACGGGAAGGGGGATTTTATTTATTGTTTTCGTGGAATCGACCGGTTTCTTATTCTGAAAAAAAACAGAAAAATCATTATACGGTTTCTTTTTCAAGTACGGCTTCTGCCCCTGCACAAGGGTTGAAACAAATTATAACCGCATTGCCTGAACAATGGCATCGGATGACTTTGAAGCAAACGGGAAAACATCTGGAGTTTTCAATTGATTTGCCTGAAAATGCAGAAGTTGACGCAACAAAAAAAAATAATGATGTTTTCATTTCTTTGCAGGAAAAAAAAGAGAATCGAGGAAAAAAAGAAAAGACGGAACATAAAAAAAAGGCGGAGGAACGACAAGGCGTTGATTCTGTTGCAGAGGCAAAACCGGTCGATCAGAAAAAAAGGAAAACAGATATTTCCGTTATTCCATATCCTCCTGAAAAAACAGAGATTGATTTAAATGTTTCAGTTCCCACTGTTTTAAAAAAAACAAAAAGCGATTCGAAAATTTCCCCGTCCGATTCGTCAGGTTACAGAGCTGCGTCTTTAAGCTTTCCGTGGCAATACAAAGTATCGGTAGCGGCTTTCCGTCGTGACGGTTATCTTTGGCTTGTGTTCGATCATAAAGGGGAATTTGATTTCAGTGTGGAAAAAGAATTATATAAGGATATCATTCATGAAATTGTTCAAATCCCGCATCCTTATGCAACAATTTATCGCTTGATCACAGAGAAGGGATATAATCCCGCTTTGCGTCGGGAAGGGTTATTGTGGGTCGTTGATTTGATGTATCAACCAATGCGGTCTTATCACCCGCTTAATTTAATACTGCAGCGCAAAACACCGTTCGGCCCGCGTATTTTCGTTCCAATGCAACAAAGTGTTCGGATTCTTGAAATAACAGATCCGGAAATAGGTGATTTAATGTATGTGGCTCCTGTTTTTTCGGTCGGAAACGGTATGGCGTCCGAATATTTGTTTGTTGATGTTTCTTTTTTGCAAACGGCACAAGGATTGGTGATCATTCCAAATGTTGAAGATTTGAAGGTGTTGACGACATCAGCCGGAATTGAAATCCGCGGTCCCGAAGGGGGAATGCGCTTTTCATCGGAAGACATTTTGGAAGTGTTGGAAAAGGCAACGCAAAATACGGATCCTTTGAGGCAGGTTTTTAATATTGATGCGTGGCGGTTCAAAGGTTGCGACTATTGGCAAAAACTCAAAGAGCTTCAAAACAATGTTTTACAAGCTGAAGAAAAAAATAAAGATGTCCAACGCTTGGTTTTGGCACGTTATTATTTTGCCAACGGGATGTATCCTGAAACATTAGGCATACTTCGCACAATTTCAATTGATAATCCATCTTTTGAAAAACTGCCCGGAATACCAGCTTTACGCGGGGCTGCAAACTTTATGATGAAACGTTATGATGACGCTTTGAAAGATTTTAATTCCCCCGCTTTAAGAAGTGATCCGGAAGTGTCTTATTGGCGTTTTGCGACATTGGCATCTTTGTCAAAACGTCCTGAACAATACCTTGAGCAGATGAAAGAAGGGCTTAGTTTTATCCAGTCTTATCCGTATCCGATAAAAACACATCTGGCTTTAGTCGGATTGAAAGCCGCTGTCGGCGGTGCAGATGATTTTGCGGTTCAGAATTTTATGGCGAGTGCGGATAATTCAGAAAATTCCGCGTCGGAAAAAGATGAAATCGTATTTTATCAAGCTTTGTGGCTGGAAAGTTTGGGGAGAGATGCCGAAGCCCGTGAAAAGATGGGAAAGTTGGCTCAAGGGAAAAACCTTTACTTCCGCGCTTTTGCCGGATTGGAAAAGCTTAGAATGGATCTACGGGCAAAAACCATTACGCCACAAGAGCGTATCAAAGAACTTGAACGTTTGTCTTATGCGTGGCGAGGGGGAGCGTATGAATACAATTTGATGATGCTTTTGGCTTCGGCATATCAGGATCAGGGGAATTTTTCGGAAATGTTGTATCTTTTAAAAGATATGCAGAACCGTTTCCAAGGAAAAAAAGAACGTGAAAAAATTCAAGAATTGATGGAAAATGTCTTTCAACAGATTTATTTGACCAAAGAAAATGAAAGCTTGTCACCGATCACAACCATTGCTTTATATGAAGAATTTAAAGATTTAATGCCTTCCGGTGAAAAAGGAAGTCGGATTGTGCGCCGTTTAGCCGATCAACTTGTTTCCATGGATTTGTTGACACAAGCTGCCGATTTGTTGGAAGATCAATTGAAAAAACCGCTAAATGACAGAGAAAAGGGCATTGTGTCAACGCGTTTGGCTTTGGTCAGATTGCTCAATAAAGAGCCTGATAAAGTTCTTGGCGTTATGGAAGAAACCCGAAAATATCATTTTTCAGATCAACTCAAGAAACTGCGTGCTTATATTCAGGCAAAGGCTTTGTCAGAGTTGGATAAACCGGAACAAGCGGCGGCATTGATTGCCAATGATCACAGTTTGGAGGCAAAAAAATTGCGGGCGGAAATATATTGGCGGGCTCGAATGTGGGATAAAGCGGCGGACGCTTTGAAGGAATTGGTGAATATCCCGAAAAAAGACACTGTTTTGAACGCACGGGAGGCGCAAAATGTTCTGGATTGGGCAACGGCATTGCGATTGGCGGGAAAGTCTAAAATTGTCATCCGCTTGCGTGAAAATTTCATGCCGTATATGAAAAAAACGAAACTGGCGGAACCATTTGATTTTATAACAAAAACATCACCTCTGGGATTGATGGATTACCGTAGTGTGGAAAACGAAGTCCAAGATGTGGAAAGTTTTCAAACTTTTTTGAAAAAACATTCCGACAAAACAAGAAAAAAGGCATTGCCTTAGATATTAAAGGAGTTGCCTTATGTTTTCAACTTTGCGGGATAAAATCACGGCGGCATTCGAGATATTACAAAAAAAATATGACGGTTTTACCGATTCTGTTGATAAATTCAATCAAGATTTGTTGGAAATTAGAGATTTATTTGTCAGTATTAAAAATATTGTGTTAGCAATTTTCCATTTTGTCGGTCAAGAAACAACAATATTGCTTTTTTGTACTTTTTTCTTTTTGTTTGTGCTCAATTTAATTCCTTTTTTATTTTTTAATAAGAAAATCCGTTATTATATAGGGATAATATCCGGTGTTTTTCTTTCGTTTTTTTTCGACTATACAGCATGGTCGTTGGTGAAATATGTTTTGATTATGCTTTCTCCGATAATCGCAGAATATTTGGTGGTGAAACTATTCAAAGCGGCAGGAAAAAGTTTTTTGTTTATCTTAAATAGCATAATGATCGGGATCAGAAATTACATAGCCTCTTTTTTTGAAAGGCAACATGGTAAAAGCGAAAAAAAAGATGAAAAACAAGTTCTAAAAAGTTAAAAAATATATAAAATAAACCCGATACTTAACAGATAAGCCTGAGTATCGGGTTTTTTTAGAAGGCCTATTTTCTTTTTTTGATGCTACAGTCAACACTTTTAGCAGGAGAGTCGACGGCTGGATCAAAATGAAGAAAAGCAATATAACAAATACTTTTTTAAAGACTGTTGCATAACCTTGAAAAAGTTCTTTTTGTTATATCCAGAAGGATAACTCCGAAAACGGATTTTTTCAAATGAAAAGTTCGTTTTCGGGAATATTTTCTGCTTTTAAAGACGGATCAGGCGTTTTTCTCTGGAGAGCAGGAAATATGAGTGTTAAAAGTAAAAACGAAGAATTTCATCAACGGTTGGCTTTATTGATCGGGACTGAAGAACCGTTTCGTTGGGCGAAACGGATGAAGATTCCAAGTGCTACCTTTGATCGGATATGGAATAAATATGACATACCGAAACACGAACACCTTTGTCGCATAGCTCGTTGTTGCGGTGTATCTTTGGACTGGCTTTTACTGGGGGACGATCCCGAGTCGGTATCGAATCCGTCGACGTATAAGTTCATGCCGTTAGTCGGGCTGGCAAATTGTGGAATAGCACAGGGTTGGTTTAACGAATCGGATTTGTCATCTCAAATTTTGTTACCCTCATTCATGTTTTCAGAAAGTGTTTTTGCCGTGTTATGTAGGGGATCGTCAATGATTCCGGCGGGAATAAATGATGGCAACGTATGCATTATTTATCCGGATCGTGCTGTCCAAAGCGGAAAGCCGGTTTTGATTCGGACGAAAAGCTATGTGAACGGTCGGGAAATGTTATTATCAACAATTAAAGTTTTTAATTCCGAGGATTCGGATTCGATTTATATTTCCGGCTGGTTGGATCCTGACGAGACGGGGTATCAAAGCTTATTTACTGAAAAACGTTCAAAAAGTTGTGTAACAATGATGGCTCCGGTGGGTAATATTCTGCCGATTAATGTTTCAGAATCGCCAAGAACATCATGCTTTCAAACCGTGTTGGATAAAACAGTTTTAACCGAATGTCTGGATATGTTGCGCCCATTGTATTCACGAATGAAAGCAAAAGATTTTTCGGATATGGTTTGTTATTTATACGAAGAACGGGTCAAAAATGGCGGAATAGATGGAAAAACGATTTTGCATTTGATGGAAGAAATTTCAGAAAAAATAAAAAAGTGAAAAAAGAGAAAAAAAGATATTGACAAAGTTATGGAAGGAATATATAACCAGCGTTGCTCCGGCGGACAGATCGAGAGAGAGAAGAGAGAAGGTGTTGGGGCAGAGATCATAGATATCAGAGTGAATAGGAAGAGAGAAGAGATGTACAGGCGGTGGCTGGTAGAGAGCGGTCAGTGCA
>CALXOZ010000026.1 GCA_944390195.1 uncultured Alphaproteobacteria bacterium
CGGAATATGAGCGCCATCAAGAGGAACTCCGTTGCGCATTGGATCAAAGAGACGCCACAGTTCAGGAATTGAACGAGAAGATTGCCGGTTTGACAGACTTGTTGGATCAGAAGAATACGGACGCATTGCAAAAAGAGGCGGAACATTCCTCTGTGCTGGAAGAATATGGTCAGCGTGAAGCCGCGTTGAATGCTCAATTGTCTCAGACACAAGCGGAGATGGAAAGCAATCGGGACAAGCTTTCGGAATATGAGCGCCATCAAGAGGAACTCCGTTGCGCATTGGATCAAAGAGACGCCACAGTTCAGGAATTGAACGAGAAGATTGCCGGTTTGACAGATTTGTTGGATCAGAAAGAACGTTTAAACAAAAGTCAAGAAGAACAGATAACGGCATTGGCTCAGTCTTTGAAAGAGCAAGAAACCACGCTGGAATATAAAGATAACCTTTTAAATGAAAAAAATGAACGTTATTCAGCTTATCAAGAACAAGTTTCAGCAGCGTTATCTTATTTGGAAGAAAGCAAGGAACGTGAAGCCGCGCTCAGTACTCAGCTGTCTGAAATGCAAGCGGAGATGGAAAGCAATCGGGACAAGCTTGCGGAATATGAGCGCCATCAAGAGGAACTCCGTTGCGCATTGGATCAAAGAGACGCCACAGTTCAGGAATTGAACGAGAAGATTGCCGGTTTGACAGACTTGTTGGATCAGAAGAATACGGACGCATTGCAAAAAGAGGCGGAACATTCCTCTGTGCTGGAAGAATATGGTCAGCGTGAAGCCGCATTGAATGCTCAATTGTCTCAGACACAAGCGGAGATGGAAAGCAATCGGGACAAGCTTGCGGAATATGAGCGTCATCAAGAGGAGCTCCGCCGCGAACTGGATCAAAGAGAGGCTACTGTTCAGGAATTGAACGAGAAAGTTGCCAGTTTGACAGGGTTGTTGGATCAGAAGAATGCGGATGCCTTACAAAAAGAAGCGGAATATTCTTCCGCATTGGAAGAAAGCAAGGAACGTGAAACTGCTCTGAACGCTCGGTTGTCTCAGACACAAGCGGTCATAGATAATAATAAAAAGCAATTAATCGGTTATGTGCAACGCCATGAAGAGATGCGTAAAATATTAGATCAAAAAGACGAAGCGTTGCAGGAACGCGAAACGAAAATAAAAGATTTAACGAATTTGCTCGCTCAAAAGGAAATGCAGAGCAAACAAAAAGAAACCGATTTTAATATCCAGTTGTCTCAAGTACAAGCTGTGTTGGATAACAATAAAAAACAATTGTCCGGCTATATGCACCGTCAGGAAAAATTTCAGTACGAACTGGCTCAAAAAGAGCAGGAAGTGCAAGATTTGGAAGCGAAGGTGCATGATCTGAGAAATTTACTGGATGAAAAAGAAGAAATAAAAGAAGAATTATTGAAAGCCTTGAATGACCAGCAACAAGGTTTGTCCGAAGACTTTACTGTAACTTTGAAAGATGATTTTTCTTCAGAAGATCTGAAAGACCATCATAGAATCGTTATTCAATATGCAAAATTACAGAAAGAATATCTTGATATTTCCGCTCGCTTGAATGAGGAAAAAGAGAACAATCAGCATATAATTGAAGAAAATAGGGATTTGGAAAAACAACATCTTGAATTTAATGCGCGTATGATAGAGTTGCAGGAAAATTTAAATGTTGAAAAGGAAAATTTAAAGCAGGCGAAAGAGGCTTTGGAACGTCAAAGAAAACGTAACGAGTTGATCTGTTCGGATTTAAAAGCGGCGGCGTGGCCTTATGATGCGGAAAAAATTCAAAAAGAACTTGCTTTTTTATTACGTCAGGAAAAAACAAAAGACACGGCGCAAAGTTTTTATTTTTTGACGGATTTCGTTGAAAATCTCAGAAAACGTTCATTTGTTCAGGTTCCTTTTTTTGTGCGAAGAGTTATTCAGCAATCCGCACAAAAATATAAACGCTCTTATGAAATAGCTCTGAGTTTTGATGTTAAAAGTTCAATAGACAAGGATATTTTATCAGTCTTGGCACAAATAGTGGCGCTGCTTTCTGATAATGCGTTCCGTTATGCTATGCCGGACAAACATGAAAATCTGAGAATTTCTTTTTCCGTCAAAGAAAAAGGGAGTTCTTTATATTGTTCTTTTTGCGATAACGGGAACTCTTTTGATTTTGATAAATTGTTTACAGAAACTTTATCGAGCGGTTTGATTGACAGTTCAAAATCAATGACGCAACCCGAACTTTTAACATATCTGTTTCACAGCGCGGTTAAAATTAAAGAAAACGGACGCGGGTTGCTGAAGGTGGCAACTTTATTGGAAAAATGTGGCGGGAAAATATCGGCGGATTTTAACGGCGGGTTAACGGTAAACTTTAGCATTCCAAAGTCATATTTATTTGACAAGGTGTTTGTCTTTGCTAATAACGGGCAACGTTTCGCTCTGCCGTTCAATGCCGTGTGTGAAACTGTTTTTTTGCAAGATGATGAGTTCAAAATAAGACCTGATGATGACGATGAACAAAAGGGATTTTATTATTGGAGAGGGTTGTCGATACCGGTATTGTATTTAAATGATTCGGATCAGACGGTATTTAATTATGGTCTGGTTGTTCAAGCGGGAATTTTTGTTGTTTTGATTCCGATACAACAAGTTTTTGATACCGAGCAGTTTCTATCTTTTTACGATGATTCGACGGGAAATTATCCGGATTATCTATCTTTATGCACTTTGTTGGAAAGTGGAAAAGATGTTTTATGGATTGACTTGTCAAAGTTGTTTGAAAATGATTTTATTATGCCTCCTAAAAAAATTATCACTTTGGAAGAAAACCGAAAAGATACGTTGCAAAAGACAAATGTATTGTCTTATTTGATCTTTAAAACGGCACCGGATACTTTGGGAGCTGCCCTTGTTAAAGATGTTCTTAGAATAGAGGGCTTTTCTTGCGCTGAAGGAGATGCCGGAAAAGATATTTATGAAACGCAGGGCAAAAAACTGCCTTTAAAAGATTCTTACCCGAACGGGGGATATCCTTACGCTCAATTCGTACTTGTTTTTGATACATATGCTTTGGCTGTTCAGGAAATCGTTGATTTGATGGAAGAATCTTATTCTTCACAAGCTGTTGAGGAAATTGATTATATCATTTACCACGGTAAAAAAGTTCCTGTATTTTTTAAAGATCAGGAATAAATTTCAATATTCAAAAACGGGAGGGATTGTTAAAAGTGATAAAGCAATCCCAAACGTCCTTCATGAATATTAAAGTTTTTTCCTTGTTCAAAAACATAGGAAGCTTCTAACGATAAGTTATGAATTAATGATAGACCGAGAGAAGATTGAAAACGCCATATATCCGCTTGTTTTTCGGTATAAAATATTTTTTCAACATCTCCTGTCAGGCGAAATTTGTCAAAGTCGGAAGCAAAACCGATTTGGGCGCTGATGCCAGCCATTGCATTATGAGGTAAATATCCTCCGGCTTTGGCATAGAGGTTTGTCATAATATAAGTGATGATATGATCATGAGGTTGCCATGACCATCCGGCACCGACGCCAGAATATAAAACATATCCTTCTTTGTTTTTTTGAGGGTATAAATAACTTTCGACACCGGCGTTCAATTTAAAGGAAAAAGGCTTGAATAAAGCGTTTCTGGGAGCTAAAGAAAGAATGTCAAGAAAAGAGAATTTTTGTAAACGCAATTCATTTTCGTTTTCATACCAACGTAAGGTCGTGTCCAAATAGGTGATGGCTCCGAATGGCAGGAATCCTCCGGATTCATCTGTCAAAGTGTGATAGGCGGGGCGGATTTGAAAATCAATGAAATTTTTATTGTCTTTTCTGCCGGCGAACAAACCGACAGCACCGGAAGAATGTCCTTGATCCGGTCTTATTTGTGGGACGGGGACTTCGGTTATGTCCGGTTTTTCTTTGATCGTACTGAGCGGATTTAAAATTTTTATTGAATCCCTTCGCATTTCATCCAAAGATATTTCCGATGCTATGAACGAATATTGCAGGTATTCATAAGCCGTAACCAACACGTTCGCTTTTTGCTTGTCGCTCAAAGATGAATTCATGACGTCATCGACATTTCTGGGCGCTTTGAGCAGCTTGTGCAGTTGCCTTTTTTCTTCAGGCGATAAGAAACGGTAGGCGTGTTGTAATCTGGACTGTCTGGAAGGACGGTAAATGGCTTTGTTTAACAATCCTTTTTGCTTTAAAACGACACGAACCGTATCAATGGGGATGGTATAATCTGAAAAAAACGTTCGTTGAAAAGGTTCTGTCAGATCTTGGTCTGGTAAAGCCGCATTCAATGTTTCCAAGAGCATATAAGAACAATTTTCGGAAAAGAAATAATATTGTGCAGAGTTGTGTCCAAGTTCCCAGATATGGTCGACAAGCCGTTTCATTTGTTGAGGTGTCAAATTCAACCTGTATTCCCATATATCGCGGTTTTCCATATTATTATACAAGTTGACCGTGTCATAGTAAGGGTAAACGGAAAAAATACCGTTATAACCGCCGAAAACGCCTTTGATGATAAAAGCCAGACCGTTGTCACTTCCTGTAATTGCTCCGTAATTTAAAGCGTGTGAAAGAAGAGGGGTTTCTTCTTTGTTGTCCAGTCGTAAAAGGGTATGACCGAAAAAAGAGGCCGGATTTCCCATATAGGCGCTGGTGAAGATTAAAGCGGCGTATTTTGCGTCGATGGCGGATTTGAAATTTTGATAATCCGCGCATACGACCGGAGATAGTAAGGTATCATCGAAACCCAATTGTTCTTTCAACCAGTTGTAGCGGGCGGGGAACAGACATTGTGGGTGATTGTAGCTTGGTTCTTTTCCGTCGATTTTTTCGACTTTGTCCAAGGGGGTGAAAAAGGCGCGCAATGTTTCGTTTAATTCGTCTTGCGGATTTGTTTTTCCATGTTCGGATAAAAAGAAATTTTTTGAATCGATTGTGCTTTCTTTGGAAAATATTCTGTCGTGGAAATGCATCAACGCACGCCACTGAGGATGCTTTGCCAAGTTTAATTCTTTAGCTTTTTTTTGCAAAGAGACGAGATGGTGTTTTTGTTGTTCTGTCAAAGCGAAAGGCTCTGCCGCGACACATAACGTGTAAAGACAGAGCCAAATACAGCCGCTAATAATGATAATTCGCAAAACGGACGGACTCTTGATTTCTAAGAATTAAGCCAATAATTCTGAAACTTTCAATGTTACCGTTACGGCGGAAACATCAGGAGTGTCAAAGATAAAAGCGAAATTTTCTTTTATGACGGAGCCTACTTTTTCAGAAGAATTTCCTGTCAATTCTGCAATTGTTTCTATTGTTTCCCCTTGTCCGCGTGCGGCGTCAATGGCGAATTGTTCCAGATTTTTTTCCAAAAAAACAAAAATTCTGCCGGTACCGCCTGAAATGCGTCCGTTTTGATCACATCCGGATGTTCCTGATGAAATGCCGAATGTTTGCGTACCGAAGGTGCCGTTTGTCGTAACCGCCAGCAATTGAGGGATCATTCCGGATTGTCCTTTGAAAACGATGGATCCCAAACCGCATCCCGTACTGTCCAAAGCAAAAGCGGAAGATGTTGAAAGAAGAAGAGCAAAGCAAGTTAAAGAAATAAATTTTTTCATGAAAACGACCTCGCAAAAACCAATAACACTTTAATGACATTAAAATAAAAATGATATAGAATCAACTTGGAAGTCGTCGAGGGTATGCTGATAATGTGGTCTATTGCGCAAAAAACAGATGATTGGGTGAAAAACGGACTGATTTCGTCTGATCAGGCTCAACATATTGTTTTATTTGAAAAAAATAAAAAGTCCCTTTTTTCTTTTTATTCTGTCATGCTTTTGCTCGGGGTTTTTTCGATTGCTTGCGGAATTGTCGCCGTGATTTCATCAAATTGGGAAAACATATCGGGAGCTGTTAAAGTCGTCGGGCTTTTTATCTCATTAATTACTGTCTGTCTTTTTTTGCTGACAATCAATGAAAAACGTCCCGTTGTTTTCCAAACAGTTCTGTCTTTTTATATCCTATTGTTATTCGCCGCTATCGGATTAGTCGCCCAAGTATATCACCTTAAAAGTGAAACATATAAAGCTTTTCTGTTCTGGTCGATACTTTCATTTCCGTTGTTATGCCTGTCTCGAAAAAAATTTTGGGGGTATGTCTGGGAACCTATTTTCGCTTTTTCCCTTCTTTCTTCGCCCTATGGCAGGGAAGTCGTCGATTTTCTTGTTCATCATTGCATTCCTTTCCCGTTATACGCTTCGTTTCTGAGCGTCATGCTGTTTTTTGCTGTTCTGCGTAGCAAAAAAATACCTTTTTTGACGCAGCCTTTGCGCGATATATTATTTATGGCAGCTCTTATGGGGTTGGTTACTTACATTGATGTTTATACAATTCAAAACAAGTCGTTCCTCGGGGGAGGGGCAATTGCATTTTATATCCTTTCACTGGTATCAACCTTCTTTCTTTATCAAAGCAAGGCTTTCAACAAAAATGAAAAAAAGATTGTATATGGGATTATTTTGTCTTATCTCTTATATTTCATTTTCATGTCCTCCAGACCCGTTAATTATTTTTTCCAATTATTTATTTTGATCAATTTCATTTTTACGGCTTATTTCTTCAATGCTGAAAAGGTGGCGCGTTTGTTGGCTGTTTTTACGGTTGCCCGTATTCTGTTCGCTTTCTTTTCTTTATTTGGCTCTTTAATATATACGGGGATCGGTATGATTGTCTCCGGATGTGTTATTTTAGTCATGGCTGTGGTTTGTGTGAAAATCGACGCTTTTTTAAAACGGAAAATTAAAAAATCAGAGGCGTATGATGAATAAAATAGGACTCTTATTGTTTTTTCCTGTTGTTGTCTTGTTCGTTTGGGTTCTTGGTCTGGAATTTCAACTGTCTTCATCAACGCCGGTCTGTCTGCCTGTACAAGGTTTTGATCCTCGTGATTTTTTAGCGGGACATTACTTGGCTATTTCCGTTGATTACAGTTCTTTTCCTTCGCAATGTCTTGAAGCGGTTGATGGTCAAGAGGCTTTCTTTTGCTTGAAAGAAAAAAAGATTGTTTTAAATAAAACGGCGGATTGTTCTGTTTTCATTAAAGGTGTCTGCCGTTTTAACAAACGCTTTGATGATGGTGTCGAACGGTTTTATGTTCCTCAAAAAGATGCTTTTGTACTGGAAAAGGCTCTCAGAGAACCGGAAAACAAACCTCATCTATGTCTGAAAGTGTCTAAAAACGGTACAGCTTTTCCGGTGGAATTAAAATTGAATGATATACCCTTTAAAGAATGGTTGAAAAAAAATAAAAAATAAAAGAGAGTTTCTTCTTGACTGCCGTGTTCTAAAAAGGTCTTGGTCGATTTTGTGTTGTTCTGTTGTCCGGTAGTGCTTTAAAAAACTGAACCCAAGGGCTTCGTCGTTACGGTTAAGGGCGTTGCTTTGAAGAATTTAAGTCATTATCAAATTTGTTTCATTCATAAGGGCTTTTTTTCAACAATGAACGAAAAAAATGTTGAAGTGTTTCTTTGTTTTGCTGTGGTATCCAATAAAATCCGGAATCGAATTTAACGGTATCTCTTGTTTTATGATAACGGATAAAAACAATAATTTATCTTATTAAAATTTCTTTTGAAGTGTTGTTTCAAAACGCATTGTGAAAACGTATTTTCATTTTTTTCAACCGATAATGCAAAAAATGTTTAAAAATCATGTTCCTATGATATCGAATCTGCACCTGTACAATTATTGATGAAAATATATCTATTACTACTGTTTATCAGTTTTTCCTGTTTAAACTTAAGATCGGACAATTATAAAAAAATAGTCATTCGATGTTTAACAATTCGGATGAAAAGTTTTTTGGCGTAGCTTTGAAAGTTTTTTCTTTGGAATTCCGGTTAAGCCGGAAAGGATTATTTATGTTTGAAAATTTTAATGCGGGTGTTTTTTCAGACCGCTTGTTTTTATTTACTTTTTCCGGTTCGGTCAAAGTAAAATCCTTTACCTTAAATACGTTTTATTTATGCTGTGTCGCGCTTTGTTTTGAAAACGCGAATTTAATTACGAACGTTTAATCGGTTCATTGAATATCTGCTGACCGTTTTTTCTAAAAAACTTTTTAGTCTTTTCTATATTGTTTTCATTTAAGGAAAACCCTCTTGCAGAGTTCTTGCAAGAGGGCTTTTTAAGACAGGTCTTATTTTGGAGGAGGGGGAACATTCGGATCTAAAGGGGGTAAATCTTCAGGCTGTTCAGGTTTCGGAGCACGTCTTCCCCAGAAAGTCGGAGCTGCCGGTTTTTCAGGTTCTTTCTGAGCTGTTTCCTCTTCCGGTGTTCTTTTACGGAAAATGCTTGCCGCCTGTTTTTGGGCTTCTTCCGTTTCAACGGGTTCCAAATCATTGGAAACGGCTTCAATGAATGTATCCAGCCATTCTTTAATGGGCTTTGCTGAAAATTCTTTTGTGTCTCCGCCATACATGAAAACGACTGCGGGACAATGCCCTCCGGATAAAATGACATCAACGAAATCAAATCCTTTTCTGAAACGTAATACCAAACGCGGCGTAGTAACGCAGGAAGCGATTTTCGTAACGTTCATGTCATAACTTGCCGAATTAAACAATTGCTTTTGTACTTCCGTCATTCCGACTGAATTTAAAGCTCCACAGTTACCTGTATGAGCGTACCCGTCTATGGTCGCGCTCCGTTTTTTAGGGCTTTTTCTTGCAATGCCGTAACATAAGGCTTCATCAGGTTCTCCGATGATGTAAGCGGCATCGGCGCGGATCCGTTCCCGGATTTCTTTGGAAACGATTTTTTCAAAAGGGGCTTCTTCCTGATTCGGATCACTTTCCGAAACGGAAAAGCTTGTCGCTGATGAGGACGTTGAACCTGTGGAATCAAAACTGGATCCCGCATTGTAAAACATTTGCGCGACAGCGGGAAAAGTCAAAAAAACGCATATGGTACAATAAAAAAGGAAAGTGAGATTTTTTTTCATAAGCCACCTCTTTCTTTTTCAGAAGTTTTTTCATTTTGCGATACAGGACAGAATTTTTGCGAATTTTCAAGAAAAGCCATCGGATCCGTGCGTTTGTTTTTCCATGAAATCCCCCAATGCAAATGAGGACCCGTAGCGCGACCGGTCATTCCGATTTTTCCGATTTCCTGACCTTTTTTTACTTTTTGTCCTTCTTTAACGGAAATTTCATTCATGTGGATATAGCTGCTGACGACATCTTGTCCGTGCCCGATTAAGAGTGTCTTTCCGGATAAAAGCATATCTTCGTAAGCCAATAAAACAATCCCGTCGGCGGGGGCGATGATTGGTGTTCCTTCTTTGTTGGCAATATCGACGGCATTATGATAATTTCCCGGAACGTTGTTCATAATTCGTTGAGAACCGAATACGCCGGTTATTGTCCCTTCAGCGGGTAAAGAAAAGCATAAAGGTAAAGACATATCGACTTTCTTTTGGCGCGCTTGCGCTGTTATCGCCGCTTCGTCCGCTATCCGCTTTTGTCCTGTCTTGGATGGAGTGACGGTATTTTGAGGCAATCCGTCAACACGTTGAATATCCCATTGCCTTGGAGCTATGTTGTAAGAACTGGTTGTTGTTTTCCCCCGTTTGGTCGCCTTGAATGTCAATATGCCTGTGTCATCACGTCCGATCCCAAAAGCGAACCAGCCGTCGGGGCGTATGGCAATCCGTTCATCATTTACCGTCAATTCCGAACCGGGGGTAACAAATCCAAACAATAATTCCCCTTGGCGCATTTGCCCTTGAAAAAACAAAACGGGATCTTCTTTTGCAAAGGAAATATTACCGATTAATACGGACAACAAAATGATAAATAATAAAGAAATTACAAAAAATCGTTTCATAATAAGCGCCCTTGTTTATTGTCTTCAGTTTTTTTCGGTTTTTTTTGAATGATGTTTTTTCCTTTTCCGCCTTTTGAAGACACGCGAAGCACATCATCCGAGAATTTTATATCGAGTTCTTGATATAAAGCAGCCTCCCGAGCCTTTTCAACAGGTTTTCCGTCTGTTGTCAACACCAAAGCAAAACCCCGTTCTAAAATGCGTTCGTAAGAAAAGCCGTCTAATAATCGTGCTGCGGTTTGAAGTTGAGTTTCTTTTTGTAATATAGAACTTTTTATCAGGCTTGCCAAAGGATAAATCTGTTGGAACAATTTATTTTTTGCCTGTTCGACTAAGAAATCTGGCTTGGTCAGTTTTAATGCGATGATATTCAACCCGTTTGTTTTATTGATGATGAATGTCTTTACAGCATTGTTCAAACGTTCTGTTTTATCGTCTATTTTTTGAAATTTTTCTTCGATATTTTGTTTTAGAGATGGTAAAGAGCGTGATAATGCTGTCAAAATGTTGTCATGCTCGTTAATCAACCGGTAAAGAACGGTTTTCAAGCGTGTTTCATATCCGGAGAGTGTTAAACGCAGATCATTGCGTACGGGAACGGCTTTTTCGGCTGCTCCGGTAGGGGTGGGCGCCCGTAAATCCGCCGCGTAATCAATTAAAGTCGTATCCGTTTCATGTCCGACGGCGGAAATCAAAGGAATTTGCGAATTGGCGGCGGCTCTGACCACAATTTCTTCGTTAAACGGCCATAAGTCTTCTAAAGAACCGCCTCCACGAGCGACGATTATAACATCGGGACGGGGAATGATACCGTCCGGTGTCATTAATCCATTTTCTTCAATGGCGTTGAAGCCTTTGATTGCTTGAGCGACTTGTTCGGCACAGCCGTCCCCCTGCATTAAAGAGGGCCATAATAAAACATGACAAGGGAAGCGCTCTTGCAAGCGATGAATGATATCTCGAATGACCGCACCGCTGGGAGAAGTGATCACACCGATTGTTTGCGGTAAAAAAGGAATTTTCTTTTTGCGTCCCGGATCGAACAAGCCTTCTGCTTGTAGTTTTAAACGTCGTTCTTCCAACAGTTTTAACAAAGCCCCGACACCTGCCGCCTGTAACGTTTCAACGATCAATTGGTATTTTGATCTGCCGGTATAAGTGGTTATTTTCCCTGTACAAACGACTTCCAACCCGTCTTGAGGCATAATTCCGAGTCTGGAAGCGTTTGTCCGCCAACAAACACTGTCTAAAACGGATTCCTCATCTTTTAATGAAAAATATATGTGTCCGGAACTTGCTTTCTTTAATCCGGATATTTCTCCTTTGACACGGACGAACGAATATTTTTCTTCAACACAGGCCTTTAAGGAAAGGGAAAGTTCCGTAACGCTTAAAGGAGCTTCCTGTTCATTGGTTGTCGGTTCGATTTGTAAAAACGGTGTGTCGACAAATAAGGGTTTAGTGGTCATTTTTTTCTTCTCGCAGTGTCTTAAAAAAGTCTTTTAATAACAGTTCGCAACGTGTTTGTGCTATTCCGCCATACACTTCCGGAATGAACAGATTGCGGGCGTGTGTATAAATACGGCATCCATGTTCAATTCCACCCCCTTTGAAATCATATGCTCCGAAATACAGTCTTTTCAATCTGGCAAAGGAAATGGCTGTCGCGCACATGGGACAGGGTTCCAAAGTAACGTAAATGTCATATTGACTTAAACGTGTCCTCTTTGTCAACGAACAGGCTTTTCGTATGGCAAGCGTTTCAGCATGGGCTGTCGGATCGTGATCGCGCTCCGTTCGATTAGTTGCAGAAGCAATGATTTGTTCCGCGTTTGCGTCAAAAATGATGGCACAAACAGGAATTTCCCCTTTTTTTGCTGCCTCGGACGCTTTTTTTAAAGCGATATCTACAATAGTTGTAAAAAATGTGTTCATGCCTGTTAAGGTGTATTTCTTATATGATTAAGTCAAGAAAAACCTCTTTTAATCTGCTTGAACGACTGATATACTGCAAAAAAAATCAAGGGGTGGGGATGTGCCGGCAGATTATGCAATAGAAAATACCGTCTATAGAATCGGCGGTTTTAAGGTTGATCGTGAAATCGTGCGTTATATCCGCGAAGCAAGTGATATCAGCGGTATCAGCTTTGATTATATGATGGCGAAAGCGGGACATGAAAGCCGGTTCGAGGTCAATGCCGCCGCGGAATTGTCCAGCGCTGAAGGTTTGTTCCAATTCACGGCGGATACTTGGTTGCAACAAATGAAATTGCACGGGGCAAAATACGGTTATGCTAAGTTGGCTTCGCAAATTTATCGAGACAGAAGAGGACGTTATCGGGTGAAAAATCCGGAAGATCGAGAAGAAATTCTGTCTTTGCGACGTTCCCCTCGGATTTCAGCTTTATTAGCCGCCGAGTTTGCAAAAAGCAATCAGAAAATACTCAGCGACCAGATTGGCGGGGAAATTACACCGGTTGATCTTTATTTGGCGCATTTCATGGGACCTGCCGGTGCTGTTATGTTGTTAAGGGCAAACAAATTTACACCTTATAAGTATGCCGCGGATCTGTTCCCTGATGCCGCTTTGGCAAACCCTCCGATTTTTTATTCTGAAAAGAAAAAAATGAGAACTGTTCGTCAAGTGATCGAATTGATTGAACAGATGTTTCAAGATAATATCGATCGTTTCGCCGTTTTGCCAAAATCTTTGAAAGTTTGGTTGGATAAACAGCCCAAAGAGCATAAAGCAAAAAAATCTTCTGTCGTTGTGCAGGCACCTATTCTGAAACTGCAGGCGGATCAAAAAAGTGGAATTTCGGAAAACACTCCTCCCATGCCTAAAGTCGGTGAAGCGTTTGAGCTGGCAAAGATCCTGCCGGGGGAAGGGATTAATCTTGATGATGAAACAGCTTTACGGTCTTTGGGGCAACCCAGACTTGAATTGACCGCAGAATCAGGGGAAAACGATACAGTCTCCGCCGATTTTCTACCGTCTGTAAAGGCAAATTATCAGCTCGGCGGTGTTACTTTCTTGGAAACCGAATCCGAAATTGAACGCCATCCCGTTTATACGGCGGATCAGGTTACTTTTTTTGAAACGGACGAATATGTCGTGCAGTCGGCTTTGCCTGTGTTGATGACAGCACAGGTTATGAATTCCAACTCGTTTGATCAGAAGAAAAAGGAAATCAGATGAACGTTCTTAAACCCGAAAGAATTGCAAAAGTGATCGCTCGTGCCGGGGTCTGTTCCCGTCGCGATGCCGAACGTTATATCGAACAGGGACGCGTTTGCGTAAACGGAACCGTTTTAACTTCCGCCGCAGTAACAGTCGGACAGGACGATGTGATCACCATTGATCAAAAACCTTTGCCTGAAAAAGAAAAAACACGCTTGTGGCGTTACCATAAGCCTGCCGGAATCTTGACGTCGCATAAAGATCCTCAGGGAAGACCGACTGTTTTCGATTCTCTGCCGGCTTCTTTGCCGCGTGTTATTTCGGTCGGACGCTTGGATATGAACTCGGAAGGGCTGTTGTTATTGACTAATGACGGTCAATTGGCTCGACAGTTGGAATTACCTTCGACCGCTTGGACACGGCGTTATCGCGTCCGTATTCACGGAGAAATGACACCAGAAATTGTTGAAAAACTGAAAAACGGTATCTGTGTTGATCAGGTCTTTTATAAAGGGGTGCAGGTCGTTATTGATAAAAAACAAGGATCGAATATGTGGATCACCGTCGCTTTAAAAGAAGGGAAAAACCGTGAAATCAGGAAATTAATGGAATTTTTCGGTTTACAGGTAACACGTTTGATCCGGATCTCCTACGGACCTTTTCAATTGGGGAATCTGGAAAAAGGGGCTGTCGATGAAGTTCCCAGTAAAATTCTAAAAGAACAAATCAGTTCGTTAAAATAATGACAAAAAAGAATCACCTCTTAACGGGATTCTTTTCCTACGCCTATACCTTACATACCATCAGTTACGTTTGAATGGCTTTTTGTATACTTTTGTACGTTCAATTCGCTACTTGCCAAACGTAAAGGGGGTAAACAAATCCAAATCCGGTTGATCAAAGGGTGTTTTCGGGTAGCTGATTTTTGATGTATTGGCTGATTCAGGTGTCTCTGTTTGTTGTATCGACCCTCTGGATTCCAGAAGCTTTTTACGGCATTCATATTTAATATCGTTCTATTGTTCATAGAGTGACGGATTACTTCCGCCTTTTAGAAAATGCGTAAAATTGATTCTCCCATCTTTGGCGTTATCCGGCAAATTATATATATGATCAGAAACGTTTCGGATTTCAGAATGTTCATTTCATGATTTCTTCGGCATTTTCACGTTTCTTACTGTTTTTACGGCGTTAGTACGGCACAAAAACAATCTGATACGCGCATCTTATGTTCTATGTGAATGCGCCATATGTACATTAAATACATATGTACATTAATAAAATTTCTTTCGACATTAATGTTTATCAGTCTACTGAGCTCGCATTCATTGTATCAAAAAATTTTTCTCGCGTGACTATAAGCTTGTCGGGACTAGTGTGTTTTGTCTGTTTTATAAAAAGAAGGAGGTCTTTTGAACCTCCTTAAGTTTTTGGGAAAATGAAATGAAAAACTTATCTTTTGACACTGTTATAAAATATAACTCCTTACACCAAAATAATGTGTACCTCGGGTACGGATGTAAAAAAATCAGATATTAAACCTTAAAACTTCTCTTTTTACTGATTTCCATCAAATACCACTCTTTGAGTTTGCATTATTTCAATCAAGCTGTTTTATTTTATCTTATTTTATTTGACAGGCTTTCTATTTTTCTTTTTATTTTTCCAACCTGTAAGTAACTTTGTTGTCAATTGTGAAAAAAATATCCGCCTTTTTGACAAAAGTAGTTGATTTTGTCGTTTTTGTCAAATAAAAAAGTCGTTGAAAGGAAAAATTATGCGTATTATAGCCGGTAAATATCGTTCGAAAAAGTTGTTGGCTCCAACGGGGCGAACGACCCGTCCGACCTCTGATCGTGCTAAAGAGGCTGTTTTTAACATACTCGAAGTTCATCTGAAAAAAAATAAAATGCAATGGGATGATATTACCGTTTTTGATGATTTTGCGGGAACAGGGGCTTTGGGATTGGAAGCGCTTTCACGCGGTGCCCGTATCCTGTTTGCCTCTGAACAAGACCGTCAAGCTATTCAATGCTTTTTAAAAAATGCAGACGTTTTTATCAAAGAGGGATGCCATATTCAATTGTTCCCGGATGCCTTGAACCTTCCGCAGGCTAAAGATTCTGTCAATCTGGTTTTTATGGATCCACCGTATGAAAAGGGATTCGTTATGCCCGCTCTGGAAGTCTTATATGGTAAAGGATGGATTGATCATGCGACATTGTGTGTCATTGAAATCAATCATGAAGAAAAAATTTCTTTACCGGAAAATTTTTCCGTTTCTTATTCAAGGCGTTATGGTAAAGCAGAAATCCTGTTTGTCCGCTTGAAGTGATTAATGATTTTATTTTTAATGATGGACAGATTCATAAAAGCGGAAAGGCTTTTCGGAGCTTCACAGGGAACTGTCATGCGGCTTTAAAGCCGGAAAGACGTTTGAGTAGTTAAATAGACGGGGAATACCGTTCGGAAATTAAATAAAAATACTATTTACCGATGTTGGATTCGTCTGGTTTGTTTACAAAAGAGGGATAATGAATGTATGTACCTTATCTTTTTAAAGCCGGTAGTATGAAGACTTGCGTCCCGTATGAAGAACCCCGCGTTTTCGCGGGGTTCTTTTTGTTTATTTTTCAGGAGCCTTTCCATAACCACAATAAGAAGGAGCTTCGTATATTTTTATTTTTTCCGCATTTTTAAAAGTTAAATGGGTTTTACCATAACTGATAATTCCGTCTGTATCTGGCAGGGAAATATTTTTAGTCTGGTATGTCCTTACATCTGCCAAACTCATATTCACCCCATTGTTGAAAGCAACATTCCAACCGTATAAACTGTGTCCGGCTTTTACTACAATTACAGGTTTATCCGTTTCAGTGCTTGCACTGCCGGAGTTGAACACATATGTATCTTCTTCCTGCATTGCCCCATCTCCTTGCGGAATAGCATAGATAACAGGTATATTTTCCCCGACTTCTGTTGTAGATTGATCTGGTAATGCAGGAATTGTCAATTTGTTTAGATGACTGAATATTAATTGTACTCCGTGCGGACCTATAAGCATACCCGTTCCATCGGATAAATCTATTGTCGTGTTGTCGTGTCCGGCTAGAGGAATGACTTTTGTTTTACATAAAGCGCAATAAGATTTATCTTCAGGAACCTCAACTTCAACCGTATTTGAAAAAACAGAAGAAGAGCCGTTTTGACTGATAAAAGCTCCTTGCGTGAAAGTATCATCCGGCAAAGGCATTGGACTGCCGGTTTGTCTGTCAATCGGAGAAACAGAAAAATCGCTGATGATAAGATACCATTGATCCATATGATCGAAAGCGTTCATGACGTTTGTTAAAATAACATGATCGCTGTCTTTTGATCCGGTGAATGCAGTTGTTTGTGTCCCGTCAAATGAAAAGGCGCCTGTTGGAGCAATCATGTCGGAATCTTGTTGAGGATCTTGTTCTTCCTGTGTTTCTTCTGCAACAATTCGGGCATTATCGTCAGGAATATTTTCTTGTTCTGCCGTTTTTTCAGCTAAGGCATCAATTGCGGCTGTCGCATTTGAATCAGACGGGGAACTTGTTGTATCTTCCGTCTTTTCCAATTCAGGAGCCGCAATATTTTCTTCTGATGTAGTGTATTCTTCATTTTCCCTTGATTCTGCAACAGGTTCCAATACTTCAGGATCGGAAGGAATATTTTCAGACGATAAACTGTCTTGATATGAAAAAGTTGAAGACGGAATATCTTCTTCTTCTGGCGGCAAGTCAGGTTCTTGCATATCTGTTGAAGGCACGGCTTCGCCTTCTGCAGGAGCCTCGACATATTCATACTGAGCCGCTTCACCTTCTGCAGGAGCTTCGACATATTCGTATTGAGCTGCTTCGCCTTCTGCAGGAGCTTCGACATATTCATATTGAGCCGCTTCGCCTTCTGCAGGAGCTTCGACATATTCGTATTGAGCTGCTTCGCCTTCTGCAGGAGCTTCGACATA
>CALXOZ010000027.1 GCA_944390195.1 uncultured Alphaproteobacteria bacterium
AATCCGGAAAATCTGCGATAAAAAACTGGGAACATATTATCAACGCGTATAACGCCGTTTAAACAGACAATAAAAAAGCAAAACAGGTGGAACCTTAATGCCCCGCCTGCGTATTTCAGGTAAAACGACCCAGAAGTTAATCAAACCGGTATGGTCTTGATAATCCTTCTTGAACTTGCCTTCGTAGCTTAGCAATCTCGAAATCATTCCCGATCGTATGCCGATATAAAAACAGGTTTAAAGTCGATATTAAACAGGAGTGTTTTTATCAGTTTGCTTAAACATCTTTTTTTTTAAAACTGTTTAAAAGCCTCAAAAACAAATTCCCAAAACAGCACTAAAAAGCTACCGCCCTGATTTTTATCAGAGCGGCTTTTTTTTAAGAATTATTGCTTTTCTTTGCGAACGCTTATAAACGGTTTGTCATCGGCCTTTTGGTCAATAAACCGCCCTGTATCGGTATCGCGTTTAACCCAACGATCTGTTTTCGGATTATGAACCTGAGACCGATCTTTGATTGCACCGTTACGGTGTCCATCGCCCTTCGGCGGATTTGTTGCCATATATATCACCTGCCTTTCACGTCGCATAAATCTTTCTTAATTATCTGCATATGCGGACATGTTGTCTCGCCGGAATCCCGTATTTACGGACACCCGATAAACGCGGGAGAGATACTATTCTTTGGTCGTGGGCGTGATTTCATACGCATAAACATAGCGGGGATAATTTCCGCCGCCCGTACCGCCTTGAAAAGGATAATTCCGCAACAAGTATCGTTCCGTGTCTCGTGCGTCTGTTTCGCTTTGGGCGTCACGATAAATCCAACGACCGTTTTTTTCGTCAACGTTATGGTCATGAAATAAACGGGTTGATACATCCGACGCAATTCCGACATACCAATCGGACTTGGAATCCCAACCGACGTGTTTCAAAATATCTGATGCTATTGTCATGTTTGCTGTCATACAAACCTCCGTCTTAAAGGTTTAAACCTTGACAGCGACGGAAATAACGCGGTAAAACAAAATTTGCGAAAGATTGTCGGGCGTTGTTCCGGCTGTCAAAGAGGGCGGACTTCCGCCCTCTTTTTTTAGAGATATCTTTTTGCGGCGTCGCTGTCAATAAAAAAAGTGCGTTTTTTTTCTATTGTAATTTTCATCTGTTTTATCTATTCTGTTTAAAAACCTGGAGGAATTACATTGACACGACTTTGTGACATTGCCGAAATCAGGGCAGGCTATCCTTTTCGAGGAGCGGTGCCGAATATGTCGGACGGATTATATCAAGTTGTTCAGCCGAAGGACGTGATCGGCGGCGGGATTATCGCGGATGTCCCGGTTTGTTTCACTCCCAAACATTTCAAGAAGGATTATCTGTTAAAGGCAGAGGACGTTCTTCTGTCAAGCAGAGGCGAATTTAAAGCCGCACTGTATCAAGGTGCTCATGACGCCATTGCTTCCAATTTGTTGTTTGTGCTTTCCGTTCGGGACAAACATTTTTTGCCCAAGTTTCTGGTTTTTTATCTTAATTCAAAATCGGGACAAGCACAAATGTCCTCTCGCAGGAATCCCGGCACTTTGCAGGCTATTGTTCGATCGGGCATTGAAAGTTTGGATATTCCGCTGTTGCCGTTGAAACGGCAGAAACTTCTCGCGGAAACATACTTTTTGCTTTTAAAGGAAAAGGAATTGTCGCGACGTTTGGCAGAGAAAAAAGCAAAATTATTGGAATTGTCTTTAAATACGGAGATATAAAATGGCTGTTTTAACTCAAGACGAATTGAATAAACTGCTGTGGAACGCTGCGGATTCTGCGCGGGGCGTTGTGGATAGCAGTGTTTTTAAGGATTATATTTTAGCGTTTTTATTTTTTAAATATATCAGCGACATCAAGCAAGCCGAAGTCAAAAAACTGAAAGCCCGTTATGGTGACGACAAAGATCGCATTGCGTTGAAACTGAAAAACGCGCGCTTTGTTTTGCCTGAGGGGGCGACCTTTTCCGACATTTATGAAAACCAGAACGCGGACAATATCGGCGAACTTCTGAATATTGCCTTACATAAAATTGAAGAGGCAAACGGACCTTTGCACGATATTTTTACGGTTGATTTTAATAACCAGTCCGTTTTGGGTCAGACATCACAACGTAACAAAATGTTACGGGACATGATCGGAGATTTTAACAAAGTTGACCTGTCGGAAGTTGACGGCGACCTGTTGGGTAACGCGTATATGTATCTGATCGAACGCTTTGGGTCGGATGCGGGGAAAAAAGCGGGTGAGTTCTACACCCCGAAAGTCGTTGCGTCATTGCTGGCAAAACTGGCGATGCCAAAGCCCGGGGATCGCATTTGCGACCCGACGTGCGGTTCGGGCGGTCTGCTTTTGTTGGCGGGCGAAGAAGTCGAAAAGCAAGATTCTCGTGACTATGCTTTGTACGGTCAGGAAAAAACCGGAGCGACGTACAATCTGGCGCGTATGAATATGTTTTTGCACCACAAAGATTCCGCCCGTTTGGAATGGGGAGACACGCTGAACAATCCTTTGCTGAAAGAGGATGAAAAACTGATGCAGTTCGATGTGATTGTCGCAAACCCTCCTTTTTCTTTAGATAAATGGGGCGAAAAGCATTTGGAAAATGACATCTATCATCGTTTTGATCGCGGAATGCCTCCGGCCAGCAAGGGGGATTATGCGTTTATTTCGCATATGATAGCCACCGCCAAAGAAAAATCGGGGCGCGTTGCGGTAATTGTTCCGCACGGTGTTTTGTTTCGCGGCAGTTCGGAGGGGCGCATCCGCCAAGCGCTGATAAAGGAAAATCTGCTTGATGCGGTTATCGGTTTGCCGGCAGGATTATTTCAAACGACGGGAATTCCTGTTGCCATTCTGATTTTTGACAAGTCCCGACAGGAAGGCGGTAAAAATCAAGAACGAAAAGACGTCTTGTTTATTGATGCCAGCAAAGAATTTAAGGCGGGAAAAAATCAAAACACGCTTGAACCGGAGCACATCACCAAGATATTTGAGACTTATAAAAACCGTTCGGAAATTGAAAAATTTTCGCATTTGGCAAGCTTTGACGAGATTGAAGAAAACGACTTTAACCTGAATATTCCGCGTTATGTCGATACGTTTGAGGAGGAAGAGGAAATTGACTTGTCCGCCGTCAAAGCCGAAATCGCCGATTTGGAATTGCAACTAAAAACGGTTCAAGCCCAAATGAAAGATTATTTGGACGAATTGGGAGTATAAAGGATGAAAAAAACACCCGATAATCAACTGATAATGTTTCAGGCTCCGGATGGTAGTGTGTCCATCGATGTTCTTTATGAAAATAATAATGTTTGGCTAACCCAAAAGAAAATCGCAGAATTGTACGATGTTGACAGAAGTGTTGTAACAAAGCATTTAAAAAATATTTTTGAGGCTTCTGAGTTAATCGAAGATTCAGTATGTGCAAAATTTGCACATACTGCAGAAGATGGAAAAACCTATAACACAAATTTTTATTCTCTGGAAGCTATTTTAGCCGTCGGTTATCGTGTTAATTCTCCCCGCGGCACACAATTTCGACAATGGGCGACAGACATATTACATAATTATGTATACAAAGGATTTGCCGTTGATTCCGACAGATTCAAATACGGATCCAAATTCAGCACTCGTTTTTTTGATGATTTATTGGAAGAAATTCGGGATATCCGAGCTTCCGAGCGCATGGCCTATCAAAAAATAACGGATATTTATGCCACAAGCATTGACTATTCTAAAGATGTGGAGATGACAAAAACATTTTTTGCCACGGTTCAAAATAAATTGCATTTTGCCATCACCGGACATACCGCGGCAGAAATTATTAAATAAATGATTGAAAGCATTCTGAAGGGAGATAAAATGCACTGCAGGCAGGATGAACTTTGTTGCTGTGATAGAGATAAAAGCGAAATACGGGCTAAAATAAGAGGGCAATAGAATATGGCTGATACGGAATATTTAAATGAAGAACGTAAAAAGACATGGGAACGCATAGAAGCTCTCGAAAAAGACTTCTCTGCAATTCAAATATTAGCGAACGAAGCAAAAAGTATTGCTGAAAGCAAAATAAGCACAACAGAATCCGAGGCTAAAAAAATATTAGAGAATGCAATACTTCTTACGCAGAAATCCTCAAAAGAAAGAAACGACGCAGTTCAACTTCTTGATGAAATCAAAGAAGTTATGAAAAACTATTCAGAGAACGAAGATATGCTTAAAAATGCTGTACAAACAGCGAACAACATTCAAGAAGCGGTAGAAAATATAAATGCAAGAGCTAAAGAACTATCAGAAAATGAAGAAGAACTTGCTAACATCCAAAGCAGAATTTCTCTATCCCAAAAAGATGCTTCTTCTGATTTATCAAGCGCAAAAAGCACAATGGAAAGCATAGCTAATATTGAAAATGAAGCGTCATCATCACTTAAAAAGATATTGGATCTCCAATCAAAAGCTTTAGATAAAAAATCTGATATAGATGATTTATATGATGAAATTATGGGCTATACGAAAGAGAACGGAGAACAAGAAGAAGGGCTCAAAAAAGAGCTTGAAGATTGTTATGATCAATTAAAAAAACAATATATATGCCTTCAAGGAAATTTTGCTACCTTTTCTAAGGAAAATAATGAAAAAATGGATGCATTTTTAAAAAATGCAAACAATAGCAAGGATGCTGTTGTTAAAGAAATCAGAAGTTATTTGCCTGACAGTGTGACAGCGGGATTGGCTGGAGCGTTCAATAAAAAAAAAGAAGAAGAAAATAACGAACGAAATGTGACATCTGAGCGTTTTTCCAAATTGATTGGGGTAATGCTTGGCATCGCATTCTTACCTTTTGTAGTGTATGTTACTTGGCTTTTTCAAGGAAAAGGCCTAGAAGAAGTTATTCAAAAAATTCCTAATATGACAATTGCTGTTTTACCATTATATATTCCTTTAATTTGGTTAGGGATTCATTTTAATCGTCGAATCAACTTAAGTAAAAAACTCATAGAGGAATATGCTTATAAAGAGGCCGTATGCAAATCGTTTGCGGGCTTATCAGAGCAAATTGAAGCCATAAATGATAAAAAAACGATTCAGGAATTAAGATTAAAACTGATTGATCTTGTTATGTCGGTAAATTCAGAAAATCCGGGAAAATATATTACACAATACGACAAATGTGACAATCCCGCCATTGAGCTTTTAGGACGTTTGGAAAAAATGAAGCATTTAAATATAAAAGCGAAAGGAGTGGAATGCGAAGTCCAAATGGACAAAGAAAACACCTCATCTGAACAGGTTGACAAACAATGACGAAAACTAATCAAAAAATTCCTGAAGGGTGGAGTATTAAAAAGCTGGCTGATTGTTGTTCTATGTCTTCGGGAGGAACCCCCAGTAAAAATAATTCTGATTTTTGGAATGGTGATATTCCATGGATTTCAGCATCGGCTATGAGAGGAATTTTTTTTTCTTCTTCTGAAGAGAAAATTACAGAGTTAGGGCTTCAGAAGGGTTCTCACTCTGTAAACAAAGGGGATTTACTTTTATTAGTTCGGGGAAGTATGTTGTGGAATTGTATTCCCATTGGGATTGCTACAAGAAAACTTGCATTTAATCAAGATGTCAAGGGAATATCAGTAAAAAACAATATTACTAATCAATTTTTATTATATTGGTTTAAAACAAATGAACATTTTATAAAAAATATGGTTGTTGGTACGGGGATTGGTGCAGGAAAATTAGATACTCAAGAACTTAACAATATAAAAATTCTTCTTCCCCCATTAGCAGAGCAAAAGAAGATTGCGGAGATTTTAAGCTGTTGGGATGAAGGCATTGAAAAATTGTCGGCGTTGATTGAAAAAAAGAAAATTCAGAAAAAAGCCTTGATGCAACAGCTCCTGACCGGCAAACACCGCCTCAAAGGCTTTAAAAAACCATGGATTGATGTAGATTTAGCGTCAATACTACAATATGAACAACCTTCAAAATATTTAGTCGATGAGGTATTGATATATAATAAAAGCAAAATTCCTGTTTTAACTGCAAACAAAGCTTTTATACTAGGATCAACAAATGACACTGAAGGAGTTTATAATAAAGGTGACTGTATTATATTTGATGATTTTACTACAGATATAAAATATGTTGATTTTCCATTTAAAATAAAATCATCTGCAATTAAAATTTTAACGCCTTTAAAATCAGAAACAAATTTAAAGTTTGTATTTGAGCAAATGAAACGCCTAAAATATCCTTTAGGTGGACATAAAAGATATTATTTATCTGAATTTCAATATCTTCCTATTTCGTTACCATGTCCAGCCGAACAAAAGGCGATTGCGGACATTCTTTCCAAAGCCGATGAAGAAATTGAGCTGTTAAACAAAAAACTGGAGGCTTTTAAACTGGAAAAAAAAGCCCTGATGCAAAAACTTCTGACCGGTCAAATCCGAGTGAAAGTGAATTAAAATGAAAACAGATGTTTATTTTTCTAAAAAAGAAAAGTATCGCTTAATCGCATATGAAAATGAAAAACGGCAAAATGTTTTTTTACAAATTGATAAATATGATTTTGCTTCGCAGATAATAAACACGCCTATTTTTGATAAGTCGCATGACATAGAAGATGTTATAAAAAATTATTTTGAATATGAAATAATAAAAAAAGAAAGAATGGATATAGGTATAAAAAACAAACATATCTGGAAACCGTTTTTAAATGTTAAAATCCAAGATGAGTTGGATTTTACTACTGTCGAACTGTGTAGAGCAAAGCGAGATTTAGGAATTCTTATCCAAAAATTACAAGAGATATTGCTTTATGTAGAACCTTCCGCAGAAGGATTAAGAACGTATAGCCATAAAATAAAAGAATTACTCATTCTTTCCTGTACGGAAATTGAAAACAGCTTTAAACTGTATAATTTAGGAAAAAATGAAAGAACATCTGACTATGTTAAATTATTGGATTTAGTTGATTTAACTAAATATAAAATATCATTAGTCGGATATGCAAATCCGTTTAAATGTTGCCCCTTTGAAAATTGGAATGCAAAAGAACCGACTAAATCAATACCTTGGTACGATGCTTATAACAATTTAAAGCACAAAGGAAATGAGGTTTTTCATCTGGCAACGCTTGAAAATTGCCTTAATGCAATCGCCGCTAAGTTAATTCTGTTTGCCGTACGTTATTCCCCCATGTCTTTATATAACGAAATTGATACCTGTTCCCAATTAGCAAGAAGTTCCCTTGATTATAGAATAGAAAACACAAATGATTTTTATATTCCCGTCATTGAAGGAAAGCGTTCTTATTCCGGCGCCTTTACGGTTCCCTTTCATTTTCAAAATGGAAAAATTATTGATAATCTTTATGATATAGCTGAAACAAAGCCCTATATAATGCGAAATTATGATTTAATTTAATTTTATGTAACGAAAGGAAAAGCGGTTATGACTTTCTCCCTACCCGATTTTGACGAAGCGTCTTCGTCGCAGATTCCCGCTTTGCTTCAGTTGATCAATCTGGGTTATCACTATATCCCTCGCTACAAGGTCAACGAATTACGCGACGGCAAAAATCAGTATATCCTGCGCGATATCGCGTTTAACGCCGTCCGCGCAATCAACGATGAAACCATTTCCGACAAAAGCATTCGCGAAGCGATTTTTTCTTTGGAAAAAGTTCGGCTTGACGACGGTATGATCGCCGCATCGGAAAATATATTTTCCGACCTTTTAAGCGGAAAAGCCGTGTCTGAACTATTAAACGGAAAAAAAACTTCGCCCCAAATGCGCTTTATCAACTGGAACGATCCGACGAAAAATACTTATCACGTCGTTGCGGAATTTGAAATTTCGGAAGATCGTAATCGTCGCCCAGATATCGTCCTGTTCGTCAACGGTATTCCCTTTGCAGTTATCGAAAACAAAAAAGCCTCCGTTTCCGTGGACGAAGCGGTTTATCAGATGGTTCGCAATCAAAAACAGGGGCAAACACCTAAATTCTTTTTGTTCCCTCAGCTGTTAGTCTGTTCAAACATCAGTCAAATCAGATATGGAACGATGTTGACGCCGTTCGAATTTTATTCGCATTGGAAAGAACGGGGGGCGGACGATTCATTTACCGCCGCAGTGCTTGACAGCGTCAATCGTCCCGTAGACCCTGACATTGTCAAACAGATCGGCGCCGACCTGTTACGCGGGGCTTATTTGCAAAAACCAAAGGAAACGCCGACACAACAGGATCGCGGCATCTTTAGCATTCTGCGCCCCGAACGATTGATTGAGCTTGTGAAAAACTTTATCGTCTACGATAACGGCGTCAAAAAAATCGCACGATATCAGCAGTTCTTCGCCATAAAAAAAACAATAAAACGCGTTAAAGAACGCGACGAAAACGGCAAACGCCGCGGAGGACTGATCTGGCACACGCAGGGATCGGGAAAATCGCTGACAATGGTGATGTTGGTTAAAAACCTGATCGAAACCGTTAAAAATCCGCGCATTTTCGTTGTAACCGATCGCCGTGATCTTGACGTGCAAATTCGTGATACTTTCGCCGCGTGCAACATCAAAAAAGGCGTTCAACAGGCGACGTCCTGTAATGACCTGATCGAAAAAATACGGTCAAAAACGTCGGACGTCATTACGACGTTGGTGCATAAGTTCGACCAGAAAACGGATTTTACCGACAACGATGAAAACCTGTTCATTTTGATTGACGAAGCGCATCGTACTCAGGGCGGTGATGCCAATGGCATGATGAACCAAATTCTCCCTCGTGCATGTCAGATCGCGTTTACCGGTACGCCGTTGATGAAAAAGATAAAGACAAAAGACGGCTTCCTGACTAAATCTCAATCCATCAACAAATTTGGCGGATTGATTGACGAATATACGATTTCGGAAGCAGAAGCCGACGGAGCCGTTTTGCCTTTGATCTATCAGGGGCGCTTTGTTGAACAGACGGTCAACCCGAACGCCGATAAATTTTACGAACGCATATTCGATAAAATGACGCCGGAGCAACGCGCGGATTTCAATAAAAAATGCGTATCGGCATCCGTGTTGGAAGAAACGGCGCAACGCATAGAAATGATTGCTTTGGATGTGTTTGATCATTTTATGGAAAATTTCAGAGATACGGGGCTGAAAGGTCAGCTTGTCGCGCCCAGTAAATATGCCGCCGTTATGTTCAAAAAAGCGTTTGAAATGTTGGGGGATTTGCGTTGTGAAGTCGTAATTTCGGACTCGCCTGCGGAAGATGGCGCTGACGATGCTCTTGCCGATCATAAAAAAGTCGTTACGGACTACCTTTCTGAACAAAAACACAAATACGGATCTTTGGAAACGCGCGAAAAACAAATCATTCGGGACTATAAAAAGAATCCTGAAGGATGCGAACTCTTGATCGTTGTAGACAAACTTTTGACCGGTTTCGATGCACCGCGCGACACGGTGTTGTATTTGGCAAAACAGCTAAAGGATCACAATCTGTTGCAAGCAATCGCACGTGTCAACCGCGTCTTTAACGGTGATGCGGGCAAACAATGCAAAAAAGCCGGACTGATCATTGATTATTCCAAAAACGCGAAAAATCTGAAAAACGCCCTTGAACTGTTTTCAAAATTCGATCCAAAAGATATTGAAAACGCTCTGCTGGACACGGATAGTCAAATCGAATTATTAAAAAATATCTTTGATCGTTTGGATGCCGCTTTTTCCCCCGTCACAGATAAGAATAATACGGACGCCTACGTTATGTTGTTGAAAAACGACGAACGAATTCGCGAGGCTTTTTATGAAGACGTGAATGCTTGTATCAATCAGTTTTCCGTCTGCACGTCTTTGTACGATTTTTACGATAAAGTCGACGCTGATACGTTGGAACGATACCGTTTTACTTTGAAAAAATATATCGAAATCAAAAAAACAACCCAACTGGCATGCGCGCAAACGGTCGACTTTTCAAAATACAAAGATCAGATTATCAAACTGCTGGATAAATATGTCAACGCGGGCGAGGCAGAAATCCTGTCCAAAGAAATCAGCCTGTCCGATATGCAGGAGTTTAACCGTTATATCGAAGATCAGAAAAACGGTTTGTCGGACAGATCAAAAGCTGATGCGATCTTGGCTCAGACAAAAAAGGTCATTCGGGAAAAATGGGGACAGGACGAGATCTTTTATAAAAAATTCAGCGATCTGATCGAAAAACTTCTTTCCGATTTGAAAACAGCGAAACAAGAAGACTTGAAGGCTCTGCTTAGTCAAGCCAAGGCGTATCAGCAGGCCGTAGAGGATTATACGGATTCGGATATTCCCGAAATGTTCAGAACCACAAAGACCTTTCACCCCTTTTATCGCAACATCAAGCCATTTCTAAATGTGCCGGACGAAACGTACAATGCGATCATTTCTAAAATCGTCCATATTATCCAAAGTCGTAAAATCGTTGATTTTCAAAACGATTTAAGCGTCCGGCGCAATGTAATCAATGATATTGAAGACTATTTGTTTGACGAGGTCGAAGAAAAATTAAACGCCGATACCGTGGAACAAATTGCGCAAACAGCCTGGAATCTTGCGGTGCAGAACAAGGATATGCTCTGATGAATATTATAAGGGAACTTCGAAAATCGATTGCGGCAGAAGTTCATCCCGATCTGTCCGTTGTGATAAAAGCACCGATAGAGGCAAGCGATACACAGATTAACGCGTTTATTAAACGCAAAGAAGCATGGATCGAAAAACAAAAAAAATATTTTCAACAGTTCAACAGAAAAGAACCGACGGAATTTCTTTCAGGATCTTCCGTCTTGTATCTGGGGCGTCAATATCAGGTTATTATCGAAAAAGCTGCTTATAAAAACCGCATTAAAGTAACGAAAAACAGGTTGTATATTTTATCCTCAGCGCCGCAAAAATCCGATGAAATCACGGCAGATTTTCAACGTTGGCTTTTGTCACGGGCGGAAGTTGTTTTCGCACAACGGCTGACGGAATGTTTAAAGTCTTTTCCGAATCTGTCGCCGCCCGAACTAAAGATCAGACGCCTGAAAAAGCGTTGGGGCAGTTACTTGAAACGACACGAAATTGTTTTAAATCCCGATCTGATCAAAGCGAGTAAACAGGCGATTGATTACGTTATTATTCACGAACTTTGTCATGCCTTTTATTCGCGGCATGATGAAGATTTTTACAGACTTTTGTCTTCGAAAATGCCGAACTGGAAAGAAATTAAAGCAAAGTTCGAAAAGAAACTTCTCTGTTATTGATGGTTGTTAAAAGAGTAAAGCCCCCTCATTTTGGTAATTGAATAATTTTATACATGAAAACCACACGGTTGTCGGGTGGTTGTTTTTTACTCGCGAGGTAAAGCATGTATAAAAAGAAATTCAACAATTACAGCTATGTCGGCTACAGTCAGTGCGGCATCACCGGTAAAAATAAAAGACCGCACCACACATACAATCAGCAAGAACCGAGAAAATATCTTATCCGATACCAATGGGCATATCAGAAAGGATATTATCTGCCCAAACTACCTGAAAGTCTTTACGATATTTTCTATGAAATAAAGGGCATTTTTAATGTCGCGACGGCACCGATTTCAGAAATGCTGAGTGCGTCCCGATGGCTCAGACGCGCCACTTATGAAAGCTCAAGCTATTATCAGGATCAGGAGCGACAGGAAAGAAAACAAAAATACAAACATAAATACAAACATAAATCTGAAGGAGGCAGATGATGATAAAATTTTAATTTGGTATCTTGTCTTTTCTTTTAAACCACTTTCATAAAATTACTGTTACGGAAATGTCCGTTCAAAGGAAATTAATTTGGTAAAAATGACAGGGGACTATGATTTCGTTTGTACCAAAAGATATTAAGATAATGCTATTTATAAATTCGCTGAAAAAAAATTTATCAAACAATTTTTAAGGAATAACAATATAAAAAATTATTGTATCAATGCGGTTAAAGCAAATGAAACTAAGTTTGTCATCAATTACATTGATACTACAGTATCAGCAATACGCGGTTAAGTTGATAACAGTTTATAAAATATTTGCTTGTTAAGCTCGTATACGATATTCTTTTTGTCAAAAAGGAGGATTTTTTATGTCAGCGACACTTCATATTGCATCGTCTAAAGAAAAAAAATCAGAACTTGATGCGTATTATAATATAGTTCAAGAATTTGAACCGTATTATAATAATGAAAAAGAGCTTAATTCTTTTTTTCTTAAGAAAAAAGAAAGCATAAAAGATTTCTATAAAGTAGAAGTTTTGCTCCTAAATAAAAAATGTAAAGAAGAAACGCTTCAAACAATTTTTGTGAAAAATGTCGTTAAAAACCAAACATTAGAGGCTTTTAATTTTTTTATTGATAATTTTAAAGAAGAGTTAATTGATTCTTTGACAAAAGATAATTCTTTACCTTTAAAGAATTATCTTAAAAGAATGTGCGTTGAACTGACCGATGAAAGACAAGAAAAAAAAGAGAATTTAATAAAAAAATTAGAAAAGAACATAAAAAAAATAAATAAAAAAGAAAAATGTTCGGCATGCAATCAAGAAAAAACAAATCAGGTCACAAAAACAGTGACAGCAAAAGAAATCCAAGTAAATAAAAAAAAGGAATGGAACAAAGAAACAGAAAAAATTCACCTCCTTATTGAAGAATTATTCGAAAAGAAAGAATGGCAACAAAAAGTTTTGTCTGCAGAAAATAGCAAGTTTAAATCCGATATGGAGAGATTAAAACATGATTTAAATTTAAAAAATGATGAACTCCAAAAATTGGAGCAAGAAAAAGAAGCCATTATTGATGAATTGCAAAAATTAAAAAGTAAAAACAAAGAATTAAATGATAAAATAATAGATGATAACGAGGTTTTTTTTAAAAAATATGAAAATCAAAAACAGGAAATTGAAAAATTTAAGAAAGCTAATGATATTCTTCAACAAGAAAAAGGTTCTCTAAAAGAGGAGTTTGCTCGAGAATTAGGAAGGGACTTCTCCATACGATATACAGATTTTGAAAAGATTCGCAATGAAAAAGATCCGGAGAAATTCTCTATTATTTTAGACAAAATATTTGAAATTTTAGAGCGTTATAATGTCTCCTTTAAAAAAGGAATATAATATGACAAATTGTGGCATAGACTTTGGGACTACAAACTCCACTTTAGTTTTCTTTTCTGAAGAAAGCGGTAAATTTTATATAGGCGACAGCAAAAGAACCGGGACTCCAATGCCGTCGATTGTAGCAATAAATAAAAATAACGGGGAAATATCTGTCGGAAGTGACGTTAAAGATAAGCTACATACTTTAGAAAACGACTGTCATATAGTTTTATCCATTAAAACAATTTTAAATGATGAAAAGAAAATTTGGGAAGCTGGAGACAAAAAATATACTCCTGTTGATGTTGCTGCAGAAATTTTAAAAGCGTTAAAAAAGACGGCAAAAACAAAACAAGAAAATATTTCCTCTGCTGTTATTTCTGTTCCGGTTAATTTTGAAGCCTCAAAAAAGAAATGTTTGAGAAAAGCTGCTGAAAAAGCGGGAATTACCGTAAAAAAATTTATTAGCGAGCCTACAGCCGCTTTTGTTGCCCATTACCATGAATTGCGAGCTTTTTCCAGGGTTGTCGTTTTCGATTGGGGCGGAGGCACCTTAGATATTTCTGCTCTAGAAATAAAAGATGGAACAATCCACGAGATTTATACAGATAATCTCTATAAAGCCGGAGATAATATTGATAAAGAATTTGCTCGAAAAATATATGAAAAAGTTGTTCGTGAAGAAGGACTCAAATTGATACCGTTTGAGCATTTAAGTGTTGCTGAATATGATGAATTGCTGGAAAAAACTGAGTTGGCAAAAATTTCTTTATCCAAAAAAGATAGCACTAAAGATTTGATAAATATACAAGAAAAAAATCTTAAAGTTACTTTTTCATATCAAGAATTGCAAGATGTTGCTTTGCCTTTTGTAGAAGAAGCCATTGAAAAATTAAGTAAAGTAATTTCTTTCTCATTTAAAGATGAAGTTGGATGTATTTTATGTGTTGGGGGATCTAGTAAATTACGCCTTTTGCAAGAAAAACTTCGTCCTCTTTTTGCCCCAAAGCTTTATTTTCCTGATAATCCCGAATGGGATATAGCCGAAGGAGCTTGTACGGTTGATGCCGCGCCAGATGATCGTGGGAAATATATGCTTAATAATGATATCAAAATAGCTTTGTCTAACGGGGAATGGCTTACCTTGTTATCTAAAGGTCAACCGATTCCTACAAAAGAAAGAATTGTTCATCTTTCTACGGTTGATTGTATGGAAACCGCTAACTTTGTTTTTAAAACGGGAGAACATAGCGAAGATATGGTTACTTTTCCAATACTTGGAGGAATTGATGAAGTAATCACGTTGTCAGTATATGTAGATGATTTTTCTGTTTTCCATGCGATTGTTAAAACAAATAAAGATCCGACGGAATATGATGTGTATGCGTGCGAAAAAATAGACCTTTGTTATCATATTGAGGACTAGTTTATGCAGACCAATATTGTTTTTAAAAGTAATTTATATGTTCTTACTGAAGGGATTTTAGCCTCATCCGATTATAGTGATGATCTTGAAGAACTAAAAAATATAGGAAAGGTACTTTGCCCTTATGATGATACAGGATTCGTTAAAAATGTTTTTGATCCTGAAAAATTAAAAAAAATTAAGGAAAAAACAAGTATTCGATACTTTGATCAGATGCAAGAAAAAATAATACAATCTTCTGCAATTTGTAGTATTTATCAAAAACAAATGAAAACGAAACAAACTTATTTACCTCAATACTGGGTTTTTCGTCCAGAAAAAGGAAATTTAAGATGGAAGAATATATGTAAATGCCCATATTATGAATGTCATTTCTTTGAAGAATGTCGACCAAGAGAAAAAGAAAAAGCAATATCTGAGTGTAAAAAAAGGGATAACTTAAAAGTCGCAAATGCTCCAAAAGTTTCTGAAGGATACCCGATCATTTTGAACATTAACCGGATATTGGAACGATACGCAACAAAAGCGTATGCCTTAATTGCAAACGAAAATCTGCAACAACGTTATGAAAAGGAAAACTCCCGTTTTACATATTTGTATAATGGTGATGGAAATGCTTCTTCTTTTGAGAATTTTGATGCAGGAACTGATGATAGGAATTTTACCTCTTCATCTTCCAAAATAGAAAAAGTTATATCTTCAAAAATTTCTAACACAGTATCAAAAAACCCTATGTTAGAAATGCAAAAGCTATCTAATAAAAATAAAAACAATCCCTTTTTTAAACAATTTAATAAAGACTAATTTATTAATAGTTACTATTTTCTTTCTTTAAGTGCAATATTAGAATGAATAAATATTTCTAAAAAGAATTTATATTATATCTATATTTTATAAATTTAATGAAAATAAATTTTTTAGAATTGCAATACACCTGTTCCTTAAATTTACTCGCACATTTATTCACATAATAATTTTGTATATAAAAACCGCGTAATTGTTATGCGGTTCCTTTTGCAAAAGGGATATATAAAATGTTTGAAAGAAAATATAACAACTACTCCATAGTTGGAGCGGAAGCGGTTGGTGTTGTTTACAGAGACACACCGTTCACACAAACGGGTTTTGTCAGTGCGCTTCAACGTTCCATCGTTTTTTAAAAGAGTATCAAGTCGCATACAGGTTGGGACAAGTACTGCTAACGCCTCCGGGACAGTTGAAAGTTTATTTGAAATCGTTGAGAACTAAATTTCGCCTTGAAACGGACAATATCGAAAACATGGTTAGCGGCTTATCGGATAAGGCTTTCTCAACATAAGAAGCACGAAAACAATAACCCTAAATCCCACAAACGAAACACCGGTCGTCGAAACAGGAAGAAATAGTCCATGAAAAAGAATAAAACAATGAAAGAGCTGTTGTCGTATTGCTCGGGCGGGGCAGGTTTTCGTTTTCAAAAAAAGCCGCGCTTTCCTCTTTAATCAAAGAAAAGTCGCCGTTGTAATAATAGCCGTGCGCTTCATTAA
>CALXOZ010000028.1 GCA_944390195.1 uncultured Alphaproteobacteria bacterium
GCGGATAAACGGGAATACCTTTTAAATACTTCGGAAAGTCTTCAATCACTTTACGAAGCTTGTCTTTATCAACATTTTGAAAAGCGTAATCCCTGTCTTCCGGGCTTAGGATATAAGAGCGGAATTGCTCTTTCATTGTCTTATTCTTTTTCATGGGCTATTTCCTCCTGTTTCGACGGACGGTGTTTCGTTTGTGTGATTTAGGGTTATTGGTTTCGTGCTTCTTAAGTTGAGGAAGCCTTATTCGATAAGCCGCTTTAACCATGTTTTCGATATTGTCCGTTTCAAGACGAAATTTAGCTCTCAATGATTTCAAATAAACTGTCAGCTGTTCCGGAGGCGTTGGCAGTGCTTGTCCCAACCTGTATGCGGCTTGATACTCTTTTAAAAAACGACGGAACGTTAAAGCACACTGACCGAACCCGTTTGTGCGAACAGCGCGTCTGTAAACAACCCCGGCTGCTTCCGCTCCGACTATGGAGCAGTTGTTATATTTTTTCTCAAACATTGTATATGTCCTTTTGCAAAAGGAAGCACACGACAACCGTGTACTTTTCATATACAAAATTATTCAATTACCAAAATGAAGAGGGGGCTTGACGCAGATATTCTGCATAACCATAAAACGATGCTGGATTTTTTTGGGAGAAAGTGTGCGCTAATTGAGAAGTTTTGTCAAAAAAATAAAAAATTAAATAACTTTGATGAGATTTTCTGTAATACTTTTTGAGTATTGTTTTATAAAAAATATTTAGAACAACTAATTGTATTTAAATGTTTAATTCTATGTTTCCTTTTCTATTAACATTGATTATAAAATAAATAGTATTATATGTTGACAAAACAAACAAAAAGCATTTATTTTTTTGTATAATTAAAGTTTTTAGAGTTCTTGCGCAGAGTTTTGTAAAAATTTAAATATATTTTGTATGATTGAAACATTATCATAAATAATAAAAAATATTATTGGTGCGTGTAATTTTTTACAAAAACGGCTGCCGTTGTCAAAAATATGTTTCTTCTTTAAAATAATAATTTTTGTGTCAAATTTTTGTTTTTCTAATACCAAATGAGGCCTAATAAATCTTATTATTAAGCCTCATTTGGTTTTTGTAGCTCAGACATTACTTCCTAAAACTGTAATCTTGAATTTTTAATGTCCGACAATTTTCCGAAACGGTCCTGATTGTGTCGTTTGAAAAACCTGTTTCACTGTTTGCATGAACTTCCAGCGTAATTTCAACCGACGAATTGTTTTCTTTCTGCAAATGATGAATCACTTCATTGACAATTACGCTGATATCCCGATTGATTCTTGTTGGATCAATCTGAGCCATCATTGAAAAGTTCTTATCAGGAGCAACTGGTAAAGTCGGCAGAGTAGCATCCGTTTGATGTATTTGTGCCAAATCATCTGTTTCAGCCAGTTTAACAAATACTGGTTCGTTTTTGTCGCTTTTTTCTTTTTCGATTTGCTTTTTAGCTAAAACTGCTTTGACTAAAATGTTGTGAAAATCAATTTCGAAAACCGGCGTATTAAATTTTAACTCTAAAAACCGCCCATTGCTCTCTCCTTCGGCAATTCCGAAATATTCGTCAGAGGATAAGCCCTTCAATATAGCGTCTTCCAAAACAGAGTATTTCGACAGACGAGGCAAATAACAATACCTTGCCAAATAGTCCCACAGGTCTTTGATTGAAATATAAGGTTTGTCTTTCCACAGCTTTTCGTCTAACTGCATCAGCAACAATGCCGGAGCCCATCGTGTAATAATGCTTTCATTTTGAACCAGTTTTGATGCAGCTTTCTTTATAATGGATTCTTGACCGCCGCTGATGCGTTCGTATTCCCATTGAATTTCTTTTAAATCAGCAGTGTCAACAGACGGCACCAGCAGCCAACAAAAAGTTTCGTTGATGCGTAAAGAAATCGTGTTTTCACAACGATTTTTATTATCTAAAACTTCTTTTTGTTGAGCTTTATCCAAATTTAATTCGTCTGAATCGTTATCAATGGAACACCATGCCAGGTATTCTTTAATTATACTTTTCAGCGAAATAACGTATTCTGCATCAGGCGCGACAAAGACCAGCATATTACGGTATGAGCGCGGGCTTGTCCCTCTGTTTAGCAAGATTTCATTAGCGGATTCTATTGCTTTATTAGAAGTGTTGTTTTTTAAATAAACATCTTCTGTCCGCAAAATAACCAAGCGTACTTCTTTTTCATCAGGGACATCCAGCGACGATGACGGACAGATATGAACGCCGGCGAATGGTTCTTCGTTACGAATTTTACGCAAACGTTTTTCGATTTCATACACAACAGCATCATCTGTTTGTTGCAAAGCGCGATCCGCAGCTGTTTTCCGTAAAGTCGGGCGGGTGTCATACCAGAACCGATTAGAAGAAGCGTCTGAATATAAAAATGACAAAGAAGTTTGTAAATTCGCCAAAGCATCCTTAAAAGACGCGATGTTTTCACCGGGCTGAACGACACCTAAAATAATACGGGCTTTTTCCAAACCGCGCACGGATTGCTGCTTGACCGTCGGCGCGCTGCCAAGCATGATTGTTCGGGCAACGCGACGCGCTGCAAGGAATTTTCCAAAGCGCGTATCAGTTTTATCTTTCTGATACGGAATGGACATTTTACCATCCACTTCCTTATCAACAATTCCGTTCCATGCTGCCGGCAAGTAGCGTGTCAATTCATCACGCACATTGGGATTATCCAACGATATGGAAGAAGGCATAATCATCAATCCGGCATCATTGTTCATCCAAAGATTATGAACAACCGCCGCCATCAATCGCAAAACGCCGCGTGTTCTTTGGAAACGTTCCAGCGTTGCCCAATCTTCATAAAGGCGGTCGAACACTTCCGGATGGATAGGATAACACTTGATCAAGCGTTGTTTATAATCCAGCTCTTTTGTTTCGATAGGGAAATCAGAAGTGTTGCCGCAATACATTTCGCTGAATTTGGAACAGACGCTTTCCCTTGCTGCTGTATCTTTACATTCAAGGAATAAACGCCGGCGCACAATTTCAAAACCTTCATCTGCAGCGACAGGCTTCCAGATGGATTCCATACGTCCGAAAGTATGTTCTATTGTTTCCAATGTTTTTTGACCGGCTTCTCCGCCGATTTCGATATCGGATTCAGGAATAGACGCGACGACAATACTGTTTTTGCTGGCGCGGGCGGCTTCCGTTAATTCCTGAATAAACGAAAGTTGATTATCAAAAGACCCCGCCGGCAAACCGTTCACACCATAAATTTTACGGGCATAAGCAACCAATTCATCAATCAGAATCAAACACGGTCCGCAACTGTCAAACAATTCCTGCAACGTTTCGGAACCGGGAGAAACCCCTTTTTTATCGGATTCTTTAACCAGATCATACAGCTTTGGATTTTGTGCGGCGATGGCTAATTGCGAAGCCATTTCACCCCAAAGCGTATTAACGGTTATTCCCGGTAATTGAGAAATGCGTTTGCTCTTTGTCGGTTCAAGAGCCGTTCCAACCAAAACGGCCACTTTTGCTGTCGGTAATTCGGATAGGCCGGCCTTTTGTAAAACATCTTTCAGCGCGGGAACTTTTCCGAGAGGAAATCCACCTTTTAACAGATGATAAAGAGCTAACATACTGTGTGTTTTGCCACCGCCAAAAGCTGTTTTTAATTGCACGACCGGTTCACCGTCTTTGCCGGTAATGCGCTTTAACGCCTGCACCAGCAAGCCGGTCATGCCTTCGGTAATGTATGTTCGGCTGAAAAACTCTACGGGATCGCGATATTCCATACTACCTTCGCCACGCGAAACCTGTGCCAGATCAGCGGCAAATTCAGCGTTTTTATAGCGACCTTCGGCAACGTCGGGGTGAGGTTGCATAACAAAACGCCAGCTTTGCAAACCCAAAGGAGCTTCCGTCAAAACACCGTTGCTTTTATTTAACGAAGACGTATTTGTTTCTGTTAAAAAGCCTGAACCGTTTGCTGTTCCGTAGCGTTTTTGACGATATAATACGCGGATATTTTCCGTTTTTTCAGCATCAATATCGTTGCACAACAACGCCATTGTGTCCAAAGCGCGGATTGTGTAATCATCCGCAAAATCTTCTGTGCCGATATGGGCCCATTTATTGCGAACGCCTTTGAGTTCATTGATCCATGTTCGTTGGTCTTTGGACATTTTGAACCGGAAAATCCCGGCCCAATGTGCATCAATCAGGAACAAACAACGTTCAATATCCAAAGAGGCTGCAAGAACTTCGTTGGTTCCTGTTTCGGGCAATCCGTTCTTTTGTCCATCAAGCAATTTGCCCATAACGCCCGATGTCCACCATTGGGACGCAAAGGATGCTTGTAATTCACGCACAACGAACGGCGATAAAGCGGATAATAATTCGGAAAAACCTTTTGAGATTAAACTATGATTCTGCATTTTTTTGTATCCTTAGCTTTAAATCAAATCAAGTTGCTTGCCGGATTCTTTGGACAGTTTATACATACGTTCCTGAACATCATTCCAGGCATTGACCAATGTGTTGTAGGCATAGGCTTCTTGCGTCCATCCTTTTTTATCGGCGATGGTAAACAGTCGGTAAGCAAGCGATTTTGCATTTTCGATATCGACGGATGTACTGATCGTCCGCGCTGTTTTCGCACATTCTTCAATACCGCCTTTATCTAATACAGCGGTTAAAACCTGCGTTACCAACCAGATCGGGGAATCAATGCGTAAAGTGTTTGTCAGTTCGTCGCGTTCCAGTAAACGAACAACACCGGCCTTTGATGACAACAGGCCTTTTTGCGCCAGCATTGCGACAGATGTGTTTTTAGCGCGTGCCAAAATATCGGCATCGCCGAATTTGATATCGTTAAAAGCAGCTTGGGAATATAAATCAACACAGAAACGGCTTTCTTTATCCAAGTCGCCGTCTTGTTCCGTAAAGAAAACGTCCAATTCCTGATTGATGATTTGTAATGCGCTACGAACGCTCATTTCCGATCCATCCGATTCCAAAACCTTTGAATAACGGGAATAAACGCCAATCCCAGGACCGATAGCGGATTGCGCCAAGTCAACCGGAGCCAGGTTTGATGATTGCAACTTTTCCAAAGCCTGTTTTAATTCACGACGTAATGTCTTAACAAAGTTCTGTCGTGTGCAGACAGGTGCATCTAACGGGCGTTTACGGGCAACCAAAACAATTGAAGATGCTAATGCGTTTGTTCCAGACGCGACTGTTCTATTAACCATTTCTGTGCGCATAGGCCATGTTCCCGTAATGGAAAAGCCTGCTTTGATAATGGCGGAAAGCATTGTTTCCCAGCCGGATGATGAAATTTTTTCATCATCTTTTTCGTCCGTTTCACTTTGTTTGAAAGCGTAATAAATCGTTACGGGAATTTCATCCAATGCATAAGTGTTGATTTGTTTGAATGTTTGAAGCATGCCGTTTTCAAAAAATGATTTTGCTTCTTCTTTTCCGCCAGCAAAGCGATAAGGCGTCGCAACCAATTCCTCTACTTTTGGAACCAGCATTGTTCGGAAAATATCAGGATAAACATCCTTTAACGACTCACGCATCCAAATATAGAAAAAGTCGGATAAATCCGCATATCCGATGTTGTCGTAATACGGAGGATCTGTGGATACGACTATATCGCGCAATCCATAATCTTGGGCAGCGTCGGCTTGTCGTGCCGCTCCAACAGAACCAAACCCCAATCCATCAAAACATTTAACAACCCAATCAAGCATATTGTCAAAGCAACCAGATGAATTTGAAAATGGATTTGCTTCAGCAAAGTCCCAAACCATAGGAATTGCCTGGCGCCCAAATGTGTTTCTTATTCCATCTCGTGATTGGCTCCAGCTACTAATTGATGAATTATAATCGGCTAATTTATCAATAACAAAACCTAGATAGACTGATATTGCTTCGGCATAGGCTTTTGCTCCGTTGCCGTCCTCTGCCAAACCGATTCCATCGTTTGACATCCCTGCTTTAACGGCATCGGTTTCGATTGTTTTTCGCAAATCCTTTAAGACATCAACAAATGTTGTGAGTGTTGTTAGCTGACGATTGGTAAACAAATCAGAAAAATGGGTTAAGCCATATACGCGTGTATTTAAATGTCCAGGATAAAAAGCCAATTCACCATCGGGAACATTATCAGGAGGTTCTATGTTTGCAGTCGCAATGTCAAAAGGTTTTCCGTTTAAATAAATACGACCATTTTTACCTTCAGCAACAACAGCCATCAGATGTTGCCCCAGACGATGTGCTTTTCCTTCTTCCCGAATATAGGGGAAATCAACGGGAGCCCCGCAACACGGACAAACAGCTCCTTTCCTGTTGACTGTTCCATCTTTTTTCGATTTTCCCGAATGAACGGTATAAATCGCCTTTTTATTTTCAAAATTGACTTCTATATGTGCTTCGTGATTTTTCTTTGTGGATAAATCAAATGAACGAACCAAAGGCATTTCACAACCGCATAACGGGTTGGAACATTTAACGGTTCTTGCCCAAATCCATGCAATAACGGTTGCTTTTTGTCCGCCGTATTCTTTGGGCAAATCAACCTGCGGATACAAATGCCCGACGCGGTTGAAGGCTTCATCGCGCATCATTTTACCATAATATGCAACATCAGCCGTTAAACCTTCCGTTCCCTTTGTTTTGATACTGTGTTTTGAACTGTTCGGATTGATCGGCTGAACATCTGCAAATTTCGGCGGAATTTCAATCATCGCTTTGTTAATCATAACGGCGACGGGATTTAAATCCCCGGCATGTGACTTCAGTCCTAAACGTTGGGCTTCCAACGGAATGGCTCCGCCGCCTGCGAATGGATCCAAAAAGGACAAATCTTCCGTTCCGACCGATTTTTTAATTTCCGCACGTGCTTTGTTTAGAATTTTTGTGTTGTTTGAATTTTCCCAGATGACCAAATCTTCAATAATTTTAAATAATCTTTGGCGTTCTTTATCCTGTTCTTCCGATGTCGGGAATAATTCCGGATGTGCGGACGGATCGTCAACCAACTGTGAAAACAAAACAGCCCGTGCCGCAGCCAAAGGACGGCGTGCCCACCATAAATGCAGAGTTGACGGATGTCCGTGACGAATTGATTTTTCACGAGCGCAGGCTTCGTTAATAGCCGCTAACGGTAAGGCGACTTCGATAAGTTTTTTAGTCATACTGCTTCTCCAAAACGACAAAAGCGTCCGAAATCAGGCGGGTAATATCGTAATTGATACTGTTGACACTTAAATCCGGATGCTCTTTAAAGGGATTTTTTAAATACGTGATTGACTTCTTGTTCCCGTCGATAGAAACAATCGCCAGAATAAACTGTTCAGGCATGTTTAAGGCGGTCAGTATTTCGTTTTTCGTTACGGTTATGCTAGTGGCGCTGCTAACACGGCCTTTTACTTCGATAAAAAGGAGTTCTCCGTTTTCTGTTTTCGATTCGATATCGTAACCGTAATTTTGTTTACTGACGTCCTGCGGCTGATGGCCTCTTTCTCGTTCAACGGTTTCAATGGTTTGCATCGCTTCCAGTTCGATGGCTTTTTTATCCGCGCCGAAAGTTATTTGCTGACCGCTTAACGATCGAATTAACCCCACGGGAATAACTAAATTCGCGCTGACTACAACAGGCGGAATAGAGGATATGCATTTTTCATCATTTAAATCAGCCAGACGCTTTTTCATGCGCAGTTCTAATTCATCGGCACGTTCCCGTGCTTTTTGCGAATTAAGTTTCGCGTTGATTTTCCCGAGCTTTTCTTTTTCGCTTAGTTCGTCCGCCCGATAATCATAATACTGTATTGCTGATGTCAGACGATCTTTGACAGCTTTTTCCGTTTTTTCTATTTGGGTTATCTTTCTGGATTTGACTTCGTTTAAATGGGCAGGAACCAAATTGGCAACGGCGTATGAAACAGCTTTTTTTTCAATGTCGTTAGACAACCATGTTTGCTTTTCAATAAACGGTGCAATAACGGTTTTTTCATCCTCGCGTAATGCGCGGTAATCTAAATACGGCGCATATCCGGCATTTAATGCAGAACCATCTTCTTTGATTTCAATAAAATGAACACGCTTGGAAATAATGCGCTGTGTTCTGTCCGGCAGTCGTTTATTGTCGTTTAAAGCGTCTTCTATGTAAAAAAGCAAACGAGGTTGAGTCGATTCATCATTTTCATCAACAAATGTACAACCGCGCTTTAAAATGTTTGCCTTTTTTTCCAATACCAGATCAATAACCGCATCCATTAGCGGATGACCAGGGCAAATCAAATCAGCTTCCGGACAATCAGGCAAATGGACATCTTTTTTATCAAAACAAATGCGTTCATAACGGCGCAAAACAGACTGACTTGTTCCGATTTGCATATCGCGGCTTCTGATTGCGAACGGAACGCTGATGATTTCATAGCGTCCGGGTTCACATTCCCGAATTTTTCCGCCTAATGTTTCAAAGGCTTTAAGAAAAAATGACGCTATAAAATACGGTTGCAGACGATGAGCTTCCGCACGAAGCATCTGATCCCGAATGGCAAACACGGCTTCCGCGTCCATTACGTCATGCGTTAACGCCCGTTCTCGTAAAAGCTGTTTAAACGTTTCTGGATTCATCGCCGTATCAACGACCTGATTTAAACGCTCCCTGACTTTGGGATCGTTGCCGTAGCGGATCGCCTCAATCAATAAATCGCGCAACGGTTTGTTTTCAAAGGTAATCGCGCCTAGAACATCAAAGACTTTCCCGCCTAACGCCAATTCTTCCTGTTTGAGCTTATTAAAAAGCTTATTGAAGACCGCGCCTTCCCGTGTTTCTTTTGCGACCAGATTCCACAGGTGGCATACTTCCGTCTGACCGATACGATGAATACGACCAAACCGCTGTTCCAGTTTGTTCGGGTTCCAGGGCAAATCATAGTTCACCATCAGATGGGCACGTTGCAAGTTAATGCCCTCACCGGCGGCATCCGTGGCAATCAGAACACGGACATCTTTATCCTGCTTAAATAATTCTTCCGCTTTTTCGCGTTCATTCCGTAACATTCCGCCGTGAATGGTTACGACCGCATCCGCATTTCCAAGAAGGGAACCGATTTTGCTTGTCAGATAGTTCAATGTGTCCCGATGTTCCGTAAAAACGATCAGCTTTTCACGTTTGCCATTTTTGTCAAACATCTGTTCGTTTTCCTGCAACAAATGCGACAGTTCATCCCATTTTCGGTCTTTGCCGCTTCTGCGAACCTGGTTGGCTATTTTTTCCAGACGGCGTAGGGTTTCAATTTCAGCTTCCAATTCCGAAATCGTTGAAGCAGCCGTTGCCTGGTCGATAACCTTTCTTTCGTTTTCTTCCAGTTCTTCGGGGGACAAATCGTCTTCGTCAAAATCATCGGCATTAAATGCTGTTTTGATTTCCTCTGCACGTTTTCCCAGACGTTCTTCAGCTAAACGACGTTCTAATCTTTCCGTTCTGCGATGAAGCGATTGGAAAATAGCTTCCGGAGAGGATGCCAGACGGCGTTGCAAAATTGTTAAGGCAAAGCCGACGGTTGTTTTGCGTTCATTGTTGAGCTTGTCTGCCCGATTAAATTCTTCTTCAACATATTCCGTTACGTCGTGATATAAAACGGCTTCTTCATCTGATAGATCATAATTGACAGTATAAGCCCGTCTTTCCGGAAACAGGGGCTTTCCGTCAAACTTTAATAATTCCTCTTTGACCAAACGACGCATCACATCTGATACATCCACAGCCTGTACCCCGGTCTTGCCAATAGCCTCAAACCGATCAGCATCAATGAGAGACATGAATAATTGGAAATCTTCCTCTTTACCGTTATGCGGTGTCGCTGTCAGCAACAAAAAATGACGCGTTATGTTCGATAATAACCGTCCTAATTGAAAACGTTTCGTGTATGTAACTTCGCCGCCCCAAATAGTCGCCGACATTTTATGCGCTTCGTCGCAAACGATTAAATCCCAGTCTGTCCGTTTTAATTTGTCTTGTATATCTGTATTCCGGGATAATTTATCCAGCCGGGCAATACACAACGGAATTTCTGTAAAGATGTTTCCGGAAACAGCGTTTTCTATGCGATCGTTTGAAACGATTTCAAAATTCAATTTAAATTTGGAATGCAGTTCGCTCTGCCAGTTTTGTGCCAGGCTGCCGGGGCAGACGATCAAACAACGCTTTACATCACCGCGGGCAATCAGCTCTTTTAACAGCAACCCGGTCATAATTGTTTTTCCTGCGCCGGGGTCGTCCGCCAATACATAACGCAACGGTAGACGGGGAAGCATTTCTCCATAGACTGCAGAAATTTGATGTGGCAAAGGGTCGATCAATGATGTGTGAACTGCTAAATATGGATCAAAAATATGCGCCAAGTGGATGCGATATGCTTCTGAAATCAGACGAACAGAATCACAATCCATATCAAAATTATAAGGTATTTTGCGTTGGATGACAGAAAAGGACGGCTCGTCTTCCCGATAAAGTAATCGCGAAGACAACGAACCTTTTGAATCCTTAAACGAAACTTCAATAACGTTTGATCCGTGCCATTCAACCGCGATAATTTTAACTGTTTCGTCGGGCAAAATGCCGTTAATCTGACTGCCGATGGATAATTCTTCTAGTTTTGCCACAAATTTCAATACTCCAAGACCGCCTGAAAATCGGTCGGAGAGTTAGAAGAATCATACCAAAGAATGACTGCTTGGCCTTTAAAACCTTGTCGATGATACATCGGAGTTTCTGAACATACGCCAAGCCTTCCCCCGACCACATCAAGGGCATCAGGGATATAATTCTGTTTCGCTATACGCCAAACAGATTATACGGCGTTCATATCAAACACCGCTTTGGTAAAGAGCCTTCTACAACTCCGCACCTTTCTCAAGGCACTAAACATAAGCGAACAATTCGCTTTGTCTATTTAAGAGAATATAAACACGACAGGGAAAAGTCCAGCCTCTTTTGTCGTCGAAAACAGTTCGAACTACGGCGATTTGGAAGACTAGATTAAGTTTTTCTGAAAGAAATTATTAAAACAGTCAAAGATGCCGAAGATGCTTCGTTGGTGCTTCAAAAGATCGTATTTTATAGAGCATTTCTTTTGCGTTACGGAAATATGTAGAAGAAGCTAGGTGGAGGAGTTCTTGAAATTTTACCGGGATGAGCGGACAATATTCTCTTGCCAAAATTGAATATATTGATTTTAATACTAAAGTCAGTGTTCTGAAAAAGTTGATACCATTATCTGAAAAGGGGATGACATAGAAAAAGCTCTTAATCTTGTGGATCAGGAAATACTCGTTAATTTGCTAAAAATTGATCATGACATTTGCAAGCGTTTTAGATTAATTTGGAAGAAAATGCAGAAACGCAGATTGGGGCGAAGATAAAGCAAAGTTTTGCCTTTAATCAAGGTGACGGGAGGAAAATCCATGGAATGGAATAGCTGTATGAGTTTGCTCCAAGGATATTTGGAAAATAATCCTTTGATAGTTTTAGGTTCAGGTGCATCCATGCAGTATAACCTTCCTTCAATGGCCGAACTTGCAGAGGAAATAAAAAAGTCAAGCATCGTTAAATCTGACCCTAATTATAGAGTTTTTCATGATATTGTAGACAAGTTTGGACTGGAGAGATCAATAGATGCCGCGAATCTTCTCCCCAAAACGCTGCAGGAGATTCGTCGTGTTGTTTGGGAAACGGTCAATGTGAAAGATTTGCTCTATTTTGAGCAACATCCTATAGATCCACCTAAAGCATTAGTCAAGTTAATCAACAAGGTGCTTGAACCAACACCAAATAAAGCTGCTATAGTAACCACGAATTATGATAGATTAGCGGAGTATGCCGCCGATGATATTGGGGCAACTACAGTTACAGGATTTGAGGGGGCTTTAATTAAAAAATTAGAACTACCTTTGGATTCACTAAAAAGAAAGAGAATACGAGCTCGTGAGAGAGTTGTTGATATTTGGAAGGTTCACGGCTCCTTGGATTGGTTCATGGCTCCAGATGGAAGGATTGCATCATTTCCATTGGCTCAAACAATCCCTGACAATTTTCAACCGTTAATCGTTCCTCCGGGGGGAGATAAATATAGCAGTACGCATAATGAGCCGTACCGTAGCATTATTACAGAAGCAGATAGAGCCTTCATGCAAGCAAATGCATACTTATGTGTAGGATATGGGTTTAACGATGAACACGTTCAACCAAAACTATTGGCACAGATTTCCAAAGGTAAGCCGATTGTTGTCCTCGCCAGAACTATGACTCCAGCTTGCAAAGAGTACATCATTGGAGCAGGTATAAGCAAATACCTTATTTTTGAGTCTTATAATTCCACTCATACTAAAGTATATGGTAATGGATGGGAGGAAATATACGAGGGAAAATATTGGCTCTTGGATAACTTTATGAATATCTGGTAAGGATGACTAGAATGAGTATATTTGAATATACGCCTGAAGAACTACTTGGTACTGTTGAAAGTGTAGATACATCTACCGTAATAGTAAGGGTTGAAGATGATGATAAGCTACGCGGATTGCAAGTAAACCATCTGATTTCCATTCAGAGTTCTAAAATCGGACAGCACTTAATAGGTCTGGTATCTAAAATAATCCGCAAGTCGGCATATAGCAACTCGATTGCAGATTTTTCTCCGGAATTGGAATTTAATATTATCAAAGTGATTCTAATAGGAACTCACTTTGATAGAGACGTAGGCAAGAATAATGTATTTCGTCGTTCATTAGCAACTATTCCAACTATAAACGCAGAATGCCATCTTATTCACGGAGACAGATTAAAGCAGTTTATGCAAGCAATATCTTCTATTCCAGAAGGTGAAGATGCCGTTAGCTTACAAATCGGCAACTACTCTATTGACGAAAATGCAACGGCGTGGCTCAATGGAAATAAGCTGTTCCAACGCCATGCAGTAATTGTTGGCAGCACAGGATCAGGAAAATCGTGGTGTGTAGCTAAAATACTTGAACAAGTCGCATCTCTCAAATCAGCAGATGCAATACTGTTTGATATTCATGGCGAGTACTCCACTCTGCAAGGTGATAGTTTTGCCCATCTTAAAGTAGCCGGACCAAACGATGAAATGAGTGACAGGATGCTTTTCCTGCCATATTGGCTGCTCACTTATGAGGAGATGTTGTCACTAATGCTTGATAGAAGCGACAATAATGCTCCTAATCAAGCTATGATGTTCAGTAGCGCCGTTATTGAAGGAAAAAAAGAATTTCTGAGAAATGTAAATAAAGCTGAGATGGAAGCAAATATCACATTGGATAGCCCTGTTCCATATAACCTTGATATGCTTATTGGCACTTTGAAAACCAAAGATACAGAAATGGTTCCAGGGGCAAGGAGTGAAAAACAGGGCCCATATAATGGAAAACTAACACGCTTTATTCAGCGCTTAGAAACCAAGCAAAAAGATAAACGGTTAAATTTTATGTTTGCATCAGAAGATAAGTTGCTTAGTTACGATTATATGGGTGAGCTCTGTAGAAAGCTAATGTTACCTTCATCTTCCGGCGAAAAAGGTGTAAAGATTATTGATTTTTCAGAAGTGCCGTCAGATATTCTTCCCTTAATTGTATCACTTATTGCTCGTGTGATCTTTTCAGTTCAACAATGGACAACTGCTGAGCATAGGCATCCAATAGCAATTTTCTGTGATGAAGCACATTTGTATATCCCTGCCAATACAGAAAAAAGCATTGATGATGCGAGCTTGGTTACTTTTGAACGAATCTCAAAAGAAGGCAGAAAATACGGGATAGGTTTAGTGGTTATTTCTCAAAGACCTTCCGAAGTAAACCGTACCGTACTGAGCCAAAGCAATAATTTTATAGCTATGCGTCTGACCAATGTTGACGATCAATCCGTTGTAAAACGCCTTTTGCCTGATAGTTTAGGTGATTATGCGGAAATGCTCCCGATATTAGATATTGGAGAAGCACTCGTTGTTGGTGACGCAAGCTTGTTACCAAGTAGAATCCGAATTACACCGCCCGATATGAAGCCTCGGAGTGCAACTATTGATTTTTGGGATGAGTGGTCTAAAGAAACTACGGCTATGGATATTTCTAGTGCAATAGAAGCTTTAAGAATACAGTCAAAATAATAGAAATGGTATAAGAGAAGAGCGCGTCATATATTATTGCTTCTAAAAAAGATCCGAGAATGGAGGAGACTTTCCCATTCTTAATTTGCTTCCAGCCATGCTTTGCGACGACGTTCTAAGACATCAAGAATTTTCAGTATGTTATTTACCTGAATAGTGCCATCCCCGTGCAACAGCTTTAAAACCGTTGGCTTGGACAGTTTCGCCTCTTTAGCCAGGGCGTCCGCAGAGACGCCCAATATCGTTTTGTAACGGTTTATTTGTTCGACAATAATGCGCCACTTTAAAATGTCGGTCACTTTATCGTT
>CALXOZ010000029.1 GCA_944390195.1 uncultured Alphaproteobacteria bacterium
GATAAAGTGACCGACATTTTAAAGTGGCGCATTATTGTCGAACAAATAAACCGTTACAAAACGATATTGGGCGTTTCTGCGGACGCCCTGGCCAAAGAGGCGAAACTGTCCAAGCCGACGGTTTTAAAGCTGTTGCACGGGGATACGACCGTTCAGGTCGGCAATGTTTTAAAAGTACTGAATGTTCTTGAACACAGACGCAAAAACTGGTTTAAATCGGCAGAGGAATAAACAAAACAGGCGGAGCCTTAGTGCCCCGCCTGCATATTTCAGGTAAAATTACTTAGAAGTTGTACTTGAAGTTAATCAAACCGGTGTGGTCTTGATAATCCTTCTTGAACTTGCCTTCGTAACTTAACGTAATCTCGGAATCATTCCCGATCGTAACACCGACATTGGCTCCCGCTTCAACACCGAAACGCTTCAACATATCGCCTTCAACGATATAGCTTGAACCGTCCGCCAAAACGACCGTGTTCGTTTCGTCATCGCGTTCAAAGTCATACGTCGCCGCCAACTTTAATTCGGGCGTAATACCTATGCGGTGATTTGATTTCAATGTGTACTTCTTCGACAGTTTTACTCCGCCGACAGCCGTCCATGTGTCAAACGATTTCGAGCGCATCGTCGCCCCCAAAGCATCGGTATGATCGTCTTGTTTGACGTGCGTATAACGCAAAGCCGCTTCCGGCGTTAAAATGCCGAAGTTATACCCCGTCGCAATCTGCGCGCCAATCGTGTCCGCATCGTAATCACTCGTCAAGCCGATTAAGTTGGTCGTGTCGTCATATTCCGAATGACTGTAACTGGCAATCGCGTTGACGTAAAACTTATTCGGTTTGTATTCCGCATAGATAAATCCGGTATGCGTATCGACATCGGTCTGTGAACGGTCGCTGTCAATATCGGTCTTTGTAAAAGCGTACCCGATACCGGTTTTAAACGAGTCCGTCAGATTGGTTTCAATACCGGCGGCAAATCCCGTTGAATCTGACTTAAAGCCGTTCGCGGTATCAAGCTTGGCATAATTATACATGCCTTGCGCCCAGACGGAAGAGCGACCGACGGCATAATCTCCGCCCGAATGACCGCGCGCATTGCCGGAAGTGCCTCCGCCCAATCGGGTGCCGATGACGTTAATTACGGATTTTGCCGTATTTAAAGCCGTCTTGGTGCCAGAAGAGGACGTATCTGGGGCAATTTCACGAAGGACTTGCTTCGTTTCCTGAACTTTACCGGCAATTTGGTCAAGCAGGTTATTGATTTTGGCAATGGTTTCCCGCTTGGCATAATCCAACACGCTCAAAGTGCCTTCACTTAAATCCAGAGCTTTAATCGCGTTTTGTTCCGCCAAAGAAACAAGAACACCGGCTTTTTCCAAATCTTCAACGGCGGCTTCTCCGGCCGTTGCCAAACGCAGAATATAAAGGTCTCCGCCCGTCCAACCGGTTAAGGCTCCTATACTTGAAGCATCCGCGATATCAAACGAAGTCCCCGACACCGCATAACGGTTGGTGGCATAGTTTGCAAACGTAAAGCCCGTTCCGTTTGTGATTTTGTATAAAGTGACTTTGTCTCGGGAAGCGTTGCTCATATCAAGCGCCAACGTAACATCGGTCGCGTTTCCGGTAATGATGGCGGTGTTTTTGGCGGCATCGGTCAAGACGGCAGAGATTGTCCCGCCCGTAAAGTTCGTCGCCGTCAAAGTTCCCGTACCGATATTCAGCGTTTTTCCTTCGGCGATTTTAACAGTGTTCAGCGTTGCTTTGTTGTTGATGTCGGAAAACAGGTAATTGTCGTTAAACGTCAAATTAACGCCCGTGCCCGACAGTTCTCCGTTTATGCGCGATGCGGAATGATTAAAGGAAACGGAACTGCCCGACTGAGCTTTAACATTACCGTTTAACGTACCGCTTAATTCCAAAAAGGTGTTGGCGGCAAGATTGACGGTATTGTTATCTTTTGACGCAAGACTTAAGCTCGCTCCTTGCCCGACAATCAATTTGGAATTATCGGCAAAGTTAATTTGTCCGTGCGCCGCCGAAAGAGCGTTGTTGCCATTTGCCGTGATTGTTGAATTATTGAACGTAAGGTTGCCCTTCCCTTCGGCAAGGCTGTTGTTCACAACGGCACTGGTACCGTTCATAACGACCGAAGAATCTTGAAAAGCGACATTAACCGAGTAACTGTCCAATGTCGAATTATGATCCGTATAGGCTTTTCGTAAAGCGGTTTCGACTTGTTCCATATCAACAGAACCCGACCCCGGCCATACGCTTTGTAAATAATTTTTGATTTCTTGACTGCCGTCAAAATCAGCCTCCAGGGCATCCGAAATCCACAAAGGAAACTCTTCGATATTTTTGCTCGTCGCATCAATCTGTTTGACGCTGTTCATAACGATATTGACGGACTCATCAATTTCCGCCTGCGTCAGTTTGTTTTGAACATTGGTAATGACGACCGAACCGTCATTTCCGTTACTGGAAATGTTCCACTTTGCCATACCGGCTCCGGCGACAGAATTGCCGTTTAAAATCAGTTCGGCATCCGTAAAAGAGGCGTCCGAAGGCGATACATCCCATACAACATTAAGGGTTCCTTGCGGCAAAGACCAATGATCCACACTATTTTGAATAGAGCCGATAAGAGTTTGATTGTTCCCGATGATTTTCCCGGAAACAGCTGGAGAACTCAACGTCGCGTTAAAAACGTTCAACCCTGTGTCACCGGTAACGTTAAACCGGTTAAGTGCGACCAAATCATGTGTTTTTGACGGGGATAATTTGATTTTCGCATTATCGGAATCAATAACGACTTCGTTACCTTCCATTTCGAGGCTTGTTATATTTTCCAAATTGCCTCCCGAAAGGGTAACGACTTTTCCTTTTAAATTTGTTTCTCCGTTGAATGTTCCGCCTGAAACCGTCAGATCAAATACTCCGCCGGAATAAATGTCTGCGTTATTAAACGTGCCGCCCGTGATTGTTAAATCTTCCATTTGGGGCATGGAAAAATCGTCTTCGTTATAAACGCCTTCGGATATCGTTTTAGCGTTCGCTACTCCTATTCCGACAAACATCATCGCGTTGATTAACGCACATTTTAGTAAAACAGCACGATACCGCGCCGTCAGTTCTTTTAAGGTTGTCTTTGATTGTTTCATGATCATCCTCTTGTGTTGTAGGTGTAATAACAACAAACCCACCTTCTTAAGGAAAGGTGGGCGGATGTTCAGAAACCGTTTACGATAAGACGGCATGACGCTTTCGCGCATAGCCTTATAACGCCATCATCCGCCCGTATAGGGCAGATTTGGGCATATAATTTATTAGTCGCCATATACTTATGCGACTATCGTAAAAAGGGTTTCTGACGCCCTGCGCCCGCAGTTGCAAACGCACCGTGATGATAACAAACTTTTGCCGAACCGACAAGCGCAACATGGATAAGCAAAGACATTAAAACTTTACTTTTCAAAAACGGGTATTTATCCTTTAACTCATTACAATTTTTAATATTGTTTCGAAATGCTCATTTCGTTAACAGATTTTTGGATTCAGGAAAGAAAAAGAATGACCACTATAAATAAAATTCTCTCTATTGAGAATGTCGGAAAATTCAAAAGATACAGCGCCATCGGAGATGTTGCATTTAAAAAACTCAACCTCATATATGGGGAGAATGGAAAAGGGAAGACAACACTTGCTGAAATATTCAGATCTTTAAAAGAAAATTCTCCCAACCTCATCAACATAAAAAAAAGCCTGACATCTTTAGAAAATCCTTCTGTTTCACTATTAACATCTGCAGGCCGTACAACATTTAACGGACAATGGACACTCCATATACCAAACATTGAAATTTTTGACAGTTTGTTTGTGGAAAGAAATGTCCATTCAGGATTTTCAATTTCTTCATCACAAAAACAAAATCTTCCAAGAATTGTTTTTGGCGAAAAAGGCGGAGAGTTATTAAAAGAAATTAAATCTTTAGAGGAGGAGGAAGATTCGTTAAAAAAAGAATTCTCTCGGAAGGTTGACAGCTTAATTACAAAGCATCAAGAACTGTTTAAAATAACAGATGTCTCTCAGTGGGAAGAATATATAAAAACAGGAACGATTGATGAAACTAGAACTCAAATTTTAGAAAAACAAAAAATACAGGAGGCATTAAAAAGTTGGAAGATTTTAAATGAAACAAAGGCGTTAGATAACCTTCCTTCATGTAATTTTGACTTGTCTTCCTTTCAAGAATTTATGAATAAAACTATCGAAGGCTTCTCATTGGAAGCGGAAAGAAAAGTTAAAGAACATATTGAAAGACATTGCGCCTTAAATTCACAATGGATTGAAACAGGATTGGCATCTATTGACAACAACATTTGTCCTTTTTGTGGAAAATCTTTAGAAGGGAATGATTTAATAGAATTATATAAACAATATTTTAATGATACTTATAAAGCCTTTAGACAGGAGGTCTCAGATTATGAACCACAAAAAGCGGTTAATAATGATTATCAGAATTCAATTAAAATGATTATTAATAAAAATATAGAAATTCGAAATATTTGGAAGGAATATATTCCTTTTTCAGAATCAGAATTGGCTTTGAAATTTGAAGAATTAAGCCTCCCTCTAAATGAAATATTTAATACAACAAACAATTTACTCAATGAAAAAAAAGCAAATTTGTTCGAGCAAATGAGCAAAAAACAGGAAGAATCACTAATAAATATTACTGAAAAATTACTTTCTATTTCTGAAATAATAGAAAATTATAATATACAGACTAAAGTTTTTAATGACAAAATTCTTAAATACAAAGAAACTCTTAAAGTATCTTCAGTAGAAGATATTGAAACAGAGATACGGAAATTAAGAATCAAAGAAATTTGTTTTCAAGAAAAAGAGAGTATCGACCAACTTCGTCAGATACAAAACGATAAGGAAATGAAAACGAAGAAAATTAAAGAAAAAAGGGAAGAATTAAAAATATTTTCAGAGAGCATCGCTTCTTTATATGCAGAAGATATGAATCGTTTTCTTAGTAAATGCGGTACTAATTTTTCAATAGAATTGGGCTCTCCTTCTTTTCGTGGAAATAATCCGAGTTTAAATTACGGGATTAAAATTGATGACGTACAGATTCCTTTAAAGGCAGACGATATAGAAGTCACACCGTGCTTAGGGAACACCCTGAGCGAAGGGGATAAAACGACACTTGCTTTTGCTTTCTTTTTAGCAAAATTAAATACCGACAAGCAATTATCTTCTAAAGTAATTGTCATCGACGACCCCATTTCCAGCCTAGATAATTTTAGAAAAGAACAAACTGTCGCGGCCATTAAAAAAGTTTCAGAAGAGGCCGAGCAAACAATTATTATCTCGCATGATTTTTATTTTTTAAATTGTTTTTCGTCTGAAACTGACCGAAAAGAGTTAGAAATTGCCTGTCTTGGAGAGAGCTCCATTATTCGGGAATTTTCTTTGGATGAAAAAACACAATCTGATCAAATTAAAAGACTAAAAAAGATGCAGAGCTATTATGACGGAACATCTTCTTTTGATCCGGCCGATATTGCAAGACAAATTCGCCCATATCTTGAAGGTTTTTTAAGAAGGCTTTTCCCAGATAATTTCAAAAAAAACCAATGGCTAGGGGATTTTATCAATATTATTAGAATGAACACAAGCCATCCGTTAAATAAAACATTTATTCTTGAAGAACTTAGTGAATTAAACGATTTTTCAAAGAAATTTCATCATGATTCTTGTGAAGGATGTGTTACGGAATCCGTTGAAGACAACACTTTAAAACCTTTTATTAAACGAACACTGGATTTTAACTCGTTTATTTTTTCATAAAAAACATGAAAACAAATTCATCAACGTTGATACTGCAGATATTTTTTCGATAAAGAATGATCTGAAAAGAAAGCCCAAAAACTATGAGCAAGCGATGAATTTGCTAAGCAACAACATCTATAGCACAGCCGTTCATGCTATGGCAAGCTATCGTTGGCATTCTATTCCTCGCATTAAACTGGCTATACTTTGGTCAGGTGTTGAATCCCTTTTTAATGTCAGTACAGAAGTAAGTTTTCGGCTAAGCCTCTATACTTCACATTTTTTAGACAATTATAACGAATAAGACGCAAGTAACTTATTCAATAAAGTGAAAAAATGTATAATTTTCGAGCGTCTTCTCTTGAAGAATCTGCCCATTTACTTAACCAATTAATCATAAAATGTGCAGAAATAGGTTCATTGCCTGATTTAGAAAAGTTAATATTTAGAATACCGTAAAAGGAAAGATAATTCTTGCCACCTTCTTCACATTAATGCCATCTAATCATTATTTTCAAACTCTTCATACTGATTTTTCGGAAATCCTCTCATGCTTTACGTATCTCCGTAAAAATCACTCCTCTGACAAACCTAAATATTTAGCAAAGAACTCTTTGAGTTTTTCAATAACGGTTGCTTTTTTTGTGGCGCGATCGGGGCTAAACAGCGACATGGGCGGCAGAATTTTATCGATCGCCGTTCCCGTTGTTTTCAGCGTTCCGTCCGCAAAAGCATTTTTCATCAATTCTCGCGTTTCCCGTTCTTTAAGGTTTTCGGATTTCATCAATTCGATGATGTCTTTTTCGCAGGATTCCTTAACATGTTTTGCCCAGTCTTTCTGAACATCGGTTTTGGTATTTATGTTTTCGATAAAGTTTTGGATTAGTTCGCGTTTAGAACGCAATTCGGGACTAGCACCGATCGCCTTGTCAATTTCGCCTAAAATCTCTTTATTTTTACAATGGGATTTTTGATATTTGGCAACAAGCATAAGAATATAGTCAATATTGACTTCGACTTGCTTAACGAGTTCCATTTCAAAAACGATGTCGTCCAAAATGCTTTCTTTTTCGCGACTGATTACTTTGTATTTTTCATGCAAGTCATAATACCGGCTTGTGTAGTCCTGCAAATCGATCGGTTTAATCGGATCGTGTCCGGCAAATTCATCAAAAGCAGTTAAGATATTTCTCAAACGCAGAATATTGCCGAACAGCTTGATAAACTCTTTTTCATTATTTTCGCCCACGATGCGTTCATCAAGAGGATATTTCTCGTTCAATTCCTCAATACATTCCAGATAACCGCGATGATACTTTCCTTTTTCGTCCTCATACCCATTCAGATAATCGGAATACGATTTAAGCAGCACTAAACCACCGGCATTTTTGCTGCCGAACAAGGCAATCGCTTCATCCGTTTCTTCGGACAAGTTGCGAAAGCAAACGATATTTCCGAATGATTTGACAGAGTTCAAAATGCGGTTCGTTCTGCTATAAGCCTGAACAAGTCCGTGCATACGCAAATTTTTATCGACCCAAAGCGTATTTAGTGTTGTCGCATCAAATCCTGTCAGGAACATATTAACGACCAGTAATAAATCAACTTCGCGATGTTTTACCCGTTCAGACACATCTTTGTAGTAATCTTGGAATCCTTTTGCCGATGAGTTAAAATTCGTTTTGAACATTTTATTGTAGTCGGCGATTGCTTCATCAAGGAAATCACGAGAGGTCTTGTCCAAAGCGTCCGTTTCAAATTCTTCTTCGCTCAACAAGCCGTTGGGGTCTTCTTCATTTACTGCAAACGAGAAAATAGTCGCGATTGACAGTTTCCGTGATTTTTCAGCAAGCTGTTTTTTAAATTCAACATAGTATTTTTTACAACTCGGAATGTCGCTGACTGCAAAAATAGAGTTGAATCCGTTTATCCGTTTTCCGTTCAGATTAAAGTACTGATTGCGCTTTGTCTTCTGATCGAAATGCTCCAGAATGTAATCGACAATCAAGCTGATCCGTTCGGGAGCGTTCAGGGCTTCCGATTGATTAATGGCTTTAACCTTTGAATCTTTTGTACCGTCTTTTTCTTTAACCGTGTTGATGTAATCAATTCTGAAAGGTAGCACGTTTCCATCATTGATAGCGTCAACAATCGTGTAGGAATGAAGTTTGTCCCCAAAGGCCTGTGCTGTCGTCCTTAGATCAAATTTGCCGCAGTTTGAAGCGTTCTCTGCAAAAATCGGCGTTCCGGTAAAGCCGAAGATATGATACCGCTTGAATTTTTTAACAATCCGTTGGTGCATATCACCGAACTGGCTTCTGTGGCATTCGTCAAAAATGATAACCAAGTGCTTGTTATAAATGGGATGTTCTTTATTTTTACAAATAAACGAGTCCAATTTTTGAATGGTGGATACGATAATTTTGTAATTTTTCGGCTTTCCCTTTTCGTCTTTGTCTTCCAACTGACGGGTCAAAACGTTTGTGCTTTTGTTTCCGTTCGCTGCGCCTTTTTCAAAACGGTCATATTCGCGGATTGTCTGATAATCCAAATCCTTGCGGTCAACAATGAACAGTACTTTATCAATTTCAGGCAAAGCTGTCGCCAGTTGAGCCGCCTTAAAAGAAGTCAGCGTTTTGCCGCTTCCCGTTGTGTGCCAGATATAGCCCCCCGCATCAATGCTCCCCTCTTTTTTATAATGGGAGGAGATTCTGATTTTGTTTAAAATCCGTTCTGCCGCAACAATCTGATAGGGACGCATAACCAATAAAAGCTGTTCACTGGTAAAAATGCAGTAACGTGTCAAGATGTTTAAAAGCGTGTGCTTGGCAAAAAACGTCTTTGTAAAATCAACCAAATCTGGAATGATGCGATTGTTCGCATCAGCCCAGAAAGACGTGAACTCAAAACTGTCGGATGTTTTTTTCTTCCGGTTTTTTCGAGCGTCAGACACTTCTTTAACGCGGTTGAAGCGAGTGGAGTTGGAGTAGTATTTTGTATTTGTTCCATTTGATATGACGAAAATCTGGATATATTCAAAAAGTCCGCATCCTGCCCAGAAACTATCGCGTTGGTATCTGTCTATTTGATTGAACGCTTCCTTTAAAGGAACGCCGCGCCGTTTAAGTTCGATGTGAACCAAAGGCAAACCGTTGACCAAAATGGTAACGTCATAGCGCGTGTCGTGATTTCCCTGCGTTTCGACGTATTGATTGATAACCTGCAACCGGTTGTTATGGATATTTTTCTTATCCAAAAGAGTGATGTTTTGGGTCAGTCCGTTGTCGCGCACAAAAGATTGAACGTTGTCGTTTTGAATTTTGTTCGTTTTTTCGACGATCGGATTGTTCGTTTCTATGTCTTTGGCATCGCAGATATTGTCGGCAAAAAAGCGTTTCCATTCCTTATCGGAAAAGGTGTAGTCGTTCAGCTTTTCCAGCTGGATTCGTAAATTTGCGATTAACTCGTCTTCGCTTTTAATTGTCAGATATTCGTACCCTTGATCGCAAAGCATCTTGATAAAAGCGTTTTCCAACGCGGCTTCGCTTTGATAAGCGTCCGAACGTTGCTTTACCGGTTCGTATTCGGCGACAACGGTGCTTTCGGCGGACTGGCAGACAATGTTTAAATTACTCATGAACCTTTTCGCTTTCTTTTTCTAAATAACAGGCTATTTTTACCAATATTTTTATCTCATCAACAGGCATTTCTAGCACATCAATATCCACCCATTTTGTAGCGATTTTCTGCGAAAAAGAAGCCACACACGAGCGGAAAAACACTATATTGTCAAATTGTGGTGAGAATCCTAGTATCTTTGATATTTCATAATCAGCCCCCTTATAACTTTTTTCAGGAACGGCATGTAATATACGACCTACTTCATTATAAAAGGGATTGTAATCTAACTCATTTATAGAACGAAGCAAATTAGGGAGTATGTCTATTATATGTTTTTTTAAATTATCCAAAGATTTTTGTGTCTTTTCTGTTTTGGGAGCATATTCAAAAATATAAATCAGCTCGTTTATGTCAGAAGTTTCCTGATATCTTTCTTTTAAGATTGAAGCAATGTCCTTTAAAGTGTTAAGAGGTGTTTTTCCGTCAACAACCTTGTGTTTTTTCCAAATCTCATTTTGCTGTTCTATTTTATTATGAAGAACTTCTATCACTTTAGAAATCAACATATAACGTGAATTAATATAGTTTTTCAGGGCATCAAAAGAAACAAATATTGGTAATGTTTCCATACTTTTATTAGAATATACCATAGCGCCGACAAAACCAGGCTTAATAAAATTTTTGGCGTGCATCACAAAAGGAGAAAAATGTATTTCTTTATTTTCTTTTAGAAACGAAGCTCTACTTGTTTCAAAAGGATGTGCAAAAGTTAGAGAACGAAAATATTCAAAAAATTTACTGTCAGTAGGACAAGCGTCTTCGGATAAAGAAAGCGGCTTTGCCATACAAGTTTCTTTGAAAAAATTTTTATCTTTTCGTGTGTTGTCTTCAATATTTAATTTAGCCATAATTTCTTTTACGGCATCATTAACTATGCAAGCATGAACCATAAACAACAAAAAATCATCCAATGTTTGTGGCAAATTATTATGAGTATTCAAAAAAAGAATACTGTCATCGAGACGATCCATTATTGAACAAATGAAAGTGAAATTTTTCTTTTCATTTTCATCATAGATGAAAATCGGAGATGAATTAATGATCTGTCTTAATTCATGGCTAAGATTGCAGTCAAAAAAAATTCCCATTTTAACTATCCTTTTTTATCCTGTGCAAACTAGCAGACAATGTTTAAACTAGGCAACGGCTTTTTCCTCAAAAGTTAAAAGTTTGTCACGATAGTATTCATATTGTTTTTGGCGGGCTTCGATTTCGGCGGGTAAACCTTGAGAAATGTCGGAACAAAGAGTGTCAAACCGGTCAAGAAGATCGACAACACGCTTTTGTTCTTCAAGAGAGGGAACGGGAATTTGTAGCTTTTTCATTTCACCCATAGGAACACTTTTAACAATTCCACCCGCGGCTTTTTTCAAAAAATCATGACGAATTTTATTTGTGTTCAGCAAAAACATTAAAAACTTCGGCATAATTTTATCTTTTCTGGGTTTGAACGCATAAACCCCCTCTTTTATATTCCAGTTTTTAGGAGTTTCTTCGATAAGGGCTGTTTCGCCGATAGTTCCTGTTCCAGAAAAGAGAATATCGCCTTTTTCAAGATTAGAACGTCTATTGCAGAGACGTAGTGCCTCATCGTTAAGACGGTCTGTTTTTTCCGAAATAACAATCTTATTATTCTTTATTTCACGAATTGTTATATAGTAATTTTTTGCATCAGGTGTATTGAGCACAAAAAACTTTCTCGGATTTAACCCAGTGTTCAACGATATTATTAGCTCACCGAGCGGCATATAACTAATATCCGCTGTATTTTCATCGAACCTTAAAAGTGTTTCTCTATAATACTCATACTGTTTTTGTCTGGCTGTAAGCTCCGCTGTAAGCTCCGCTGTAAGCTCCGTGAAATTGTCCAAAATTCGGACAATTTCACTCTGTACCGCCATTGGCGGAACAGGAACCTTAAATTCTGAATATTTTGAAATCCATAATCGAGTATGTGCACTAGAAGAAAAACCAATATTTCCCATTAGATGATAAATATACCGTAACAAAGCTTTTCCTTTTTTTGCAGTAATCATCTTTACGGCAGATGATTTGACTTTAAATGGAAAATCAACCCATTTAAAAGCTCCAGTAAAGTCATCAAAAATAACAACGGGATTGTCTTTTGATGCCTTAAAAATTCCTTTTTTTTCGTCAGTATATCCGAGGATAAATGATTGTCCCGCTGTTAAAACAGGGGTGTCAAACTCGTCATTATAGTTTGTATTACTGACAATATATTTCGATGGTTGCTCATATTCTGCAATTTCTCCCATGCATAGATATTCCACTCCGTTGGGGCAAAGGGATTTCATCAAGTCGTCTAATTTGCTCATTTTTGTTTCTTTCTTTTTTGGGGAATTTCAATCGTTGTCTCGTAAATCAGTTATTCCAAACAATCGAACAACTGAATTTTACGCACACTCGATTTGATTGATGATATCCTTTATCTCGCGACGCAGGATTTCTTCACGCGCGACAATCTTTTCAATTTCCGCGTTTAAAACCTTTATGTCGATGACCTCGCGCGTATCCTCTTTTTCAACATATGTTGAAACCGACAAATTATAATCTTGTTCCGCAATTTCGCCGATCGTTGCCAACTTTGCAACATATTGCACGTTTTCGCGGTTTTTATAACAGTTAAAGATGTTATCCAGATTTTTCGCCGTCAGCTTGTTGTTGTTCGTTTCCTTTTTATATTCTTTGGAAGCGTCAATAAACAGCGTGGTGTTGTCCTTTTTCCCTTTTTTCAGAACCATAATGCACGTTGCAATCGTCGTCCCGTAAAACAAATTGTCGGGCAACTGAATAACGCAATCGATAAAGTTGTTATCAACCAGATATTGGCGGATTTTCTTTTCAGCTCCGCCGCGATACATAATACCCGGAAAACAAACGATTGCCGCCGTTCCGTTCGCCGCCAACCAAGACAGCGAGTGCATGATAAAAGCCATGTCCGCTTTGGATTTCGGTGCCAACACGCCGGCCGGAGAAAAACGGGGATCGTTGATTAAAACGGGATTGTCATCACCTTCCCATTTAATCGAATAAGGCGGATTGGAAACAATGGCTTCAAACGGTTCGTCGTCCCAATGTTGCGGATTGATCAGCGTGTCTTCGTGCGCGATATCAAACTTGTCGCATTCGATATCATGCAAAAACATATTGATACGGCAAAGGTTATATGTCGTCAGATTGATTTCCTGACCGAAAAAGCCTTGACGGATTTTATCTTTGCCATTTTCCCCGTTTTTGCTTAACACTTTTGCCGCTTTTAACAACAGAGAACCAGAACCGCATGCCGGATCATAAATTTTATTAATTTCCGTTTTGCCGCAAACCGCAATTCGCGTCAAAAGTTCGGATACTTCTTGTGGCGTAAAAAATTCGCCGCCGCTTTTACCGGCGTTTGACGCATACATACCCATTAAATACTCGTAAGCATCTCCGAAAGCGTCAATTGAATTGCTTTGATAATCGCCTAACTTCATGGACTTAATGCCGTTTAACAGCCGGACTAAGGATTTGTTTCTTTTGGCAACCGTTCCGCCCAGTTTGTTGCTGTTCACGTCCAAATCATCGAACAAGCCCGAAAAATTCGCTTCGCTGATTGTCCCTTGTGCAGATTCTTCGATGTTCTTAAAAATTTTATCCAAAGTCATGTTTAAGTTTTCATCGTTTTCAGCTTTGGTCTGAACATTGCAGAATAATTCAGACGGCAAAATGAAAAAACCCTTTGTATTAACCATTTCCGAACGCGCAAACTCGGCTTCTTCATCAGACATCTTGGCGTAATCGAAAGAAGCATTGCCGGAGCTATGTTCCAGTTCGTTGATGTAGTTCGTCAGGTTTTCCGAAATGAAACGGTAGAACATCATTCCCAAAACGTAAGATTTAAAATCCCAGCCGTCCACGCTACCTCGTAAGTCGTCCGCAATCGCCCAAATCGCACGGTGCAGTTCGTTACGCTCCTGTTCTTTTTTCATATCGGTCATTGTAAAATCCTTAAATATTGTGAAAACTGTAAAAGCCATAATGAATTGGTTTTAGCTTACATCAAAAAGTTCAATCGTTTCAATAGAAGGGATAATATTGCCCTCCTCATGTTTTTTGAGTAAGCACATCTTTTTACACATCATGCCAGCAATACCTCATTTTGGTAATTGAATAATTTTATACATGAAAACCACACGGTTGTCGGGTGGTTGTTTTTTACTCGCGAGGTGAAAACATGTATAAAAAGAAATTCAATAACTACAGCTATGTCGGCTACGGTCAGTGCGGAATTACCGGTAAAAATAAACGGCCGCACCACACATACAATCAGCAAGAACTGAGAAAATATCTTATCCGATACCAATGGGCATATCAGAAAGGATATTACCTGCCCAAACTACCTGAAAGTCTTTACGATGTTTTCTATGAAATAAAGGGCATTTTTAATGTTGCGACGGCACCGATTTCAGAAATGCTGAGGGCGTCCCGATGGCTCAGACGCGCCACTTATGAAAGCTCCGGCTACTATCAGGAGCGACAGGCAAGAAAACGAAACACCGTCCGTCGAAACAGGAGGAAATAGCCCATGAAAAAGAATAAGACAATGAAAGAACTGTTCCGCTCTTATATCCTAAGCCCGGAAGACAGGGATTACGCCTTTCAAAATGTTGACAAAGACAAGCTTCGTAAAGTGATAGAAGACTTTCCGAAGTATTTAAAAGGTATTCCCGTTTATCCGCCCAACACGTTTGTTGACGGTATCGGAATAGAGAACAACGATGAACAGGTTATTCTTTCTGTGAACAGCCTGTATCAGCTCTGGGAACGATCCGAATACTGGGTGCAAAGAAAAGGAAAGGACACCCTGTACATTTT
>CALXOZ010000030.1 GCA_944390195.1 uncultured Alphaproteobacteria bacterium
TTTCTTTACAGGCTATTCCTGCTTTTTATGTTAGTCAATTATAATTATCTTTAAGGATTTTTATATTTATCTGTTTTCTCTGTTTACAAGATTAAAGGCATGATTTAACGTGATAAATATGCCAACAAAACTGCTAACATTTTTTTATGAAAAGGAGCTTAAGGCTTGATAAAAACCGCAGAAATCCGTCATTTAACGTCATCAAAAAATCAAAATCATACCTCCAGCCGCCCCAGCCACCTTGAGAGCCAAGTCGTTGAAAACAAACGAACTTGGCTTTTATTTTTTTAAAAATACAGAGCCAAACCCAAAACGCTTTCTTCCTGATGATCGTGTTCATATTGCGCGTATAGTTCCAATCGCTCGTTAAGGGCAAATCCCAAATAAGCCGAAAACTTCTTTTTATCCGTTGCCGTTTCATAGGACAGAACAAGTTTAGCTTTATCGGAAAATCGTTGTACAATCCCCACTCTCGCGCCGACAAAAGCTCTGCTTTCACGTCCGCCGCCCACCGCCAAAGCATAAACGGAAAAGCCGTTTTTCCTATATCCGCCGCCAAGACCGAATTCGCTCAGCCAGCCTTGTTCGTATCCGATACGAAGATACTTTGACAAAGATCGAACGGAAAACAACGTCAACAAATCCAGCCGATCCAAGCGCGCTTTGTCTTTGATCGAAAAGCGGAAAGACAACATTTTCGTTTCCATTTCCGCATTATAAGCGTCCGAAACGCTTCTTAAGTCCTGATACACCGGAGAAAATTCAAAATATCCCGTTTCGATCGCCAATCGCGACGGCGGTTTGGCTTTTAAGATATTTTTCAGTTCCTCTTTTTTTTGAACGGGAGACCTTATAAAAGAAATTTTTCTTATTTTTTCTTGCCGATAAAGAAATTGAGCGTATTCGACCGGTGTCGTAAAAGGTTTTTTGCGATGATATTTAAAATCGCCGTTGACCGAAGACAACAAGTTTTCCAATGCCGTGTTACAGTTATGAAAAACAAAAGAATATGCCTCTTGTTTATTTTTCTTTTCTTTCACGCGTTTTTTCAACAGCCGTTTTTCCGCATCGTTCAAGTCCAATTCAAATTCCCACAAAGACCTGTTTTCCGACAGCAAATATTCGGCGGCTTTTTGAGAATAAGGCGACAGCACATAAGCGCCTTCGGCTTTTCCTGCCAGCGTTTTCAAATAGGACGCGGCTCCGTTCAAAACGGCGTAATAACTGAAAGCGTGTTCGTATCCGTTTCCCGAAATCTTTAAAAAAGAATGTCCCATCGCCGAAGAGGGTGACGCGTTGTTTTCCGCCGCTATCACCAAAGACACGCGATCAAAAACGACTTTTTGTTCATATCCGGTTTCCGCGACGGCGCCAAATGAAAAAAGCCAAAAAGCGGCGAAGAAAACTCCGCCGCCTTTTGTTTTATTGTTTACAGCCATCTTTTGGCACAACATTGACCATGATATTGCTGTCATATTCCCAAGCCGATCCGGTAGCAACATCCGTGGTAGACCCCAACAGACCGCCAAAGATGAAGTTCCCCCAGAACCATGGATTGAGATGCGACTTGACAATCGTTGTCGAAGGCAGAACACATTCGGCCTCCGTCACATTGATGACGATATCCCCCGCAGACTTTTCAACCGAAAGAGCCTGAGGAATCAAAGTCGGTATCGTTCCGCTTTTTCCCGTAACGACAACATTTGCCTGTTTTCCGTTTGATGTCGAAATATTCATTGTCTGAGAAGATCCTTTGACAATAGTTGCGCAACCGGACAGTCCCGCCAAAGCGAGCAAGATAAAAATCATTTTTTTCATTGTTCGCCCCATCAGAAATAAAACCTGACGCCCAGACCGAATTCCGCCAGATTTTCGATATAATCGGTATCATCGTCATAATCCAAAAAGACATAGCGCACATTGCCCGTCAAAGCGATATGCTCGGCCAGTTTGACTTCCGCTCCGATTCCGAAACGCAAACCGATATGATCTTCTTCATAGGTACCCCAAGCATAGCTGCCATCTGAAAAGCTATCTTTAAAATCAACAGAAAAGTCATAATATCCCACGCCGGCGGAAGCAATAAAATTAACTTTTTCAGACACCGGAAGATAAACAGAGGCATCAACGCCGTACGCTTTAAAACTGCCTGTTGTTTTTTCGTACAAGTAATTATCATATCCCAAATAAGCATATGTTGTTTTGTCTTCTTCCGAGGAAAACTGATAAAATCCCGTAAGAGAGATTTGATTGTTAACTTTCACACCGGCGGACAAAGTTATCGCGGAATAAGCGTCTTCGACAAAGTTATCCAGACCGTCCGTGATATCCACGCCGATCCCCGAAACATCAATCCCCAAGACGCCTTGAAGATACTTGGTTTCCGTTTTATCGCCGACAACCTGCACCGAAGCCGTTTGCGCCCGCGCAACGCCGCAAAGCAGGAAAAATCCCGCCAAAAAAGAGATGGTTATTTTTTTCATTCCTGAACATTCCTTTGTTAAACATTAAACAAAAACCCACCGATCAGGTGGGCGGATGTTCAGAAACCGTACAATAATAAAAGACGGCATGACGCTTTCGCGCATAGCCTTATAACGCCATCATCCGCCCATACAGAGCAGAATTGGCGTATAATTTATGAGTCGCCACACACAAGGCGACTATTATTGTAAGGGTTTCTGACGCCCTGCACCCGTTTTGTTTACGAATGCCCGTTCAGCATATCAAAGCAATTATAAAAAAGACAGCAGAAAATCAGACATTGAAAAAAAATGAATCCACGACGACACTTTCAACGGGATTGAATATTTTTTGCATGCGGTCTTCCCTTTTTAATCCCGATCATGCGGATCCAGTCTGCCGTCCAAACGACCGTCCGCCATAAAATCATGCGTCATATATTCTTCTTCCATTTCACGCTCCTGCCCGGAACGTTCGCAAGGATCGCGCGCGCAAGACAGGCATTTTAAGAAAAACAAAACTATGCCGCAAGCCAACGCGCCTAAAACAACAAATAAAATCAAATAAAAAACATATGACATCTTGTTTTTTCATATCTTTCGTATTTTTCCATAGCATTTTCGCATTGTGTGTTTTAACACACAGAATATCATGGGATCACAAAAGCCCGTTTCATTTTTTTATATTTAAAGTTTATAACAATCATATTAGAAATACTTCGCTTCAACCGTAAAAGAAAGATGACATAAACAAATTTTATTTTTAGGACTTTTACCGTTGACGTTATCCGCCTATACCAATGCCGGTCCATTTGTTACAATAGATCTTCCGACGGCAATAAGGGTCTGATTGTTGAAAAATGCCAATTGCGTATGAATATTTTTATGGGAACGGTATCTAACGAAAATTGTACGAACACTCAAATTAAAGTTTACTGATAAAAAAAAGAAGCACTCGATAAAAGAGTGCTTCTTTCTTTTCTAATTATTCTCCCTGCTTATGGTGTTTTTTGCCTTTTCCTCTTTTTGCAAAAAATTTGGCTTTCTTTTCTGCTTTCATTTTTGCAAATTGTTCTTTTTGTTCTGGCGTTAATATTTTTTCAAAAGCTTCCATGTTTTCTTTACGGATCTTTTGAATCTGATCCATTAACGGTTTAATCTTTTCGCGACTTTCCTGATTAATCTTCCGATATTCTTCTTTTTGTTCTTCGGTCAAAGAAAGTTCTCTCGCCAGATTTTCCAGCGCCTTACCACCACGTCTTTCCTGACGCATTTCTTTACGAGGCATCGGTTTATCCAACGGCTTCGGCGGCTCCTGCGCATAAACCGAAGATCCGAACGCCATTAAAAAAGCTAAAGCCAATGGTGTGATTTTCATTTGATATCTCCTTTCAAAAATTTTAGTTTTTCGCTTAACGTTTTCCGAGCATTAAAAAGACGAGATTTAATTGTTCCGATTGGCAAACCTGTTTTTTTTGAAATCTGCTCGTAACTTAATTCCTCAAATTCAAACAAAATGATGATCTGACGCAGCTTTGACGGTAATTCGTCCACCGCTTTTAAAATCATTTTTTGTCGCTTTCGTTCATCATAAATCTCTTCCGCACCTTTCGACGTGTCCGGCAAAACAATATCTTTGTTTTGGACTTCAATTTGTTTTTGATGATATGTTTTTGATCGAAAAAAATCTCGACACAGATTGATCGTAATCGTACTCACCCATTGAGAAAACTTGCCCTTTTCTTGATATCCCTCCTTATTCTGCCAAACCTTGATATAGACTTCCTGTTCAAGATCTTCATTATCGGAACCGGTCATTTTCCTGATAATTGAACGTATGCGGGATCGATTTTGAAAAATGATTTCTTTCATTTAAACAACTTTCAATAATCCGTATTCGTCTGTCGGCAATCCCATGGTTTCAATAATGGAAACATCTTCCACCAGCATAAAAGGGTCAACCTGATCCGGTATCAAGTAAAAGCGTTGCGTCATCGTATTAAAAGCATAAATCATGAACCCGAACACACATAGTGATGTCACAATTTTCATGCGTCGACGGAATCGTTTTCTCTTAAAATAAAGAGGTTTTGCTTCTTTGATTAAATCTGAAATTTCATCATACATCGCCTTTTCCTTTCATATTAAGATAAACGAAACCGTTTTTAAAAAAGTTCATATTTTTTTTAGAAAAAATCAGCAAAGAAAATTCTTAACTGCTTTTAGAGTTTTTTTATGAAAAGGCTTTAAGAACTTGAAAGACATCTGCGTATTTTATTTTGAGCTTCATTTAATGTGAGCAACGTTCTGTTGCGGTTTGACTCAAAATAATCATCTGCTATAATAAGTACGTTACGTTCCTAACCGTTATCTTAGTTGCGGTTTGACTCAAAATAATCATCTGCTATAATATTGGTACCGGCAACCACTCGCCATTAACGTTGCGGTTTGACTCAAAATAATCATCTGCTATAATGACCAGAAACCTGATATCTGGTTTTCGTCTGTTGCGGTTTGACTCAAAATAATCATCTGCTATAATCTCTTCTTAGCGAAGAGGGGCAAGCTAGAGTTGCGGTTTGACTCAAAATAATCATCTGCTATAATCTTAACAGGCTAGTATATCAGATCACGAACGTTGCGGTTTGACTCAAAATAATCATCTGCTATAATCGCACAGCTATCCTTGTTGAAATGACATTTGTTGCGGTTTGACTCAAAATAATCATCTGCTATAATGGCAGCAAGACTTTAAGCTGCACCCTTTTAGTTGCGGTTTGACTCAAAATAATCATCTGCTATAATCCGCTGGCTTGGTGAGTGGGTATATACTACGTTGCGGTTTGACTCAAAATAATCATCTGCTATAATGCAGGCGTTTGAACTTGCTAAGGCTTGGAGGTTGCGGTTTGACTCAAAATAATCATCTGCTATAATAGCTCGTACTTCTTTATCTAATCCTGACGTGTTGCGGTTTGACTCAAAATAATCATCTGCTATAATACCTAAATTATACAGAACAGAATCAGTTTGTTGCGGTTTGACTCAAAATAATCATCTGCTATAATAATGTTGTTGTCCACGTTATCAATTGACAAGTTGCGGTTTGACTCAAAATAATCATCTGCTATAATGATAAGAAGCTCATCTGATTTATCTCCCTTGTTGCGGTTTGACTCAAAATAATCATCTGCTATAATATTCGTGCCCGCCAAGCGTTTGAACTCGCCGTTGCGGTTTGACTCAAAATAATCATCTGCTATAATCAAGGATCTTGATTATAATGGTATTCCGCAGTTGCGGTTTGACTCAAAATAATCATCTGCTATAATTCCTTCCCTTTCCAACCCATCGCACAACATAGTTGCGGTTTGACTCAAAATAATCATCTGCTATAATCGTTATTCACGGACGGTTGAATATGTCGTAGTTGCGGTTTGACTCAAAATAATCATCTGCTATAATTAACTCACGGGCTTTGTTATAAGCAGTTGCGTTGCGGTTTGACTCAAAATAATCATCTGCTATAATAAAAAAAGAAAAATAAAAATATTATAATGGTTGCGGTTTGACTCAAAATAATCATCTGCTATAATGAGAATATTTATGTTCATTCAGAACGATTAGTTGCGGTTTGACTCAAAATAATCATCTGCTATAATAAAGATGATAACCGAGTGCTTAGGTTGGTAGTTGCGGTTTGACTCAAAATAATCATCTGCTATAATGCTATTGCCAACATATTCCCTCTGGCAGTTGTTGCGGTTTGACTCAAAATAATCATCTGCTATAATAAAGAAAATGAATTATGCTACTTTTAAATAGTTGCGGTTTGACTCAAAATAATCATCTGCTATAATACAGTTTTTCAACGAAATATAACAATTATTGTTGCGGTTTGACTCAAAATAATCATCTGCTATAATGCTCTCGAAGTTAACGATGAACGGGTTTTAGTTGCGGTTTGACTCAAAATAATCATCTGCTATAATCCGACAGGTGTTGAATGTGTGTGGAAATTTGTTGCGGTTTGACTCAAAATAATCATCTGCTATAATACGACGAAATTTAACAAAAGAGGAAAAAACGTTGCGGTTTGACTCAAAATAATCATCTGCTATAATATCAATAAAAAAAGCCTTTGATTCCAAAGGCTTTTTCTTTCTTTTTCATCATCAAAACAACGTTAACTGATCCGGCGTTTCCGCCATCAAAACAGGCTTACGATTCTGAAACGTAATAATGTCTCCAAACTGTTTATCCGTAAAAAATAAAATACTGACATTCCCGTCGGGCGGAATTTGTTTCTTTATCCTTTTGATATACGGGTTCGCCTTTTCACGCGTACCACAAAACCGAAGGTAAACGGAAAATTGGCTCATCTCAAATCCTTCATCCAATAAATAGTTACGAAACGCCGTCGCCAGTTTGCGTTCCTTTGCACTGGTTACAGGCAAATCAAACATAACCATCATCCACATCAGATTATACCCCGTTACAGACATTCTACAATCCCCACAAATCCATCCCCGTCATTGCCACAGGCAAATCAAGATTGGATATTTCACCCAACGCGCATCTGGCTAATGAAACTGCCAAATCAACAATCAAGTAATTGATCTCGTTCGCCCCCTTCGGAGTCTTCACCGTACAGGATAAAACTGAAACCAAACGCTTTTTCACCTCCGGTGTGACAGACTTTTCCTTTTTGGAAATACGATATACACAAAAATCCGTCAAAGGACGAAAAGGTTCCATTAAATCATCCGCCAGACGCATCGCATTATACTTATTGCAATGATGTATCCCCAAAGAAGGATGCAATCCCGCCCCAACAATTGCACGGATCACGCCCGAACGCAAAACCGTGTATCCGTAGTTCAACATGGCATTGATACCTTCCTGTGTCCTGTCACGCCTGAAATCCTTACCGAACAACGTCTGAAAATAATATCTCGCGCCTTGCCCTTCCAGATTGTCTGGATCTCCGTTCTTAACCTGTTTCGACAAATACCTTAACGGCATATCGGGCAGTCCGCACGTCTTTAAAATCTCCGCCTGTTGGATTAATTTCGCTTGAATGATTTCTTTCCAAAAACGATTCAAAGTTGATTGTTTCAGTTCCGCTTGAAAAGAAATGATGTCCCCCTGCAAATGATGTCCTTCCAAAGGAAGAACGACCGACACGGGAACATGGTTTGCTCCGCAAATCACAACGGGAATGTTTTGTTCCGCCAACCTGACAAAAAAATTGTTTGAATAGGTGATGCCGTGCGCGTTCGCAATGACGGATCCTATTTGATCGATCGGGACGCGACCAAGTTCCTTACCGTTTCCGGACACCGTCATAAAGCCGCGTTCAACGGCAAGATGACGGTTGTCCTGCGCAATTTCAACAATCCGATCCATCTGTTTTTCCTTTGGGACGCTTCGGATCGATCACACGACCGTCTATCGTAACCGTTATTTTACGCATATTTAACGTTTGCATTTTCGCAGCTCCAAAACCAGAGTTTTTTTCATCTTTTGCCACTTTATTTTCTTGGAAATACACTCCATTACCAACATCCATTTTTTGAACTCTGGCAATTACTGTTTTCCCGTCTTTTTCATAAGCAACCATATCGTCAATATGCAGGCGCATAATCAGCTTTGCGTGCGCGTCCGTATGACGCCATTGAGGAACAAAGCCTTTCTGATGCGCACAATAATTCGGGATAATCTCGATTTGCCATTTGCCTGCGTTTTTCCCGCGATCGGGACAATAGATCTCAGCATAAGCGTTCCCGCCGTATATGGCGTATCGATACGGTTTGCCGTCTTTATCTTTAAAAGCTAAAACGACATCTTTATTACGTTGCCTGTATGTCCTGACTTTACGGGTTTTTCGATCTTCAAAATACTTTTGAATCGCCGCTTCATGCTCATTCGGATCTTTTTGAGCCAATATGGCACGAATCGGATTGGCGGTGCCGGATTGATCAATAATACAATCCAGATCCGTTATTGTTTTAAATTCAGAAACCGGAATGCGTTGTATCAGCTTCCACGTTCCCTTTTTATCGCCTTCGCCCGCCATACCGTAATATGTTTCTTCATGCAATCTTGCAACCGTCTTGCCTTTTTTAATCGCTTCTCGCGCGTTACCGTGATCCGGTTTATGAGAAATGACCATTTTATCAAAAGCCGCTTGAATTTCCGACAATCTGAAATCGGAATACGGCAAATGCGGCGCCTTTTCTTGCGGCATTTGTCGATCGGCGGGAAAATAATCACGCCTTTGTGTCGCGTAACGTTGTAAAGTGCCGCGATCCGTACAGGCAACAACAAAAGCGTCCACAGCATGATGCCTGTGATCCGTTCTGTCTTTTCGCATATCAGGATACAAACTGTCCAACCCCCAATGATGACGCAATTCAGAAGTCAAGCGTCCCGGTATGCCTCGCACTTTGTTCGGATTGGCGGCAAAGCATAAATATTGTCTTGCCACACGCGCCATATATTGCGTATCCGTCAACATACGCGCCAAAACGTCATCCAAATCCTGAAAAGCGTCTTCCCTGAATTTTTTAGCACGATTTTTTTGAGGATCTTTCTTAACTGAAAACTGTTCAACTCTGGCTAAGATTTCGTTCCAACGCTTTGCGTCCGTATGAAAAGCCTCCCACGGGGAACGGTTTCCTTTTTCACGGTTGCATTCTCGGCACGAAATGACTTTGTTCGTTCTGGCGTCCAGATAAGAACGGGAAAACGGCAACAGATGTTCTATTTCAAATTCGTTTGAGAACAAACGTTCCCTACTGATCGGTTTCCCGCAAAAAGGACAAACACGATGACACGGATCATCCGACAAGTCTTCCCATAATTTATATTTCATACGGTTGTCGTAAGAATTTTTAATGTTGTTCTCTTTCAGTTTTTCGGCAATCCTCTCGTTTTCTTTGGTATTTTCCGTTTGTAGCTTGTTCAATTCGGCTTTTTGTTTTTTCCCGAGTTTCAATTCACGAGCCAGTTCAACAACAATCTCATCGGGATGACCGTAACGTTTGACCAACGCATTGACCAATTTCCTGACTTGGTTCAAAGCGATATGAACGGTCGGATTATTGATCTTGCCATAATATTTTTCGGGATCGTCTTTATCCGCCGCTGAGAATGTGCCGCCAATGACCTGCTTCGGCAAAGCTTGCCCGTAATAAGGCAGTTCGTCATAGACTTCGCCCGTTTCTGGATTGATAAAGCTGTCATAGTGTTCAGGCAAAACGCCTTTGACCTTTAAAGAAAAAGTATAACCGGCAGATTCGACGGCTTGATGATACGGCTGTCCTTGACGCAAATACTGATTGATTTTCCGGATTGCCTTCAAACTTAAAGAAGAGACTCCGTCTTCCAATGAAGCGGAAGCTATGTTCTTTGCTTTTTCGCGTTCCAAGCCGTATTTTGACATCAACTCGTCCACCGTTTCCGACTCGTTTTGAGCATTTATCAGCAACGAAACAATTTCATCCTGCTTTTGTTCGGAAAATTCAAACCACTCTTTGCCAAAGCAATCTTCAGAAGACAAAGCCAAGGCTGTCGTATCCGGATTCAACCCTTTACGTTTTTCCGATTCCAAATTAAAGCGGCACTTTGCATTGACACCAAACGGTTTTAATATCTTTTTCGCCGCCGACCACGTCAGCAATCCTTTCTTATCCAAACACGAAAAATCTTCGGCGGTATAATGATACAGACTCTCCCTTTCTTCAGGGGTCAAAGTCCGCTCGTCATCATCGGAAAATAAAACCAGCTGATTGATTTGTTGCAAAATACGGGACTGTTGACACGCTGTATAAGCCATATATGCCCGATGTTCGTTTTCTTCAAAAGTACAAAAACCCAATTCGGGAATCTTTAAGGGACGTTGCCAAAAAATCGTATGAAAAAGATCTTCGGCTACGGCTTTGTCAACCTCTTGCTTTTCAAAAATCAAACGGACTTCGTCTTCATACATAGACCGATCCGGATAAATCGGATAATTTGCTTTCCCTTTTATTACAACGGAACGGGCACGAACGGGAACATGATCCTGTGTGGAACTCTTATCCTTATTTAAAAGATATAAATATTCCCCGTATGTGCGCGCATTCGCTTCAACCATTTTTTTCTTTGTTTCCGAAATGGCTGATTTCATTGCGCCGCTGTCCGCATCTTTTTTATCTGTCTTTAAATTGCTTTTAAAGCCTCTGCGCTGATTAATATGGAATAAAGCTCTCCCCAACTCATACGGCGATAATTTCTGATCCAACGCTTTGGCTCGCAATTCATACGGATCCAATTTTTCCAAAGCTTTCCTCTCCGCTTCGTCCGCCGGCATAAAACCGTACTTTATCAGCTTGTTCATTAATGCTTTACGCCGCATAATATAACGGTCACGACGCCGTCTTATGCCTCGCGCAACACGTCTGGCAACAGATAAAGGTTCTTTACTTTTATCCTCCCTGCCATCCGGAAAAATACGCACACCGAAATCTTCAAAACGGCAAAGTCCGTTATCATTCTTTTCTATAACGCTCCAACCCAAAGACGTTTCACCAAGATCTAATCCTAAAACATATTTCATAAATATATCCCCTTAAAATTGTTTTTAAAAATCTTGACACACCGATAAATTTATGGCAACTTGTTTCTATCATTTAGCAGATGATTATTTTGGGTTCTTTCCGCTAACAAGAATCCAAGATTCAATAAATGAAAGGACAGGCTGCGTGCCTGTCCTTTTTATATATTTTGTTCAACGGACTTTTTAGAATATGTCTCCGGTAAGAAACTAAATATTATTGCGTTAAATAAATTATGGCAGACGTTTCGATCCGACAAAAAAGTCCGCTGAAACAATTCATAACAGAGTTACTTATATTCAATCCGTGTCCGGTTTGATAAAATCATCTATCATATTTCCCAATCTTTATTAGTTTATCCCATCTCCTCTTTTATATACTTTTGGGAAAGATCCGGACAAACACCCTGAAAAGACATCATACAACACCCGATAAAACAAAGGCATATATATTGAATATATGCCGTTGTCTCTTTAAATTGAAACCACACCGTCTTAGAAGTTATACCTAAAATTCAACATGCCGGTATATTCTTGATAATCCTTGCGGAAACGGGTGTCACAATTGATCCCGACTTCAACATTAGACGAACGGTACGTCAAACCGAAACCGGCTTCCACTGACAACTCGTCCAAATTATCATAGTTAATTACATAACCCGTCCCATCGAACATCGTAACCAAGCCCCTCGTATCGTCCGTTACAAAGTCATACGTCGCAGCCAGTCTGAACTCCGGAATCAAAGCCTCTTTCGGTCCGTAATTATACGCTGTCCCGATCTTCGTTCCCAACACAGCCGTAAACGTGTCCGACCTGACCTTTGATACCGTCTGTCCCAAATCGTCCGTATACTTGTCTTGAGTATAACTGACATAACGAACACCAAGTTCCGGCGTGAATATGCCGAAGTTGCGTCCGATCAAAGCCTGCAATCCCAATGCTTCAACACCATAATCAGCTTGAATATGATAACTGTCCGTCAACTTCTCTTCCGCATAATTGCCAAAGTAATAACTGCCGGTTACGTTCATATAATATCCTGTCGGGTGGTAGTATTCCGAATAAACGAACACCGTCGAATTATCCACATCCGTCGTCCGCAATTTCTCATCGATATCGCCTTCCGTATAGGCATAACCCACACCAATTTTGAAACTGTCCGTCTTGAAATCAACCCCGATAACACCGCCGTATGTATTCGAGCTAAATCCGTATTCTCCGTTCAGCTTCGCATAATCGTACATTCCTTGTGCCCAAACAGATCCCCGCGATTGATCAACAACACTTCCTCCACTACGTCCTTGTTCCAAATCGTCGGAATACCTGTCCAATGTTTTTTGCATCATCTGGTTTTTATTCGATTGCAACGCATCTTGACGTAACACCGCCAAACGCGTCCCGATCACATTCATAACACTGTTCACATGTTTGTTCACCATCGATGCAACAACCGGAGTATCCCGAGGCGCTATCGCCGTCAACGTGTCCAAATATTCTTTCTGACGACCGGAATCCGATGACATCTCCGCCAAATCCTTCGCCAATTGGGACACTGTCGTGTTGCCGGACAAGTCCACCTGATCCCACGCCGAAGCCGTGTTCTGATTGTTGGTCGTCCCGCCTGATGCCAACACAATATCATCGGCACCTTTCATTGATGTTATTCGATAAACACCGTCTTCCACTTTCTCAAAGCTGAAACGCTCATTATCCGTTACTTCAAAATTATCCGTTACGCTGTCTCCGGATAATACAGTAAAAATTCCGCTCTCACCTTTGCGAAGACTGTATTCATTCAAAACGAAATTCAATTTTGCCCCTTCCGATACCGTAATCGTGTCCGCCACAAATACAGATCCAGATTGAACCGTCCCAGAAGCATTCGACACTGTCAATGTCAGATCAGATGAACCTCCAAACGAAAGAGACTGCGAGTTCATTTGATAAACGCCAACGTCCAACAAACCGGAAGATATCTCTACTGAAGCTTTGCCAAAATCGGCATCTCGTGTCAAAACCAACACACCGTCCGACAAAACTACATCTCCGTAAAAAGACGGCATTCCCGATCCCGCCGTCAATGATCCGGAAAGATCCACCGTCCCGTCTCCGTAC
>CALXOZ010000031.1 GCA_944390195.1 uncultured Alphaproteobacteria bacterium
TTCTACTCTCCCTATCCTATATAACTCAAATCCAACCATTCCTCCTCTAATCTTCCTAACTCCTCTTTCTCTCTTGACTGTGTTATTTTTGTTTGATATTTCCAAGTCTTTCACATATCCTGTTTTTTTTATTCTGAGGCTATTATGAAGGTCTTGATCGTTAAAGACAGAAATGTTTTAAACACAAAATTTCTGGCACAGTTTGTTAATTCATTACACGCTATAGGTTTTGATGTAACTGTTGTTTGTGACAGCTACAAAAAACAAGGAAGCGGTGTTTCTCTTGATGAAGGGGTTAACTTTATTAATTTAAACGGAAAAACAAATAATTTTTTTATTAATATATATCGTTTTCTTAGAGGAAAACTTTTTAAAGCTACATCTCGTTTTAAAAAGCTGATTGCTCAAGAAAAACCGGATATTATTATTTGTTATTTTATGGTTGACCTTATTAATGTTCTTTATAAACAGAATCACGGTATTCCTGTGGTAATGATGATGCATTGCTATCCGCCGGTAATGTTGGAAAATTTAATCAGAAAAAAGCCCTATATGAAGCATATTTATAGTGAACTGTTAAGTAGGGCGGCAGCAATTCAAGTTCTAATGAAATCTTATGAAAAGACGATTGAAAAGTTTTGTATTCCAAAACGGGTGGTTACAATTCCAAATGAAGTTGTTCAGATCCCTGAAGATCAAAGAACTGATTTATCTGTTGAAAAAAAGACGATCATTTATGTTGCTCGTATTGAAAAAAACGGAAAACGTCCTCATCTTTTAGTAGAGGCTTTCGGGCGACTGTTTAAAGATTTTCCTGACTGGAAGTTGGAATTTTGGGGATTGCAAAAATATCCTGCTTATGAACGGGAATTAATGAATTTGGCTGCTACTTATGGTGCGCAAAACAATGTCTTCATTAAAGGTTATCATCCTTGTATTCAGGAGGTTTATCGTCAAGCGGACATTCATGCATATCCTTCAGCTCACGAAGGATTTTCTTTGGCTTTAGCAGATGGTATGGCTTGTGGTTTACCCAGTTTAGGATTTGCGGACGCTCCGGCTGTAAATGAATTGATAGTTGATGGACATAACGGCTTTTTAGCAAAGGATTTGGATGATTTTACGCAAAAGTTGCGGCTGCTGATGTCTGATAAACAATTACGCATCTTTTTAGGGCATAATGCTGCAAAAGATGTAGAACGTTATAATCCTCAGGCGGTGATTGAATTGTGGCGTCGTTTGATTATTGAAATTGTCGGAGAAAATAAATGATACCCAAAATAATCCATTATTGCTGGTTTGGTTCTGCTGATAAAAGTGATATTGAAAAAAAATGTATTGCCAGTTGGAAAAAATTTCTTCCTGATTTTAAAATCAGAGAGTGGAATGATGATGATCTGAAAAATTTTGATAATCGTTACTTAAGTCAAGCGGTCAATGCAAAAAAATGGGCTTTTGTTTCCGATTACGTCCGCTTGTATGCTTTATTGACCCAAGGTGGCGTTTATTTGGATACAGATGAAGAAATAAAAAGACCTTTAGATGATTTTTTAGATTTGGATTTTTTTATTGGTTCTCAAAAATGCGGATCCTGCCGTAATATTTCACCGGCTTTGATCGGAGCTGTACCGGATTGTCAGATTATTAAGGATTTGATAGAGGTATATGACGATATTGATTTTATTAAACCGGACGGAAGTTTTAATTTAACAACAAATCCAATCTATTTTGCCAAGGTATTTAAAGAAAAATATGCGCTTGAAGATGTCTTTGTAACAAAAGATTGCCTTCAAATAACAAATAACGCTTACATTTATCCTTATACATATTTTTGTACGGATAATGTTAAAGCTTATGCCGTTCACCATTACAGCGGCAGTTGGAAGCCGGATTGGAATGTGCGCAACAAATTTTCATTATCTTTGGGAAAGAAAAAAAGTCTTGTTCTTCGTAAATATAAAAAGAACAGAGATGGCAGTGAGATGCCTTTTGATGGAAATGAAAAAATTTTATTTTCTTTAAAAACGTCGAAGCGTTCAAAATGGTTTTTATTAATTGTTAATAAGCAGGAAGAAAAATGTTAATCAAATGTCCAGATTGTGGAAGAATGAGAAGTTCTGACGCGGATTTCTGCCCTTTTTGCGGTTGCAAGAGGAAATCTTCCGGTTGTTTAGGAGGGGTTATATTTCTGATTGTCTCTTTATATATTGTATTTGTTGAAATATCCGATGCGTCAAAGTATTTTACGACAGCAAACGTCAATTATAGAAACAGTCCGGGCGGGAAGGTTTTAGGACAGATAAAAAAAGAAACGGAAATCTCTTGTTCTGATATAAAAGACGGATGGTGTAAAACGACATGGCTGTCGACGGAAGCTTATGTTTCAACAAAATTTTTAACAAAACAAAAGCCGGAAAAGGCAACTGAAAAAATAAAAAAAACTCCTGAAAATTTGAAACAAGACGTCGGTTTTATTCAAGCTGTTGAAGAATAAATAAATTATGAAAAAATGTTGTTTTAATTCTCTCAAAGTAATTGTATTTTCTTTGATTATTTTATTTTGGCTGATGTTGCCTGAAATGATTTTCGGCATTTTTAACGAACATTTAGCCGTTTGTTTTGATCCGGATAAGTTGGGAATGGTATTTTTATTAGCCTTTTCGCTTTCTATGATCAAAAGTAAAACTTTTTTTATTTCTTTTCTGATCGTTTTCGGGATTTTGCATATCGTTCAAATGTGTTCAATGGCTTATTTCGGTGTCTATTTGACACCTTACGCGATTGATTTCATTTTTCTGGAAACAAAAGATATTTTTACGGAAATAAAAGATGTCTGGTATAAATATCTTTATATTTTCATTCTTGTCGGTGTCCCTTATTTTTGTTTGGGATATATGGTTTATCGTGATTTTTTCCCAAGAGTAACATTGAAATACGCTTGGATTTTACCGGTATTGTATTTTTGCGGTTTTTTTTATCGGGCTTCTACACCGGATGGCATATTCCAGATGTTATTTAAGAACACATGTTACGCTTCGTATAATACAGTTAACTCTTTTTCAGCATATTTTGGAAACATTCTTCCTAAAAAATTGGCAGGGTACAAAGAAACGGTTGATTTTCCTGATTATAAGCTGACGAATATTGAAAAAGACGCAGATAAACCGGTTAATATTATTTTTGTTGTAGCAGAATCGATCAATGTAAATCATTTGTCATTATTCGGTTATGAACGCCGAACGACACCTGAATTAGAAAAATATGCTTTAAGTGATCCTCATTTTGTTTATAAAAAGTCTTGGGCTGCCGGTGTCAATACATTAATTTCTCTGCCGATGCTTTATAATATTCAAGTAAATCCGAAAAATTACAGGAAATTGATAAAGCGTGACAGTTATCTGTTTGATCTGGCTCAAAAGAACGGCTTTAAAGTAACATACATTGAAGCGCAAAACGCCTCTTTGTTTAAAAAGACTTCTTTGAGCCATTATGACCAATCATTTATTTATTCTTCTTCCAACGGTGAAAAGTTGAAAGGGGAAAGTGGCTTTTTAGACCAAGTATTTCAAAAAACAGATTTGACAGGACGCAATTTAATCATAATTCATAAACGGAATGTTCATTCTCCCTATAATGACAATTATATGTACGAAAATGATACATATGATTTTTTCAAAGATGAAAATACGGATCCACGCATTAATGAATATGATAACGCTTTGTTGTATGAAGACATGTTATTGATGAAAATATTAAAATTTGCAAAAAGTTCGAAACAGGAAACGTATTTTTACTATTTGTCGGATCATGGGGAGGCTTTGGGCGAAAAAGATATGTGGGGACACGGTCATTTGGATCCTGTTGATTTACAGGTGCCCTTTATGTTCACGATGTTTAATGTTCAAGACCAATCGTATTTATCACGGATAAAACAACTGAAAGATCCTTGTGCCCATGATATCGTTTTGTTGATAGCGGAGAAATTGGGTTGGAAAGTTGAAATTCCCGGAGAGGATTTAAACATATGTCAAGTCAACGGACGAGATACAATGGGGCGAGCCGGTATTTTAAAAATAATAAAAAATCCTAACAGTACAACGGAGTTTAAATTGGAACATTGAAAGTTATAAAAGATTTTCAAGTTGTTCGGACAATTCCAACCAACGCGATTCGGTTATTTCTATTTCCTGAGTTATCTGAGACAGGGAAATTTTCAAGTTTTTAACTTTAGCCGCATTCAATCCGATCATATACAAAGTCGGATCTTCGAGCATTTCTTCAATTTTTTCTTTTTGAAGATTTAATTGTTCAAGATTTTTTTCCGTTTCTTTCAACGCCTTGCGCAATGGGGCGCAGATTAAACGTTTTTCGGCGGCTTCTCTTCGTTCGTCTTTTCTGGAAACAGTCTGTTTTTCGTTTTTATTGTCATTTTTTCCAGCGGACTGAATGCGAGCTTTTTGTGATAGCAGTTCTTTGTAGTCTTCCAGATCACCGTCATAAGAAGAACACCGTCCGTTGTCAACCAACCATAAACGATCCGCCGTCAATTCGATCAAATGGGGATCATGCGTTATTAATATGACAGCCCCTTTGTAAGTGTTCAAGGCTTCTATCAACGCATCACGGGCGTCAATATCCAAGTGGTTTGTCGGTTCATCCAATAATAAAATATTGGGAGCGTGGCGTGTCATGATGGCGAACAGCAAACGGGCTTTTTCTCCGCCGGAAAGTTGCGCGATTTGCGTATCGGCTTTTTGCTGCGTCAAACCGAAAGCTCCCAGATGGGAACGGATTTGTGTTTCCGAAGCGCCTTTCATTGTCAGCTGCATTTGTTCAAAAGCTGTAAGGTTTTTATTCAGTTCTTCCGTTTGATGTTGTGCGTAATAACCGATTTGCAATTTTGAAGAAGCGGATAAAGTTCCTGTCATTAATTTTAATTTCCCCGCCAACAATTTTGCAAAAGTTGATTTTCCGTTTCCATTTGCTCCCAACAAGGCAATACGGTCGTCGGCATCAATCCGCAAATTCAAGTTTGACAGAACAGGTTTTTGTGTATAACCGACACTTCCGTCTTGGATTTTTATCAGCGGAGAAGGTAATTCTGTTGGTGTTGGAAATTTAAAATGCAGCTCGGCTTGGTTTGTAAATGTAATTTTAGGAGGAAGTTTTTCCAACATTTTAACACGGCTTTGAGCTTGTTTCGCTTTATTCGCTTTGTAACGGAATCTGTCGACGAAGGCTTGCAGATGTTTGCGTGTTTCCTCTGTTTTTTCCGCTTGTTTGCGTTCATTTTCACGTTGTAAGGCTCTGGTTTGTTCAAAAGCGTCGTAATTACCGCCGTAACTGTGAATTTTCAGATTTTCAATGTGCAAGATACGAGTGCATAAACGGTTGAGCAGATAGCGGTCGTGGCTGATTATGATGAGTGTACCCGGATATTTTTCCAAGAAACCTTCCAACCATAAAGTTGCTTCCAGATCCAAGTGGTTTGTCGGTTCATCCAATAACAAGATATCGGAGGGGACGAACAAAGCGGCGGCTAAAGCGACGCGCATACGCCATCCTCCGGAAAAAGAGGAAAGGGGTTGTTTTTGTTGTTCGGAGGAAAATCCTAATCCGTATAAAATCGCTCCAGCTCTTGCTTGGGCGGAATTGGCGTTGATCATATTTAATTTTTCATGAATATCCGCCATTTTCATACCGTCATTTTCGTGTTCGGCTTTTTCCAGTTCATTTAACAAAGCGGTTCTTTGAATATCAGCTTGTAAAACGAAGTCGATTAACGAAATGTCAATATTTGAAATTTCTTGATCGACAGTGGCAATTTTTTGCCCTTTAGTAATGTTGATTTCTCCGTCGTCAGGGGTTAAATGCCCTAAGATCAAACGGAATAATGTTGTTTTTCCCGTTCCGTTGCGTCCCGTCAAGCCGACTTTTTGTCCGTCCGAAATATGAGCGGAAGCCGCGTTAAACAACAAACGTCCGGAAAACCGTAATGTAATGTCATTGATATCTAGCATAGCAAAAGGAATTTAACGGATCGGATCAAAAAAATAAAGCGTTTAATTAAGATTGTGAAATAAATATTGAACAGGAAAAAGAACAACGCGGAAAATGAATTTTAAAAAGATTTTTAACAGTTTTTGATATAAGAATGACAGCATTCAGGAAAAATTTATGTGAAAATCGGAATGAAAAATTTGTTGATAAAACAAGGAATACAAACTCATTGCAAATTGTTTTAATGAATTTCTTTTTTTAAGCAATTTTTTCATGGTCGAGTAAGTGGATATGTCATGAAAAAGCGTTTTCATAGTATGAAATTTTTTTTCTTAAAATATAAATTTTACTTTATATTAAGTTTTTTAATATTGGTTGCCGGCTTTATTTTATCCGATGTGGTGTATCATAAACCAAGAGTTCCCCGTACCGAAGAAGAATTTTTGGAAACTCTGGCAACCGGAGAGCAATTATTTAACGCCCATCGTTTTGAAGAGGCGCGGGAATATTTGATTTATCCTGCGAATCACGGCTATCCGAAAGCTCAATTTTTATTAGCGCAGATGTATTATCATTCTTGGGGTGTTGAGCAAGACCTCAATCAAGCTTTGGAGTATTATCAAAAAGCGGCGACACAAATAGTACAGGCAAAATATATGGTTGCATCTATGGCATTCCGAGGTGAAACGAAATCCGTTCCGAAAGGAACGGCGACTGCCATGTTGATACAAGCCGCTTATAGCGGGTATAAAAAGGCTCAAAACGATTTGGGAATATATTACTTGATGTCCGCAGATTATGAACAAGCGTATTATTGGCTTTCTTTGGGAGGAGGAGGGGCTTCAGAACGTGCCAAAAAAGCTTTGCAGACGGCTTCGGAAAATTTGACGGATTACCAACGAGGCTTACTTGATGCCGAAATAAAAGGCTTTGTCGCCCGCAAATAAATAATTTGCCGGTTGAAAGGTTCTTTTTGTACAGGTATAAAGAGGATCATAAATTTGTTAACTTAAGAAACGTTAGAGGATAAAATGACAATACAACGTACATTTTCTATTATAAAACCCGATGCGACACAACGTAATCTGACGGGGAAAATTAATGCTGTTATCGAAGAAAACGGGTTGCGTATTGTAGCTCAACGCCGTGTTCGTTTGACAACAGAACAGGCAAAAGCTTTTTACGAAGTCCACGCGGATAAACCGTTTTATGGTGAATTGGTTGAATTTATGACATCTGCTCCTGTTGTCGTTCAGGTTTTGGAAGGTGAAAACGCAGTGGCGCATTACCGTGAAGTGATGGGGGCGACCAATCCGGAAAAAGCAAAAGAAGGTACTATTCGCAAAATGTTTGCTTTGTCTATGGGTGAAAACTCCGTCCACGGTTCGGACAGTGAAGAAAACGCCGCAAGAGAAATAGGGTTTTTCTTTTCTCAGTGTGATATAGTCGGATAAAATCAAACCATTTAAAACAGGAGCCGCTTGAATGAAAAAAATGTTTTTTTGTTTTTCAGTCGCTATAACAGTTTTGTTCTGTTCGATTTCCGCCTGTTTGGCGCAAGCGGCTTCGGTTGATACAAAAATGTTTTCCGCTTCAGGAATATATGTTGATGAAACATCAACCAACGCAGCAATGGCGCGTGAAAAAGCCATGCAAGAAGGTCAGAAAAAAGCTTTGATAATGGTGATGGAGCGTATAACGCCTTCTTATATGACAGGGCAATTAATGGAATTGTTACCGGAAGATAAGGATATTTTAAATTTTGTTCAAGATATCAGTGTGTTGAATGAAAAAACGTCTTCGGTGCGTTATATGGCGACACTGGAAGTCCGTTTTAATCCGGACGCCGTTCGTGAGTTGCTGCGTGACAACGGTGTTCCCTTTGTTCGCACTTCGGGAAAGCCGATTTTGATTTTACCGGTGTATAAGTCATCCGGCGCAAGTCCTGCCCTTTTATGGGGAAATAACCCGTGGCTTCAAGCTTGGTTGAATAAAACGGCTGAAAGTCATATGGTTCCCTTGCTTATTCCTGAAGGAAATGAAGCGGATTTTCAAAAAATCAATATTGCTCAAGTGCTTGACGGAGATATTTCAGCCGCCCAATCGTTAGCAAGAAGCTATGAAGCGGAAGGGATCCTTGTTGTCGAATTAATCCGCCAATCACAACGTTTTTCCGTAAAAGGGAAAGCTATGGATGAATTGACGGCTTTGGAAATTCCAGACTTTTCTTTTTCGGTCCCTATGGCAAAAGATACAGCGACAACGCTTGATATCGCCGTTAAAAAAGTTGTCGAGCATTTGGAAAATGTCTGGAAGGAAGAACAACTTGTTCAGTTTAACGAACCGGCATCTTTGGTGGCTTTGATTTCCATTACAGATCTGAAGCAATGGGAAATGATCAGAAAACGGCTGGAACGAATCCCGATTATCAGTTCTTTTTATTTACAGGCGGCTCGTGCCGGCGTATTGCAGATAACAATCTTTTATGCGGAAAGCTTTGAACGTTTGCAACGGGAAATGAATAAACGCCGTTTGGATTTGACGGCTTTGTCTTCGGGTGTGTTCAAGCTTGGTATCGTTGATACGACGTCTTTTTTCAATCAACCGAAAGAAGCAAATTCCACTGATACAAAAGAAACGGAAACAATTTTGTTTGTCCCTGAACCGGAAGTGAAAACCGATCCCAAACCGGAACCTTTCACTTTCCCGTTACAACAAAAGGGTTATCAAAAACCTTCTCCGTTTCAAAATTGATCCCGATCCCGATATAAAGGAAAAACAATGTCAAACGTGCAAAAATTTTCTGCTTGGGGTGTCGCTTTCATCCTGTTCATTATAGGCATTTATGTCTTAAGAGCTGTTTTATTGCCATTCGTCGCCGGTATTACAATGGCCTATTTTCTGGATCCGATCACGACAAAATTGCAACAAAAAATCCATTCCAGAATGGCGGCTGTATGCATTGTGTCTTTGGTGTTGATATTGCTGTTTTTACTCAGTGTCTTTATTATCGTCCCCATTGTTCAAAGACAAACAAGCATTTTCATCGCGAATCTGCCGGTTTATGCCGGGCAACTGTGGTCTAAAATCGAACCCTATGCCATGGAGTTGAAAAGCCTTTTTCCAGAACAGGTTGATAACTTGCGCCAAACATTGGCAGAACATTTGTCCAGCGGGGTGAAATTGTTGTTGGGAACAGTTCAAAAAGTGTTGTCCAGCAGTATGGCTTTTATCAACTTGTTGTCTTTGTTGTTGATTACACCGGTTGTCGCTTTTTATTTATTAAGGGATTGGACTAATTTTTGTGTTTCCTTTAAACGTTTGTTGCCAAGACAGGAAGCAAAAACGATTCATGCTTTGCTTGCAGAGATGAATGATATCATTTCCGGTTTTGTGCGTGGACAGGCAACGGTCTGTTTGTGTTTGGGAATTTTTTATGCTGTCGGATTGACACTGGCAGGATTGGATTTGGGGTTGATGATCGGTTTGGGCATAGGAGTGTTGTCTTTTATTCCTTATGTCGGTTCAACAATGGGATTTATTATCAGCGTCAGTTTGGCGGCTATTCAATTTAACGATTGGAAACGCATTGCCGTTGTCGTCGTCATTTTCTTTTTAGGGCAGATGATGGAAGGCAATATTTTAACTCCGAAACTGGTCGGGGAAAAAGTCGGTTTGCATCCTGTCTGGGTGATGTTCGCTTTGTTGGCTGGGGCGAGTTTGTTCGGTTTCTTAGGCGTTTTGATCGCTGTTCCCGTTGCAGCCATTGTTGGCGTGCTTGTGCGTTTCGGTATTCAAAAATATATGGAAAGCCCACTTTATTTGGGGACAAATCGTACGAATGGCGATGTCTGAACGTTTTTATCAAACTGTTTTGAATTTACCTGTACGTTCTTTGACGGAACGGGAGGATTTCTTTGTTTCCGAAGAAAATGCCGAAGCTGTCGCTTTTATCGATTCTTTCCCGAATCATTTTAACGGCGCCGTTATTTTCGGAGAAAAAGGATGCGGAAAAACTCATTTGGCTCATTTATTCGCTGAAGTTGTCTTAAATAAAACAGGGAAAATAACAAAAATTCTCTCAATATCAGCAGTTGAAACTTTGTTTTCGCCGGATTCTTTAGAAAAAAATCCCTATCTTGTCTTGGAAAATGCAGATCGGCTGACATCTGAAAAATCATTGTTTCATTTATTGAATACAATTAAAAGTTCAAACGGTTTTGTTTTGTTGACTTCGGAAAAGCCTCCGGTTGCTTGGAAAATACGTTTGCCTGATCTGTATACACGTTTGAAAGCCTTTCCTTGCATTGAAATAAAATCTCCGGGAGAGGCGCTTGTGCAAGCTGTTCTTATCAAACAGTTTTCGGATCGTCAAATAAAAGTGTCTCCTGATGTGATTGCCTATATATTAAAAAATACGGAGCGCTCTTTTAAATCCATTTCTTTTATAGTCAGCCGATCCGATCAATTGTCTTTGGAACGTAAAAATGCCATTACAATTCCTTTGATCAAACAAGTTTTGGCAGAAATGAAAGCTTGAAAAGTCGATTTTTTTTAAACGAATCTTTAAAAAACACCTTTTATGAGCCTTCTTTTTTGGCGAAAAAGATAATGTGATCTTGAAAAATTGGTGTATTTTGGGGAATGTTTTCTTCAGGGGCAGTTAAGGGAAAAAATTTCAAGTTTATTGTGAAATAATAATTTTCATAAAATGATTGACACTGAAAAGTTTCCAATCGAAGAAAATAAATATCTTTAAGATGGAGATTATATTATGAAGATCTCGTTTCATTTAAGTAATTCAGAAAACTTATTTAAAATAAGAGGGATATTTTTCAAGCGCTTTTCCGTTTTTTTAAGATGAAAAAATTATATAAAAACATTGGCGGGAGAAAAGTTTCTTCCGCCGTTTTTTTTAATTATGATTATATTAACTCTTGTTATAGGACACAGATCCCATCTCTTGGCATAAAGGGGTAGTTACATCTGAATGAGCTTGATCCTTCATAACAAGTTGCATTCGCCGGACAAGGAGAACAACTTGTCATTCCTATTGTGGGATTGTAAGTTCCCGCCGGACAAGGCAGACATCGACCTGATCCGTGTTTTGGACTGTAGGTTCCCTTAGGGCAGGGAATGCAACCTTCTCTGGTTGCGTAAGTTCCTGCTGGGCATGAATAACAGTCACCAATGCTTGTTGCTCCTGTTTTATTTGTGGTACTTCCAGCCGGACATGCTATACAACCTGTGGCGCCGGCTCTGTCAGAGTAAGATCCGATTGGACATTCTCTGCAAACCGTGTCTCCCTCTTTAGAATATTGACCTGTATTACAGTTGGCGCAAATAAGAAACGAATTAAGATCATATAGTTGCATGCCTGCTTTACAAGATGTACATGTATATTGTGCTGAACAGGTTTTACAGGTGTGAAAACAAGGAAGACAGGCATTCCCATCTTTATAGAATCCTTGATTGCACAAAAAATTTCCATTGTTACAAGTTGCATTTGACGGACAAGGTGTGCAGCTGGAAGCTCCCGGATTTGAGAAAGTGCCTGTCGGACAAGGTGAACAGTTTTTTCCGTTTTTGTAGTATCCTGCGGAGCAGCTAAATGAATTTCCTCCATTGCAATTGGCGCCGGCGGGACAGTTCAAGCATTTGTTATCAGCCAAGTATTTTCCGTTTTTACAAGCCACACAAGTTCCTGTTGATGTATTACAGTTGATACAATCCGAATCGCAATTTTTAAGAAGTTCGTTTTTACCGGTAACAACGTTTGTCATGCCGGCAGCATGATTGACGGATTTTCTTCCGAGTTTGACGACTTTTGCAATGACGAATCCGTCTTCAGTGAAAGTTATGTTTCCTGCTATAGACGGAGACGCGATAGCGTAGAAGAAAAAGAGAAATGAACAAAAAAATTTAAGCATAAGATCCTCCCGATGGAAATGGATTGTTACAGATATATTTCATTTTCCATTTTTGAGAGAATACAGAAGATGTTCCAGTAAAATATGGGGGGGGGGGGGGGGGGTTTTTTTAAAAAAAGGGAAACAATTAATAGAAGGAAGGGGGGGCAAAACTAACAAATTTAAAAAAATTTAAAATTA
>CALXOZ010000032.1 GCA_944390195.1 uncultured Alphaproteobacteria bacterium
TTTCGCATTCAGACTGCCATCGCGTCCCGCTTTGATTTGGGAATAAGAATCCCCGTCTTGATGTGTTACGGTCGTATAAGATTTATTTGTGTTGAAAGAGGTTTTAGCACCATTTTCATGATATACAGTACCGTTTGCCGTTTCATCAGCTGTATTGAAAGATACTTTCGCTTCGGCGGTATACTCAGGATAATTGGCGGAAACCGGTTTTGTTATTTCAGGTTCTATAACTCTCAATTCGGCTGGTTTGTCTGAGATGTCTCCCAAATCCAAACGTTGTGTTCCCAAATGGTGAGACATAGACAAAGCTTCAAATTGTTGTTCCAATTCAGGGGTCGGGTTCGCAGCGTATTGCGCTTTAATTGCTTCTGCAATTTTTATTTTTTGAAAGGCTTGTTGTGCGTCAAGGGCAGGGTATGAGGAGGTTCTGTTTTCCCGTGCCTGACGTAACAAATCATTATAAATTTTTGCGTCTTCCTCAGTTAAATGACGAACTGAAAAGTTATTTGCAGAAATCATAACTTTTCCGTCGGAAATTTGATATGATATCTTTTGCGTACCGTCTCCGAACAAAATGGAATTTGTTCCATTCGGATTTTGGACTAACAAATTTTTATCGCCGAAGGCCGCATATTCATAATTATCGAGAGATCCGGAAACCTGTTCAGGATTGGCGTGTTGAGCCTGATCAAGAACTGAAGAGGTCTGTAAATCGGCGGAATCTGTTCCATGAGCATTGAAATGATCGTTCAATTCGATATCAGCAGAGGAGGCATGGACGCCTGTTTCGGGCATATCTGAAAATTGTGTGTGATCGGAAAGATCGCTGATATCAACTCCACCGGAAACGTTATCCAGATCCAAGTTTGATGAAACGGAAATATCATCTAAAACAGATCCCGCATTGTCCACGTCAATTGACGCACCGTGTGAGAAACGGGTGGATACCGTATCGACGACATTTTCAAATCCTGAGCTGATTGACCCGAATGTATTTGAAACACATTCATTAATTGAATCGGCCACTTCGTCGTTCAAACAAGCTGCCGCTGTGGAAACGGTTAACAATCCGACAGCAGCTATTCCAACGGCAGCGACTGTACGTTTATTGATGCCGTGTTGCTTTAAATTTTTGATACTGCTTTTCAAGTTTGCAGAATTTTTAACAGCACTTAAAGCGATACCGGCAGCACGCATTCCGGGGATTAATCTTAACGTGTTCTGTCCGATTTCCATTAATTTTTTACGATTTTCTTTAGATCTGATAAATGTCCAAAGACGACCTTTTTCATTAGGATGTTCTTTTTTATAAGCCGCAAAATCCTTTTTTAAAGCATTGATGCCGGTTGTTGCCTTGTACGCCGAAAAAGCCGGTCCCAAAGTCAGAGCTGCCGCAGTATTTCCAAGTAATTTTACGGCAAAGTAGGATTTCGGATATTTCTTTTGAAACGACTTATTTAAGGAATCGACTTTATTAACAAAAGGAGAATTTTTTACTTGTTTTCCGACTTTATCGGCGAAAGTCATCAACTCCGCCATTGCAAAAGAGAGCGAAGCTGCAGTGGAACTGCTGATACCTTCGGCAGAGTTTTTCAATTTGAAATGTTGTGCAATTTTATTGCTTTCTCTGCTTTGCACCATTTCGGAAATTGTTGCAATATCCTTGATGGTCTGTTCTTGATAAGAAGCGGCATTTTCAGATTGCATGCCCAGTGATTCATAATAACGGGTCGTAAAATATTTGACTCGTAATTCTGTTGAAACTTCTTCCCTGATTTTTAAGAAATTAGCAAAATTTTTAGGTGTGTTGGCATATTCATCTGATGCCATTCTTTTAGCGGTCAACAGGTTTGCGACTCTGTTAAAATCTGAAGGAACAAGCTCCAATTTTTCCGCTTGTTTTATTAATTTTACAAACGTGTCGTGATTTTTGACGAAATTTTCGACTTGTCTTGCGTAAGAAGGCGAAATGTCGGAATCGATATCCGCTTGAAATTGCTTTTTTACTTCGTTTAGGATCTCATCTTCACTTTTGGGAACCATTTTCCCGTCGGCATCCATATTCATGCATCGGGATGAAATTAATTCTTGCACATAAGGTTTCATCTTGTCGTAAGGTAAATCCAGTTCTTCACTGGGAATGTAGTAATTCGTCTGTAGAAAATCTTTAATATGTGCGGGTAAATCCATAGCATCACCTATAAAAAAATCAACTTACTTGACAGAATAGCAGAAAAATTTGTCAAAACAATCCTTATTTTGCAACAAACTGAAAAAACAGGCTTATTTTACATTTTTTTCATATAAAGATCAATTTGTTCTGCAGCCTTTTTCCCGTCGTTTATGGATTCGGCAAGCGAGATCTGTTCTCCGCTTGTCGCGCTGCCGGCGCAAAAATACCCTTTTTTGGCAGTGTGGAAGTTTTGTGTTTCTATGAGCTTGTTTTTTGACAGCATCAAAGAACAGCCGGCGTTCGGTTTTGAAAAAAAACGACTGAATGCGCATATGATTTTTGAGGCGTTCAATTCGATACATGAAAGATTATCCGGTGTTTTGGCGCGAAACGTTTTGACAATCCCGTCTTTTCCGGAAAATTTTTTAGCTTCAAACCCGTATAAAAAAGAAATTCCTAAAGAATGCGCAAACTGAATGTCTTCTTGTTCGGCGCTGAAATCTTTTAACGGATTCTTTGAAACAAGAAATACTTCTTTCGCTTTTGAAAGAGCGCAAACAATTGAACAAAAAACGGCAGCTTGGTTGCTACCGCAAACGATAATACGGTCTTCGGGGTGTATGTTCAAAGCCTTGAATTTTGTTAAAGCCAAAAAAGCGGAGGAATTGTACACGCCTTTTAAATCGGCTCCGGCAATGTTGATTTTTTTTTCACCCCATAACCCCATGCCTAAAAAAACGGATTGAAATCCCATTTTTTCAAGCTTTTTTGCATTGAATGAAGTGCAAAAGGGGGTGTTGACAAAAATTTTAATGCCGCTTTGTTTCAAAAGCTCGATCTGTTCGTCAACGCTTTGTTGGGGAAGCTTGTATTCCGGAACGAGATAAGTTAACGAGCCTCCGGCTTTCGGCAAAGCTTCGAATATGGAAACATCGTATCCTTTTAAACGCAAGCCGGCGGCGCAGGCCAATGATGCCGGACCCGAACCGATGCAAGCGACTTTTCCTTTGTTTTGTTCGGGCAAATCCGCATCAAAGGGTAAAAAAGTATCCCTGTCTATCAGCATAAAAACACCTCGTTTGAAAAAGACTTTTAAATATACCGGTTAAAAGAAATAAAAATACCCAATAATTATACAAATATTTTTGTTTCTTTCTTGATTTTTATGTTAGGGTGGTTGAAACGATTAAGGAGAACCCTATGAAAGGAATCATTCTTGCCGGCGGATCGGGAACCCGACTTTATCCGGCGACAATTGCTTTATCTAAACAGATGATCCCCATTTATGATAAACCGATGATCTATTATCCGATGTCATTGATCATGCGTTCGGGAATAAAAGAAGTGTTGATCATTTCAACGCCGGACGATTTGCCCGGATTTAAGCGCTTGTTTGAAGACGGTTCCCGTCTGGGCATTAGTGTTTCATATGCCGAACAACCCGTCCCGAACGGATTGGCTCAAGCGTTCGTTATCGGTGAAAAGTTCATCGGATCGGATCCGGTTTGTCTGGTTTTGGGGGATAACATCTTTCACGGGCACGCTTTAACGCAACATTTGGAAAAAGCGGCAAGCCTTAAAGACGGTGCTGTCGTTTTCGGTTGTTATGTGCAAGATCCAGAACGTTACGGCGTTGTCGAATTTGATCAAAATTTCAAAGCTGTCAGTGTTGAAGAAAAACCTTTGAAGCCGAAGTCGAACTACGCTGTTCCGGGATTGTATTTTTATGATAATGACGTTGTCGGCATTTCTAAAAGCCTGAAACCTTCGGCGCGTGGAGAATATGAAATCACAGATGTCAATAAAGAGTATTTGAAACGCGGCAAATTAAGGGTTCATGTGTTGGACAGGGACATCGACTGGTTCGATACGGGAACGCATGATAGTCTGATACAGGCAAGTTCTTATGTGGAAGCCATTGAAAAACGCAAAGGAATTAAAATTGCCTGTTTGGAAGAAATAGCTTTTGCCAAAGGATTTATTTCTCGCGAATGCTTGAGAAAACAGGCGCAAGCAATGGCAAAAACGGGATATGGTCAATATCTGTTAAAATTGGTCGACGGTCGGATTATAGCGCCGGAGTTGTGATTATGCCTTTTATTCAAACTGAAATAGACGGGGTTGTCATTTTTCAGCCGAAGATATTTTATGATGGTCGCGGCTGTTTTTTTGAAACCTATAACGAAAAAACTTTTAATCAAGCCGGTATTAATGCCTGTTTTGTTCAAGACAACCAATCTCAATCCTCTTACGGGGTGATACGCGGGTTGCATTTCCAAAAAGGGGAACATGCTCAGGCAAAATTAGTACGAGTCTTGCACGGAACCGTATTGGATGTCGCTGTTGATTTAAGACGGGAATCCCCTACGTTCGGAAAACATGTCGCTGTGGAATTAAGTGCTGAAAACAATCTGCAATTATTCATTCCACGCGGTTTTGCTCACGGCTTTTCAGTTCTTTCCGAATTTGCCGTCTTCGCGTATAAATGCGATAACTTTTATTGTAAAGAATCAGAAGGTGGGGTTAATTGCATGGATCCCGTTCTCGGAATAGACTGGAGGATCCCTCTTCATAAGGCGTGCCTTTCTGATAAAGACAAACTCTGGTCGGGAGTGGACGAATGCTTTTAATAACAGGTGCCGACGGGCAGTTGGGAACGGAATTGAAATTTCTGTTACCTCGGGCTTTATGCGCCGATGTAACGGATCTGGATATTACGGACGAAAAAAAAGTCCTTTCTTTTGTTAAGGAAAATAAGGTTGATACGATTATTAATTGTGCGGCTTATACGGCGGTTGACAAAGCAGAAGACGAACCGGAAAAGTGTCGCGCCATTAATGTAACCGGAGTAATGAATCTGGCAAAAACAGGAGCGAAAATCATTCATGTTTCGACAGATTATGTCTTTGATGGTCACGGGTATAAACCTTATGTCGAAACGGATGCCACAAATCCGGTGAGCGTCTACGGTCGGACGAAACTGGACGGTGAAATTGTTTTGCAAAATCTGGCTCAAACTTGCATCATTGTCAGAACGGCGTGGCTTTATAGCCCGTACGGTATGAATTTTGTTAAGACAATGCAACGTCTGGGGGCTGAAAAGGAAGTCTTGAACGTCGTCGCGGATCAAGTCGGTACGCCGACATGCGCTTTTGATCTGGCTTGTGCCATTGCCGGTCTGTTACCTAACATGACCGAAGGGACGAAACAGTTGTATCATTTTTCCAATGAAGGTGTATGCAGCTGGTACGATTTTGCCAGAGAAATCATGAAATTGTCCGGATTGAAATGCCGGATCAATCCCGTTCCCTCTCAAGCGTATCCGACAAAAGCAAAACGACCTTTTTATTCTGTTTTGGATAAATCGAAAATCAAATCATCGGGGATTCAGGTTCCCCATTGGCAGGAAAGTCTGGAAAAATGTCTGAAAAAATTTTAGTTACCGGTGGAGCCGGTTTTATCGGTTCTAATTTCATCCCTTATTTTCTTGAAGCACATCCTGATATTACGATTGTCAATTTGGATAAAATGACATATGCCGCCGATCAAAGAAATTTGTCTGAACTTCGGGATCAATCGAATTACATCTTTATTAAAGGGGATATCACGGATAAGGAATTGATTGATCAAATTTTTAAAGATCATGATATCCGTGGTGTCATTCATTTTGCTGCTGAAAGTCATGTTGACAATTCGATTTCAGGGCCGGAAATTTTTATTAAAACGAATGTTTTGGGGACTTTCACGTTGTTGGAAGCTGCCCGACACCGTTGGATGGACGCACCGGGACAGGTGAAAAGTGGCTATGAAAAGTGTCGTTTCCATCATATTTCCACAGATGAAGTTTACGGCAGTTTAGGGGAAACGGGCTTGTTTACGGAAATGACGCCTTATGCCCCGAACAGCCCGTATTCCGCTTCAAAAGCGTCCTCCGATATGTTGGTGCGTGCTTATTTCCATACATATGGGATGAATGTTACAACATCAAATTGTTCCAATAATTACGGCCCGAAGCAACATGGCGAAAAATTAATTCCGACAATTATCAGAAAATGCCTGAATGGCGAAAATATCCCGATTTACGGTGACGGGAAAAATATTCGGGATTGGTTGTATGTATTGGATCATTGCAAAGCCATAGATCTGATCTATCATCAAGGAAGGTGTGGAGAAACATATAACGTCGGAGGGCGTAACGAACGTAATAATTTGCAAATTGTTGATGCCATTTGCTCTATTCTAAACAGGATTGTTCCCCGTAAAACAGGAAAGTATCAAGATCTGGTTACATTTGTCAAAGACCGCGCCGGGCATGACCGCCGTTATGCCATTGATGCGACAAAGTTGGAAACAGAATTGAAGTGGAAAGCAGATGAAAACTTTGATACCGGTATATTGAAAACAGTTGAATGGTACTTGAACAACCGGCGCTGATATGCGTTCTAAGATTTTAATTTACCGCGATTACGGTTGTGCGGATGTACATCCTCTTTATAAAGAATTGGTTTCTTATTATCGCAACGAGGATGTCGATGTCTTTTTTACAGATGCTGCCGGAATAAAAGAGGGGATACTGGGGAAAGATGTGAAAGCTTTCTTTTTGGGAGGCGGAGCGGCGACCCCTTACATGGAAAAGCTGGCGGGTGAAGCGAATGAACGTATTCGGTCGTACGTTGATCGAGGCGGTGTATATTTCGGTATTTGTGCCGGAGCGTATTATGCTTGCCGGCGCATTGTTTTTGAAAAGGATATCGAAGCTTTACACATCGAAAGCCGTTGCGGGTTGAATTTGGTTGAAGGGGAGGCAATCGGTACTTTATATAAAGAGTATGGATTGTTACCTTATTCATTAACCGCTTTTTCTGCAAAAATAGTACAGATCCGTTTTAAGGATCATCAGCTTTATTCCGCATTATATCACGGAGGACCTTTTTTTAAAAGGACGGATGCGGAAGTTGTCGCTGTTTATGAGTTGCCGGATCCGGATCTTAAGCCAGCTATAATACAGAAAGCTTACGGTCGTGGAAGGGTGATTTTATCCGGCGTTCATTTTGAAGATGGAGAACAAGTGCTATCTCGAAAAATCCATGAGTTGAGATGTGATAAAGAAGCGGCGCGTAAAAATGCGGATGAAATGAAATTAGCGGAAAAAAATCGTCAGGCTTTGTTCAACCGGTTGCTGAAAATGATTTGATAGTAGGGTGTTGACAAAAGAGCCGTCCATCTGTTTTAATACATATGTAGTGTTTAACTGAGAAGAAAGTATTTACTGTTAAATATGGGCGGCACCGATTCAAATAACGGCGGCGATACCAATGATAGCGATTGTAAAGGCGTAATTTTATATACGTACAACTTAGCTGAAAATCAAAGGACGTTTCACTTTTTCCGACAATGCTCGGAAAAAGGAGAATGTTATTTGTCTTTTTTCTGTTTGTTGACAGAAAAAGGAGATGTGCTTTTTGTTTAATTTTTAAGGAGTTTTTATATGGAAGACAGTCATATACGCAAGCCTTGGTATACCCAATCTTTAGAAGAGGTATATAAAGAATTAAATACCTCGGAAGAAGGTTTGAGCGATGCCGAGGCTTTAACAAGATTAAAAAAATACGGTCGCAATGAACTGCGTGAAACACAAAAACGCGGCATATTGACAATGCTGTGGGAACAAATAACCGATACAATGGTATTGATTCTGATAGCAGCCGCTGCATTATCAGCTTTTTTAAACGAATGGGCGGAAGCTGTTGTTATTTTGGTTATTGTTGCCATTAATGCTTTGATCAGTATCATTCAGGAAAAGAAAGCGGCGAACGCTTTGGAAGCATTGAGACAAATGAGCGCACCGATGGCGCGTGTCATGCGTCAAGGAGAAGAAAGTGTTGTCGCATCAACCGAACTTGTCCCCGGCGATGTCGTCTTTTTGGAAGACGGATGTATCGTGCCTGCTGATATTCGTTTGATTGATTCCGCTTATCTGAAAATTCAGGAAGCCTCATTGACCGGAGAATCCGTTCCGGTTGAAAAAGATGCCGAAGTCGTTTTTGACAAAGAAGTTCCTTTGGGCGACAGAATTAATATGGCTTATACGTCTTCCATAGTAATGTATGGTAACGGTGTTGGTGTCGTTGTCGGAACGGGGATGAATACGGAAGTCGGACAAATTGCTGATCTGTTGGAAGATCAGGACGATTTTGACACACCGTTGAAACGCAAATTGAATTCCGTCGGTAAGACTCTCAGTATTGTCGGAATTATTGTTTGCGTTTTGATTTTTGGGATCGGATATTTGTACGGTCGTCCATTGATTCCGTTATTAATGACGGCAATTTCTTTGGCTATTTCCATTATTCCAGAAGGTTTGCCCGCGACGGCAACAATTGTCATGGCTTTGGGCGTGCAACGCATGGCTCGTAAAAATGCGTTGGTACGCAAATTGCCAGCCGTTGAAACTTTGGGGAGTGCCACAGTCATTTGTTCGGATAAAACGGGCACCTTAACCCAAAATAAAATGACGGTTACCCAGTTGGCCGTTAATGGCGATTTTTCAAAAGGCGGGGCTGTTTTGTTGGAAGACGCCTTAAAGCGCGACCAAAAAATGTATCGCGATTTAATCTATGCCGGAGCCTTGTGCAACAAAGCCTGTCTTAATCCGGATGCTCCGGGCGAAATTTTGGGAGATCCGACCGAAGGCGCTTTGATCTTTTTAGCCCAAAAATTCAACGTCGAACAAGAAAATTTGGAAGACAAATATCCTCAGCAATTCGAACAACCGTTTGATTCCGACAGAAAACGTATGACCACCGTTCATGAAATAGACGGTGAAATCATTGCCTATACAAAAGGGGCGGTTGATGAAATGCTACCGTTGTGTACTCACATACAGACGGACGATGGTATTCGGGAAATGACCCCGCAAGACAGGGAACAGATTTTGAAAACATGCCTGAATTTATCCGAACAGGCTTTGCGTGTCCTTGGTTTTGCAAAGCGTAAATTGGACGCCGTTCCTGAAGAGGATGAAGAAAATGTCGAATTCGATATGACGTTCTTAGGGGTGGTCGGGATGATAGATCCTCCCAGAAAAGAAGTCATAGCAGCGATCAAAACATGTCATGAAGCCGGTATCCGTGTCGTCATGATTACAGGAGATCACAAGGTAACGGCAATGGCGATTGCAAAGCAATTGGGCATATTCCAAGAGGGCAATACGGTTATTGCTGGTGATGAATTTGATGCCATGAGTGAAGCGGAATTGGACGAAGCCGTAAAAACGACAACGGTTTTCGCCCGTGTTTCTCCGAAAGAAAAATTGGCTATCATTAATTCATTGAAGCGTGACAAAGAAGTCGCGGCAATGACAGGGGATGGCGTGAACGATTCTCCGGCCTTGAAAGCGGCGGACATCGGTATTGCCATGGGAAAAGCCGGTACGGATGTGGCAAAAGACGCTTCGGACATGATTTTACTGGATGACAATTTCACAACGATCGAATACGCCATTCGCGAAGGACGTCGCGTTTATCGTAATATTCAAAAAGTTATTCAGTTTTTATTGGCAGGAAACATTGCCGAAATCATGGTGTTGTTCATAGCGACTTTGTTAAACTGGAACGCGCCCATTTTGGCTGTTCATATTTTGTTGATCAATTTGGCGACCGACACATTGCCGGCATTGGCTTTGGGGGTCGATCCCGTCAGTAAAAACATCATGCGACATAAGCCTGTGAAATCCGGAACGCTTTTTGAACGCGGATTGGTTGTGCGTGTTATTTTGCATGGTATATTCATTACGATTGCGACATTGGGAGCTTATTTGTATGGTCTGAAAACAGCGGATTATCCGGTTGCAATGACAATGGCATTCTTGGTGTTGTCGATTTCCCAATTGTTCCACGCTTTAAACCAACGCTCGAATACGGAATCCATTTTTGCAAGACACGGAAAAATTAATTGGTTTTTGTTCTTAGCGATGTTCCTGTCGGGTGTTATTTTAGCTGCCGTTGTGTGTGTGCCGACCTTGGAAGCTTTCTTCAGTCTTGTTATGCTTAGTTCGAAACAGTGGGAAGTGGTTATGTTATTTTCTTTCCTGCCTTTGGTTTTGGTTGAAATAACCAAACTGTTTTACAGAATATACAGAAAAAAGACTTCCCGTCGTTAAAAAGGGGACATAAAAAATAATAGAAAGGTGGAACTGCAAAAGTTCCACCTTTTTTAGGATTTCATTTTGAAAAAATTAAGAAAATGAAAAAAAACCTTTTATTACCCCTTGACACTTGCGGGTGTTTTTGCGATTATTCACTGCCTAAAGTATTAGGAAACGGATTGTATTATCTGTTTTTTTATTTTTTAGATCAAAAAGACAGTATGCTATGCTGTTGAAAAATTTTAGCTTTTCGGTTTGACCGTGGAGGTTGGAATCGAGTAAGTGTGTTGTAACGGTTAGATAGGGAAGAGGAATTAGATGCCTACAGTTAACCAATTAATTCGCAGTCCGCGTAAACCACGCGTAGAGCGTAATAAAGCTCCTGCTTTGCAGGCTTGTCCGCAAAAACGCGGTGTATGCACGCGTGTTTATACGACGACTCCGAAAAAGCCGAACTCCGCCTTGCGTAAAGTGGCGCGCGTTCGTTTGACCAACAGTGCTGAAGTATTAAGCTATATTCCGGGTGAAGGTCACAATTTGCAAGAACACTCGGTTGTATTGATTCGCGGCGGTCGTGTTAAAGACTTGCCGGGTGTTCGTTATCATATTATTCGTGGTACATTGGATACTCAGGGTGTTTCGTCTCGTCGTCAAAGTCGTTCTTTGTATGGCGCAAAGCGTCCTAAATAAAAGAAAGGGAAAAATAAAATGTCTCGTCGTCACGCTGCAATAAAACGTGAAATAGTGCCCGATGCCAAATATGGTGACGTGGTTGTTGCTAAATTTATGAATTGTGTTATGTTGCACGGTGCAAAAGCAACTGCAGAAAGAATAGTGTATGGTGCTTTGGATCGTGTTGCTGAAAAAACGAAACAAGAACCTTTAAAGGTTTTTAATGAAGCTTTGGATAATGTCAAGCCTGCTGTTGAAGTCCGTTCCCGTCGTGTCGGCGGTGCGACTTATCAGGTTCCTGTCGAAGTCCGTCCGGACAGAAAGCAGGCATTGGCTATCCGTTGGATCATATCTGCGGCGCGTAATCGCTCTGAACAAACTATGGAACAACGTTTGGCTGGTGAATTTTTGGATGCTTTGGCAAATAAGGGTGCGGCTGTTCGTAAACGTGAAGAAACTCATCGTATGGCAGAAGCGAATAAAGCTTTCTCGCATTATCGCTGGTAATAATTTTTGATTGAAAGAGAAGGTTTCGTGTAATGGCTCGCACAACTCCAATAGAAAAATATCGTAATATCGGTATTATGGCTCACATTGACGCCGGAAAAACCACAACGACCGAACGTATTTTGTTTTATACGGGGAAGTCTCATAAGATCGGGGAAGTCCATGACGGTGCAGCGACAATGGACTTTATGGTTCAAGAACAAGAACGCGGTATTACGATTACATCTGCTGCAACGACGGCTTTTTGGA
>CALXOZ010000033.1 GCA_944390195.1 uncultured Alphaproteobacteria bacterium
GCGGATAAACGGGAATACCTTTTAAATACTTCGGAAAGTCTTCAATCACTTTACGAAGCTTGTCTTTATCAACATTTCGAAAGGCGTAATCTCTGTCTTCCGGGCTTAGGATATAAGACCGAAACAGCTCTTTCATTGTCTTATTCTTTTTCATGGGCTATTTCCTCCTGTTTCGACGGCCGGCGTTTCGTTTTCTTTCCTGTCGCTCCTGATAATAGCTTGAGCTTTCATAAGCGGCGCGTCTGAGCCATCTAGACGCCCTCAGCATTTCTGAAATCGGTGCCGTTGCAACATTAAAAATGCCCTTTATTTCATAGAAAATATCGTAAAGACTTTCAGGCAGTTTGGGCAGATAATATCCTTTCTGATATGCCCATTGGTAGCGGATAAGATATTTTCTCAGTTCTTGCTGATTGTATGTGTGGCGCGGTCTTTTATTTTTACCGGTAATGCCGCACTGACCGTAGCCGACATAGCTGTAGTTATTGAATTTCTTTTTATACATGTTTTCACCTCGCGAGTAAAAAACAACCACCCGACAACCGTGTGGTTTTCATGTATAAAATTATTCAATTACTAAAATGAGGGGGTTGGGATGATTAAGCTTCCATTATGTTATCTGCCCAAAGTTCGCATTGGGTCATAACAGTTGAGACGGCATCTTCCATTCCTTCGGGCGGATACTTATGTTTTTTAAGCAATTTTTTGATAAGTAATCTCATCTTGGCGCGGGCGTTTTCTCTTTTTTGCCAATCGATGCTTTTGTTCTTGCGCAAAGTATCGGTCAATTCTTTGGTAATGGCTATCAGCTCGTCGTTTTCGTAAAAATCCTTTACGGCTTCGGGACGAGTTAAGGCGTCGTAAAAAGCTACTTCATCAGGCGTAAGCCCCAAATCGCTTCCTTCTTTTTGAGCGGCGGCAATTTGCTTTGCCAGATTAAGCAGTTCTTCAATGACTTGTTCGTTTGTCAGCATGCCGTTTAAATAGCGGTTCATTGCTTTTTGGATGATTTCGCTGAATTTTTCGGATTTAACGACGTTTGTATGTCGATAAACAGAAATTTGCTCGGCAATTAATTTCTTTAAAAGCTCAAGAGCCAAGTTTTTTTCTTTCATCTTAGAAATGTCTTCTAAAAACTTGGGATCAAACAAAGAAAATTCTTCTTTAACATCTGAAAACAAATTGATGACGCCGTCGCTTTTGATGCTTTGTTTTAAAAGCGCGTTTATTTTTTCGTTCAGTTCCGGCAAAGAAATCTTTTTCCCGCTGTTCCCCGTACAGGACAATCGAACCGTCAGAACGCGCACTGCTTCGATAAAGGCGGCTTCAATGCGCAAATTTTCTTCAATTACGGACGAGCACAACGATAAAGCCTGATGCAGCAATAAAGCTTCTTTGACAAAGTTTTCTTTTTGCGTTTCTTTTCCGCGTTCAATAATAAAGTTGACGGCGCCGCTGATTAACCGCGCGCGTTCAAGATTCCCCAAATCGGCAAAGCCCGAATAATCAAAACCGTGAAGAAGATTTCTGCAAACTTCCAATTTTTCCAAAAATTTAGGAGCGGCGACTTTTGATATATCGGTATCGCCGTAATTTTTGCGATCTCGGACGGTGTAATCGTTCATTGCTTGTTTCAAAGCGTTGGCGATACCGACATAATCGACGATCAATCCGCCTTCTTTGTCTTGGAATACGCGATTGACGCGGGCGATTGCCTGCATCAGGTTATGTCCGCTCATCGGTTTATAGACGTACATTGTTGCCAAAGACGGAACGTCAAAACCCGTCAGCCACATATCGACAACGATTGCGATTTTCAAAGGATCGTTGTTATCTTTGAATTTTCTGGCTAATTCGTCTTTATAAGATTTGTTCCCGATAATGCTGCGCCATTCTTTAGGGTCGTCATTTGAAGCGGTCATAACGACGGCGACTTTTTCCTGCCAATCGGGGTGCAAGTCTAATATTTTATTGTAAATTTCCATCGCGATTGATCGGGAATAGGCAACAATCATGGCTTTTCCCGTCAACAAAGATGCTCGATTATTTTCGTAATGATCCAGAATATCGGTTACCAAAGAATTGATTGTGGCGGGATCGCCTAAAATCGTTTCCATTTGTCCGAGCTGTTTTTTGCTTTTTTCTATGACTTCCGGATCGGTTTTATGAGCCATCAGTTCGTATTCGTCATCAATCAGCTTTAAGATTTCCGGTTTCAGATGCAGTTTAATGACGCGGCTTTCGTAATAAACGGGACGAGTTGCGCCGTCTTCAACCGCCTGGGTCATATCGTACACGTCAATATAATTGCCGAACACTTCGCGGGTGTTATGGTCTTTTATGGAAACGGGCGTTCCCGTAAAGCCGATATACGTTGCGTTGGGCAGGGATTTTCTGATTTTTCCGGCGATTCCGATTTTGATTTTTCCTGTTTTTTCATCCACTTTTTCGGTTAATCCGTACTGTCCGCGATGTGCTTCGTCCGCCATGACAATGATATTTCTGCGTTCCGACAGGGGATCTTCGGCTTCTTCGAATTTTTGCATGGTGGTAAAGAAGATGCCGTTTGCTTTAATTCCGCCCAACAATTGTTTTAAATGCGCTCTGCTTTCGGCTTGAACGGGTTTTTGACGCAAGAAATCCGAACATTTTGAAAACTGGGCGAACAGTTGATTGTCCAAATCGTTTCGGTCGGTTAAAACGACGATGGTCGGGCTGTTGAGCGCGCTTTGCAACAAATGGGCATAGAACACCATTGACAAAGATTTTCCGCTGCCCTGAGTATGCCAGAACACGCCGCCTTTGCCGTCGGTTTCGGTTGCGGTTTGAGTTGAGGCAATGGCTTTTTTAACGGCGAAGTACTGATGATAAGCGGCTAAAATTTTTATGGTTTTGTCCGTTTCGACCGAAAAACAGATAAAGTTTTTCAGAATGTCCAAGAATCTTTTTTTGTCAAAGATGCCTTTAAAAAAGGTGTCGAACTGGGCGTATTTTGTGTTTTCATAGGAACCGTCAACCGTTTTCCATTCCATAAATCTGTTTTCGTCGGACGATATGGTTCCCGCTCTTGACGTCAGCAAGTCGCTCATCACGCACACGGCGTTATAAATGAACATGGACGGGATTTCGAGTTTGTAATTTTCGATTTGACGATATGCGGCTGAGGCATCTGTTTCTTCGCGTGAGGGGGATTTTAATTCCATTAACACCAAAGGCAAGCCGTTAACGAATAAAATGATATCGGGTCTTTTTTCGCTGTTTTCGACAAAAGTCCATTGATTGGCGATGATAAAGGAATTTTTATGAACGTTTTTATAATCGATCAGATAGACGATAGTATCTTTTTGTATTTCGTTTTCGCAGTATCTGACGGGAATTCCGTTTTGCAAATAATCCGTAAAGATTAAGTTTTTTTGGATCAATGCGGCATTTTCAAAATTTTTGATTTTGAACAAAGCTTCGTCAATGGCGGCTTTGGGCAATTTGGGATTGATATCCGCCAACGATTTTTCCAACACCTTTTCATACAGGGGAGATTTGAAATTTCTGTCATCGACGTCAGGACCGTAGACGTGGATATAGCCCATATTTTGAAACAGCTCGATGATTGATTTTTCATAAGCATTTTCATTGACGGGGTTTTCGAAAGACGCGGTCATCGGATTATTCCTTGTTTTTATCGGGTTTGGAGTTCAAGTCATCGGCTATTGCAAGTTATTGATAAAGCCTGCCGTCGCAAGCTGTTCAATAATTCCGCGCAATAAAACAGGCTGATTAAAGCTTATCGTATATTTTCTGTTTGATGACGGATCTTTTTGCAGAAATCCTTCTTCATTCATTTTTTTGACAATATACATCAGTTGAGCGTCAGACTTGCCATCAAAAACCTCTCGCAAATCCGTCGGTTTAAAAGATACGTTCTTCAAAGAATAATTAAGAACAAAGAAATAGTTGTCTTTTAACAAACTGTTGTTTTTTGCGTACAAAATTGTCGGGTATAAAATTTTGTCATTCAGGAAGTTTTTGTTCAATAATTGATTGATTTTTAACAATTCCGCTTCCAGTCCGTTCAGAACATAACGGCACCAAAAAAGCAACCCTTCATCGGTTCCGGTGTCCGCTTGCGCCAACGCTTCAAAATATCTGTTTCTGTCCGAACAAAAAACCGCAGTCGGATTGATCAGAGAAATTCTGTCAAAGCCGTTGCTTTTCATCATGGCATACGTCAACAATCGCGCAACACGACCATTGCCGTTGTCAAACGGGTGAATCCATAAAAATCTGTGATGAGCGATTGCTATTTTTAACAATCGATCCTGATACGGGACATCGCTTCTGATGAAATGAAACAGCTCCTGCATATAATCCACTACCAAAATGCTTTCAGGCGGCGTGTGTTGCGCCTTTGTAATTTGCACGTTTGATTGACGATATGCCCCCGGCGTGCGAGATCCTTCTTCGGTCAAATCTTTTGTTAAAAGGGCATGCAATTCTTTAATAAAGTATTCCGATATATCAAAGTCAGGATTGTTTTCAAAACAGCAGTCAATATAAGAAATACAGTCCTCAATATTTTTAATTTCCATAAAAGACTGCGTTTTTTTGTTTCCCTCGACTTTGTCCTGAACATAATCGGACAAAGTGGTTCTGTTTCCTTCGATACGGGCAGACCCCAAACTTTCAACGATTTGGAAAAGATTTTTTAATTGATGAAAGATAATCGGAGCGACATCTCCGCCGACTTCCTTATCACGCATTTTTTCCAGATTAATAATGCTGGAAACCAAAGGATCCTTAAAACTCGGCTCCGGAATTTTTAACGCGACAGGAGTAAACATGAAAACCTCGAAACTGATAAACGCTCTTATGCAAAACTAATAAATTTTTTTAAAAAAGTCAATGTTTGCAATCGATTTACCCCTGTTGATAACTTTTCAAAACTCATAAAACAAAATTTTAAAACTCATAAAACGATAAAAAGTCCCCTCATTTTTTATCCGGTTTGGCGTTGATTTCGGCGAGGAAAGCATGAATTTTTTCTTTTCGTTCTTTATTATTCTTTGCCAGAACGCAGAACAAAAGAAGCTGATACAATTCATCGTACCAATGTTCCAGTTCTTCATCGCTCATATTTGCGATCAGCTCTTTTCTGTCGGAACCTTCTTTATTGTTATGCCGGATATGTGCGTTGTTTAACATATTTTTGGCATCTTTAAGGTATTCATAAAAACCGTCAATGGGCTTTTCCAGCAAAGGTTCATATTCATTAGCGATAGAAACCAAAAGCCGGCGTTTTTCGTTCAGATTCCCTTTCAGTGAAGCGTGATGATATTTCATAATGGCAAACGCCACATCATCAGAAGAAATTTCGGCAACGGCGATAGCGGCGGGATCTTTGGGGACAAGGATCACTTTTTCTTCATCATCAAATACGATTTTTTTATAATGCAGGTGTTCAAGAAGTAAACGGATATTTTCTGATAACATATAAAATTCAGGAATATTGTGTAGAGGAAAAGAATGCTCTACAGGAACTTTACTTTCTATCATAAAAATAATATTTAAATAATATTCGAGAGTGGTTAGGACATTTTCCTTATCGTCAAAATCTTGTGTTAGGTTTATTTTTTCTTTCAATTCCGCACAGTTCAGACAAGAACCTCGCGCTTTCCAACAAGCAATAATATCATCAGCTATTTGTTCTATCGTATATAACTCTTGATGTAAATTCAGAGGATTAACGTGAGGGATTTCTATGCTATTAAACAGAGCAGAAATTTTTATCATTTCCTCCTTTATATCATATTTTTCTTCTAAGATTTCAAAAATGTTTTTTCGGGTCATGGTGTTTGATCCTAATCAATTTTCACGTTATCAACGTCAATTTCGCCGTTCATGAGCTTTGGGAGGAGCGTGTCGCGCAGTTCGGCAAGGCGGACGTTTTCTTGAGACAATGTTTCAATTTGTGCATCTATTGGAGTCACAATTTTTTCAAAATGATCTATATGTTTCGATGTTGGAATAATGATTGTAAGGTTGCGTAAACCATTTTTGTTTATTGATCCAAATACAGTTCCTTCTCCATTAAAAACATTTAACTGTTTTTTTTCAAAATTAAGTAAGTAATAAAGAAAAGATTGTCTTAAATTTTTCTCTCTTATTGCACTAAGTCCACGACCAATACAGCATTCAAACAAAGCAACATTCAAATCCCCGACGGGTGCTCGCACACTCATCAATATATCGCCTTTCTTTGCAGTTCGTTTCGGAAGTGTTGTAAACAATCTTAATGAGGGGAAGCGAAAACTGAATTCGGCTCTTCCTTGAAAAAACGGAATTCCATTTTTTTCTTCATTATAGGTACTACCATCAGGAGATTGTCCCATAATTATTTCCGCAATGTCTCCAAGTTTCCCGATTTTCCAATCGTTTGGCATTTTACCGCCGAAGGGTTCAAAGTCGATGAACCAAGATTTGAACAAGGCTTGGGCTTGGGCTTCCAGATTTTGATTGATTTTGTTGTTCAGCTCGATTTTATCATCCAAAGCCCCCAACACCCCAGCAATCTTCTTCTGAATATTGAGCGGTGGGAGAAATATTTTTATTTTAGCTAAATCAGAAGGTTTTATTGAGGGGTAAGCAGAAACGCTTTGTTCTGCAATTGCCTGCATAGATTCTGTGATTCTCGGCTGAATTATATAATAATATACATAGATTGGAATAGCAATTTCCGTATCTACACTTATAACAGTAAATCCTGTAGAAACTAAAAAATTTTCTATTTTTTCTCTGATTATTCCATAGTGTAATTGGTTGGGTCGTACAGTAGAATACACAATATCATTAAGTACTGCCTTACGCTTTGCTCTAACTGGCAACTTATCACTAGAAAGATCTATTTTTTGTATAGTTTCTATTTTATTTTGCGTTATATTTCCTGTATCAAGATAGTTTACATATCTATATCCATCTATTTCAGAATAATTATTGATATTTATTTTACACACATCCCCCAAATTAACTTCTTGCCATTTAGTCATCTTTTTTATCCAATACTCTGTCGTTATAAGTGTTTTTATAGACATTCATATACCGTCTTACATATTCATAAGCGGTTAAAAGCAGATAAAAGACAATCCACAAAGCTAGGTGTTTTTCTGTAATATGAAGCTTATCTTGTAAAAACGACTTTTGAAAACAAACCATCTTAAAAAAGAATAAAAGAATAATTATCACTATAGATGATCTCAAATAAAATGAATTATCTTTTATAAAAGAGTCCAAAATACCTTTCCTCTTCATAAATAGGTTAATTTCGTAATTTCCATATATAGCAAGCACCGATGCTTGTGAAAAAGCGAATATAATAGAAACGCACGTAATCGAATCAGATATAAAATCCATTTTTTCCAAAGAAAAAAATATGCTCGAAACAACCATTACAAAAAAAATAATGGTATACCATTTATATTTTTTCAAAAATTTCATCAAGACTATAATACCCATCATGTTTTTCAAAATTATATATTTCTCGAGAAATGATGCTTTCCTCATTAATGGATATAAACCCATCTGTCCCGCTACCTTTTATTGAAAAAGAGGATATACAAGGAGTTTCCTTTAATTTCGCATACATTTTTCTTAAATAAGATTCTTTAAGTGCTCGGTCAAATTGCATTTTTACATTTGTTTCTATAGGCTCTTCTTTCTCTTCAAAATCCTCATACCAAAGAGGTCTAATCATCTCTTTCGTAAATAAATTTTCTGTGGCAGAAATTGATATTTCGTCAATGGTATTTACTCTTTCAATGAATTCTTCAATAGTTGCTGCCTGCGACGACAATTTACATGAAAATTCTGAATCTTTACTATTTAAGAAATTTATAATTACGTTTCGTTTTGCATGATCCGAACATAAAACCCTATCAGCATATATCACAAATATAAATTCGTTTGTCATATGAATTATATCATCGGATAAAACGGTGTCGTCATATTCTCCATGATCTCTATCATAGCAACGTTGAGGTCTTTTTTTTCCATACGAAATCAAAAACAGTATTTTTTGCGTATTCTTTTTAAAACGTAGCGTATAGGTTATTTTTTCCTGATTATATTCGGAGACTTTTTCATCAAAACCGTCAAGAATATTACAGCATTTATTGAAAAAATTTTCATCATCTGGAATGTATTTAAAAAGTTTGATTTCACTCATGCTATTAACCTCTTGTTCTTACATCTCCCATCCGATACTTTTTAGTTTTTCTTTAATTTCGGCTTGCAATGTGTCGGATTGTTTAAACATTGCGGACAGTTCCGTCGTTAATCGTTTCATCTTGTCTTCAAACGGTTCGCCGTCGTCGGCTTGTTCCTCTATTCCAACGTAGCGTCCGGGGGTTAATATATAATCTTGTTTGGCAATGTCTGCCGTGTCGGTTACGGCGCAGAACCCTTTGACATCCGTTAGCGTTCCGTTCTGAAATGCGTTAAAGGTGTCTGCTATCTTTTTTATGTCGGCGTCGCTGAAATCGCGATGTTTGCGGTCAACCATGTGTCCCATTTTGCGGGCGTCTATAAACAGCGTTTTGCCCTTTTGCGCTTTATCCCGACTGATAAACCATAACGTAACGGGTATCGTTACGCTGTAAAACAGTTGCGGCGGCAATGCGACAATACCTTCGATTAGATCGGCTTCGATAATCTTTTTACGGATTTCGCCTTCTCCGCCGGTTTGGGTTGATAATGCGCCGTTTGCCAAAACCAGACCGATTTTTCCTTTTGGCGCAAGGTGGGAAATCATATGTTGAATCCACGCATAGTTCGCGTTCCCCGCAGGAGGAATGCCATATTGCCAGCGCGGGTCGTCCAAAAGCTTGTCCTGTCCCCAGTTCGACAGGTTAAACGGCGGGTTCGCCATGATAAAGTCCGCTTTTAATGTCGGATGCAAATCATTAAAGAACGTATCTGCTTGATAAGGTCCGAAGTCGGCGTCAATTCCTCGAATCGCCATATTCATTTTCGCCATTTTCCACGTGTCGGCATTTGATTCTTGCCCGTACACGGAAATTCTGTCCCGTCTGCCGCCGTGCGCCTGTAAAAATTTAACCGATTGCACAAACATTCCGCCCGACCCGCAACAGGGATCGTAGACACGGCAATTTTCAAACGGCTTTAAAACTTCGACAATCGTTTTCACAATGCTTGAAGGCGTGTAAAATTCCCCGCCTTTCGTCCCTTCGTACGCGGCGAATTGCGCAATGCAATATTCATATGTGCGCCCCAACAGGTCTTTGTCCGCATCCGTATCCGACATATCAATGTTGTTGGTAAACAGGTCGACAACATTGCCTAAAACCCGCTTGTCCAAATCCTGACTGGCGTAATTTTTGGGTAAAACATTTTTCAATGTCCTGTTTTCGTCTTCGATCGCGCGCATCGCATCGTCAATGACTATCCCGATTTCCGGCGTATGAGCGGCTGCGGCAATAACGTTCCATCTGGCTTTTGGCGGGACGAAAAAAACGTTTTCCGCTATGTAAGCGTCTTTGTCGTCCTCAAAACCGTCACCTTCGGCAACAAGCTGTTGATAACGCTTTTCAAAAGCGCAGGAAATATAACGCAAAAAAATCAATCCGACGATAACCTTGCGATAATCCGCCGCGGGAATATGTCCCCACAGCTCGCACGCCGCCGACCAAATTTGTTTTTCAAAACCGATGTTCGCGTTATTTTTGCCCGCCATTTTCAACCTTTCGAAACAATATTAAAAATTGTAATGAGTTAAAGGATAAATACCCGTTTTTGAAAAGTAAAGTTTAATATCTTTACTTGTTCATGTCGGGCTTGTCGGTTCGGTAAAAGTTTGTTATCATCACGGTGCGTTCGCAACTGCGGGCGCAGGGCGTCAGAAACCCTTTTCATATACAGGCGGGGCATTAACGTTCCGCCTGTAGTGTTTTTTATTGTCTGTTTAAACGGCGTTATACGCGTTGATAATATGTTCCCAGTTTTTTATCGCAGATTTTCCGGATT
>CALXOZ010000034.1 GCA_944390195.1 uncultured Alphaproteobacteria bacterium
AAAACAGATAAATATAAAAATCCTTAAAGATAATTATAATTGACTAACATAAAAAGCAGGAATAGCCTGTAAAGAAAACAGGAGAACGATATGGCGGCTGATTTTGACGATGTTGATACCGATTTTGATTTTGTAAAAAAGAAACGCGACAGCAAACAAAAACGAAAAACGTACGGCGTTCCGAAAATCGATTTCACGAACGATAAAGTGACCGACATTTTAAAGTGGCGCATTATTGTCGAACAAATAAACCGTTACAAAACGATATTGGGCGTTTCCGCGGACGTCCTGGCCAAAGAGGCGAAACTGTCCAAGCCGACGGTTTTAAAGCTGTTACACGGGGATACGACCGTTCAGGTCGGCAACGTTTTAAAAGTGCTGAACGCCCTTGAACACAGACGTAAAAACTGGTTTAAATCGGCAGAGAAATAAACAAAACAGGCGGAGCCTTAATGCCCCGCCTGCATATTTCAGGTCAAACGGCTTAGAAGTTGTACTTGAAGTTAATCAAATCATTTTTTCAAAAGACGCATCAAAAAGCTTCCAATTCTTCCTGTGTCGTTTTGATGAGTGACCCGAAAGCGGTAAAAGAAGCTTCGCACTTCGTTTTGTTTTCTTCAATATCGTTTCCGGAATAAATGCCTCGGCACAAAACCCATCCGTTGCGCTGTGAGAAAAAGATCCCGCGATAGTCTTCACCTTCCCTGGCATAACCGATCGCGTTATACGTCTTTCCGTCCAATTGATTTTGGACTTGAGTGCATTGAATTGACACATTTTCAATATCAACAACTTTTTCTGCCAAAAAATCGCCGATCGTTGTGTCTTGACTTCCAAACCACCCGCCGGTTCCTTTCTTTTTAAGATGAATAATGTCGCGACATGATGCCGGAAGTTGTTTTTTAGCCGCCTCAATTTGTTTTTTCCTGAGAGCTTCACGCGCTTTTTCTTCCGCTTTTTGTCGTTGTTCTTCTTGCAAAGCTTTCTTTTTAGCCGCTTCGGCCGCCTGTATTCTGGCTTTTTTCTCCTTTTCTTTTTCTAATTTGTATTTTTGTTGTGTAATCGTGCAATTGTTTTTGACCGGCAAGCGGAAACCTGAGAAAGCGCGTTTTTCTTTTTTCAGAAAAACGTGCGATCCATCCTCCGACACGGCGACTTTATAATAAGGAGAATAGGCTTTTATCGGATAGATACTTTCTCCGCTCGCATAAGACGTACATAAAGCGCTCACTTTTTTTCCCTGCCACATATCGCAGATTTCGATCAAATGCTTGCAGTTCGTATTAAATTCCGCACTGTCGGAATCATATTTAAAATAATTGATTTCATACGGTTCTTGCAAAGGCAGATTGTTGAAAGAACAACCGCTTAAAAAAAGAACGCAAATCGATATTATTTTTTTACGTTTTCGTGATGAGGGGATTTTATTCGTTGGTAAATCAGTCATCTTCTTTCTCCAAGATTGGTGTTGATATTACCTTTTATCACCTCATCACGACATAATTTGTCGTTAGAAAAATTTTTTAGCTTCGGCTAAATCTTTAAAAAACGCATCGGCGTATTTGAACAAATCGCGATAATTTTCACAAACGGCGTATTTCTTTTTATGCGAGTTGTTTCCGTTCAAAAATTTAGCGAGTTTTTTCTGTGTCACTTTATCGTCTTTTTCGACAGCGTATTTGATTGAAAACTGATATCCCTTTGATGTTTGACTGATGATGCCGTAAACAGTCCAACGACCTTTTTCATTGTAGAAACACGGCTCTGAAAAAGTCAGGTCACCCGTGTTTTCGTAATCAGACATTGAAAAATCAAAATCATCGGAACCGCTTTTTAAAAAATCCGCAAATTCCTGACTGTGACGGACTTCATAAACTTTAGACTGATGTTTTTTAAAGTTCAGAATTTCATTGATAATGCCTTCGTATTCCGCATAGACCAGACAGTTTTTGTCTTTATTTTTAAAATAGGTATCCAGTAATTCTTTTGTGTTCGTAAATTTAGGCTGTTTATCTTTAAATTTTTCCAAAGCATCGCCATACTTATCAGCAAGCTTTTTCAACAGCTTTTCGTCTTCTTCATAGCCGTTCACGTCCGTTTCCCAGCTTTTGAACAAGCGATACCCCATTGAATCAACAGGAAATTCATCTTTAAAATTCAAAACCGCATCATAATCAAGGTTAATAAATTCTTCACATTCTGACGAACCTGACTGAACATCCAGATAGATGAAAATAAATTTTGTTTGAGGCTGGTTACGGCATAACTGTTTTAACGCTTTGAAATACTTTTTGCATTGTCTCCCGTGTTCGCGAGAACCGTATTTGTTTTCGATTACCAGACAAATGTCGTTTTGCGTATCAACGACCAATAAATCAATGCGTCCTTTTGCAATGCCGTTTCTACCGCATTTGCTGTCTTTAATCATGTATTCCGGATAAACAAAGGCTTCTTTGAAATACTTATCGTCATTGGCATCTATATAACGATTTCTTTTATCATCGTCTAATGTTAAAGCCCGGACTTTTCCATTTTTATCGGCACAGGCTTTTAACAAATGCCGTGCAAAGGCGTTTCCTTTATTGTGAGCTTCTTTCGGATCAAGCAGCCAAGCCAAAATGTTGGTGCAATTTTCTTCTTTTAAAGAAAGTATGTCAAAAATTGTATTTGAGCGAATTGCGCTCAAAACATCCGCATCATTAAAAAAAGCATCTGTCATTTTTTCTTCGTTTGACATGTTATGTCGCTCCCTTGTGATAATCATTAAAACAATCAGCCGCCAAGGGATATCAGCCCAAGGCGACTGGGAGTTCACAAACCGCACAAACACGGCATGATGCTTTTAGCAAAATGCTTGGACAGAACATCATCTCCCAGTCATTTTCCTGGGAGATTTTGTTTTTGATAACGATGCGGCATCTCTGAACCGCACCGGTTTGTGAAGGGATTGTGAAGTCCCTTGCCCGACCTTTCGGACAGGGGAAGTATATCAAGAAGAAGCTGTTTCGTTCAACAGTTATTATGACCGTCTGCGGTCTTCATTTATCATTGTTCCGACAGGTTCTCAATAAGGAAATCAAAGCCTTTCTGCGTTATGTCGGAGCAAAAAAACTCTCCGGCTTTTGCATTCTTTTTTACACCAACGATCTGCGACAGCTTTTGTCGATATGTTGTTGTATGTTTTTCTTTGTGCGCATTTGTCTTCGCTTGTCACGCACATAAAACATTCGACTAAAGAAAGGAAACCGACATGACGCCCGTACTTCTGGAAAATCAGGAAGAAATTATCCGATGGCTGTATGAACATAATGCTGCTTTCGTCCGGTATTGCGGAAACGATTTGAAAGGGATGATTCAGCACTTCTTTTTCCGGATTGCGGGTTGGGTAAATGTTTCTGTTGATTTAGCCGCGCTGACGCATTATTCCCAAGGAAAAATGATGTGTTGCGATCATTTGCCTTTTGTCGGAAGGTATTGCCATTTGGGTGGCACCGTTTATGTTGATGAACCGTATTATTCCATTCAGTTCCAAGATTCCGATAATAATGTGACGACAATCGAATATCCTGATGAAGAGGCTTTTGAAAAAGACCGTCAATATTACAGTACCCCGACAGCCTTAAACGTTTCTTTTTGTTTGGAACGGTTGAAAAATCCGTTTCCTCCGGCCGCATTCCCAAAAGAAAATGACGAATATTCGTGGATAAATGAGTTCTTTAAATTTGTGAAACCTTTTTGGGCGGGAACGAAAGAAGCCTTTTCTGATTGGTCACGGGATTTTATTGCGGGAACGATAGGGACGGGATACGGTTTTGATCCCTTTTATGAAGAGGTTATACGGGATTTTAAATTCAATTCGTTCGTCCCTTTTCCAAAATGCCGGTTTAAAAAGGGGAAAATCATCTTTGACAAGATTACCTTGATACGAAGATATCTGTCCGGAAAAGAACCGTATACATGCTTTTTTGAAGAATTGCTTTTTTCCCGTGTTCCCAAACGGCATTTGATTATCCCTTTGCGTCTGATTTACTTTAACGAAGGGCATAACGGAGCTCTTTGGCGGATTTATAAAAACAATTTCATGCCGGATTTTATGGAAACCCGTCCTGAAAAAGGTCGGACGGATTACCTGTTTTCAACGAAGAAAACTGTTAAAACAGCCCGTTCATGCTGGCTGGAAATCAAAAAGGAACACGGCATCAACCGGCTGTATTTTTATCAGGAACCGATTGCCGAATTTGACGGGATTTTTGGTTATCCGGAAAAATGAGCTTAATCGATGATAAATTCGTAAGATTTATCAAATTTATATCTTACGACCTATCTCTCCGGCTTTGAACCGTTCAAAACGGATTTCATCCCCAGCGTTCCGCTTCCGCCTTTTGAACGCGTTGCCAAAAATTCTTGGGTTTAACAACTTCGACTTCTTTGCCCCAAGTGTATAAATGCCACGCCATTTCCAATGTGCCGCCTGCCCGGAATTTAACCGTCAGTGTCCCGTCTTCGTTGCGTTTCATCGTTTGCGTCGGATGAAACTCGTATTTTTCAGCTTCGTTTGCCGCTTTTTGAGAAAATTTCCATTCAACCGCAAATGGTTTTTCACGGTAAATGCCGAAAGAATCTTTAACATAATTTTTAATGTCAAAGGGCATCGGATCGAAAAAATCGTTTGTCACTGTTACCGATTTGATATTGGACAGTAAAAATTGGTGAATCTCGTCTCCGAAATACCCGTCCGCATGACGAGCCAAGAGATATTGCGTCCTGTCCGCATATAAAATACCATAAGGTTCCAAGAGGTTCAGGTTTGTCTTGCCGCTGCGTTTATTAAAATATTCGACCTTGATTTTTGTTCCGCCCTTAATTCCCGTGCGGATATTTTCAATCACACCGGCATCCGTTTTGACGCGCGGCCCGGGACGGCAGGCGAAGCCTTCGGCAATGATTAAAGCGTCTAGATCCGCGCCGACGGAACAATAATTTTTCTTTGACGCAGTAAACAATTTTTCATTTAAAAGCTCCAACCGGTCGGCATCGATGTATCTGTTTTTTTCACGCATCAAAGTCGCCGATTGACCGATCAGAAGCATATCATCGGCATTAAATTTCGCCAAATCCACCAATTGAGAGGAATGAATCCGCCATCGCTTTGGAACGACGTTTTCAATCGGTTCCAAATTATTGCCGAATATATCGCCCAACGCGACCAAAGCGCGTTGCGCCGTTCGTGAACAGCATCCCAATTCTTCTTGAATTTGTTGTAAATCCAGACCGCTTCTGTTTTGCAAAACCAAAGCCAGCTTGAACAATCCGCGAAACTGACCGTAATGTCCTTGATTTACCGTTTTTTTACTTTTCATCTCGCCCTCTTTTTCTGTCCAAACCCCTATGTTATCATAGGGGTTCGGACGTTTTTAAATCAAGAGCTATAATTTTTTTGCAAAATCGCACAGTTTTTTAATTTCCCGTTTGATTTCCAGATCGACAAGAGTACTTTTTTCCTGTTTTTGAAGCTGTTGTATCCTATAAACGATTGGAGCAAAGGCCGCCTCACTGAGTTCTGTCGGATAAGCACCTTTATTTATCAAATAGAGGATATTGTCCCGCACTTCCCATAAACAGGCGTAGAACATTGCCGTATGCCCGTCATTGTCAGCAAAATTGACGTTCCCGCCCAAATCGTCAATCAACCATTTTAACGTGGCGATGGAACATTCCGCCCCCGCCAGCGGAATTAAAGCGTCCGTTGCATTATTGACATCAAAGACGACACCGCGTTGTTGCGCCCATTTCATAAAAGGCAGATTGTGTGAAAACAGACAGGCGTGCGCCAATCCCCGCCCTAATTTATCCTTGACGTTCAAATCTGCCTGTCCTTTTTGCACCAAAGCCGAAAAAGAATTCCTGCATTTATTATAGCACGCCATCATCAGCGGACTTGTGCCGAATACTTCATCGCCAAGATCGGTGTTGATGTTCAATCCCTCATTTTGTACGGCGGTTATCAGAACCTCGAGCACATCGGGATCATCTGTCAAAACGGCATGATGGAAAGCGATAGTCCGCAAATCTTCGGGCAACCTGAAAAAATCTTCGGCAAGATTTTCCGTATCATGAAAAGTGATTTTACAGGAAAAATCCGTTTCAAAATAGTCATCACAATCGGTTAAAAAAAATCTTTCCAATTCGTCTGACCAGAGTTGTATTTCTCCGAAAGTATCCGTGTAAAGTACATTATCGATCATCTTTTTTCTCCTTTGGTTGAGTGTTTGGCGTGCGCAACAAGCGATGCAAATCCGCACCGACGGATAAATTAGCGCGTCATTGCGTCAAAAACTGTCGTTTTTATGACGCAACCTTTTCCTGTTGTTTCAATTCCCCGTTAAACTGCGTCCAATAGGCGTTCCATTTCGGCGAAGAACGTGAAATAAATATTTTCAGCAACGTCATAAACAACGACTGTTTGTAAAAAGAAGAAACGACTGTTTGATGAGGAATACGCAAGACCGAAATTTTCTTTCTGTTTTTTTTCGGACTTAATCCTTTAAAATACTTTTTCTCCCACTGATTAAGCATTTCAAGCGTTTCATTCTTAAGCAGCATAATCTGTCCTGCTTCCTTGGCGCTATCACGCGATAAATCCCAGTTTCCGTATTGATTACGAACGCAATAAAAATCTAGTATAAATACAGGATCTTCCCACGAAAACAATCCCTCCGGAGCTCTACCTATTTCTTTTAGGATTGCCTCCGCTTTTTGGGTAAAAGTACGGGACGGGATTGTACATCCCTCCTTTGCAATCATGATCAACCCCTTTTGTGCGGCTTCAATTTGAAAAGCCTCCCCGTGATTACATCCGGTGTATGCATGAATAATTTCGTGAACAATGATTTCTGCCAAATCTATTTCATCCTGTTGGTTAAAATTTAGCCTTATTTCAGCCTGTTTTTCGAAGCCAAAAGCACAATCTCCAAGACGGTATTTCAACCTCTTTGATATTTCGATACTGAACCATAATCCCGCATTCGGGAAAAAAGTTTCCGTCAAACGTTTTACAAATAATTGAAACCACGGATCCTTTTCTTTAAAAATAATCTCGTTTGGCAAATTGTCTTTGTCCCAAACACCTCGAAGAAAAGGTATTTTATCCTCCTCCTTTTTTGCCTCAGAGTTTTTTTCGCTATCTTCCTGAATATAATTTTTCAATATCGAAAACAGCTCCTTTAATACCGGTGGCACAGTTTGATAGCCTTTATTTTCATAATAAAAAAAATTATCCAGCCATATTTTATGGCTGTAAAAAGGTATATCACTGACGATTTTTTGTTGATTAATACTCCACCACAAAGTTTTTTCAAATCCGGAAAGCTTAGAAGCGTGCAATTGAACCAAATAGAATGTGTCGCCATTCCTCTTAATTATTGTTTTGATTGCTCGATGGATAATATTGTATTCTCTGTAATTACTATATATGCACAACAACTTGCCGATGCTTAATTTGTCAGCGCCGCGCTCTGCGACATAAGCAGACATCCCTCTGATGTGAATCGAATACAAATCTTCGTTGGCAAGAATGATATCTTTATAACGCATGAACGTGTCAATGTGTTTAAAAAAGAAGGTTGCTGATTTCGTATCTATCGGATGAGAGATCATTTATTTTCTCCTTTTAGTCCTTTTGGCTTTATGTGCGGGACAAGCAGAGCCAAATCCGCACCCAAATTTATATAAAACCGGTTACGGCAAATTTTGTTGTAACCGGTTTTAAGTTAATGATTATTCACCGGCTTTTTGTAAAATATCCATTACCAGTTTTAACCTGCCCGCATAATCCAAGTTTTCATTCCGTATTTTATTTTGCAAAGCGACAGGTAATTCGTCATTAAAAATACGGACGGCCGGACGTTCGCTGTTTTTTATTTCATAGCCTTCATCAGCCAGAACAGCGATCATTTCCGAAATGGTTTCCGCTTTGTCGTTTTCTTTCATTTGAGTCAGTTGTTCTTTCAATCCTTTTTGTTTCGCACTGTTAATGCCGATTGAAATTTTATATCCCTTTTGCAAAGAATCGACTTTATCCAACAAAGCCCCGATGACATTTTTTATTTGACGGTATGTCAGTTTATCCAGTTCGTCTAAAACTTCGCTGACTTCCTGTGTCTGAAAATCCAAAGCATGATTATATGAATTGATGATTTCCAATAACTTATTGCTCATTTTTTTTCTCCTTTTACGATTGCAATCCTTACTTGATATTTTCAATATAGCGCACTGGTACGACATAACTTGTCGCACCGCTGAAAAATATCATTTTTCTCCGCCCGCAGTTCAGTTATTCTGAAAACAGAGCAAAACTGAGGATGCAATGTATCCGTCTAAATCGAATTTCATTTGACGGCTTGGCCTGCCTTAAAAGACTGTAGCTGTCAAAAAAAACGAACAGATTTAACGCCGCGGCGAAAGAAACGTCGATTTTATGGCGGAATGGATGAACGACAATGAAGCAAAAGAAATGTTTGAAAACCCGGATCTTTGCTGTTGTCAAGATACGTACGCCATGGGGCTGCTGATGAAAGTTTTGTACGATACGATAAAATAGGTGAACGATGGAAACATTGAACGACACATTAAACGAAAAACTGATTTCAAGCATTAAACAAAATGAGTCATTGAATATAATGAAATCTCTTGTTTCCGTCGGAGCAAACGGAGCTCATCCTGAAGTTTTAGAAACTTTATTGACGATCGGCTCCTGCGACAATCGATTAAAAAAACTGAAGTATTTTGTTGAAAAATGCAGAGCGAACATTAATGATTCCGATTCATTCGGAAGAACTCCGATTATGCAGGCGCGATCAGTCGAAATCGTCACATATCTGTTGTCAAAAAAAGCCGATGTAAGTATGACGGATTGCCGTAACACGACGGTTTTAATGTATCTTTTGGAAAATTTGCACAGACGAGGCAACGGACTTTTTGACATATTTGATCAGGTTTTATCCTTGGGAGCGAATATTTTAATGGTGAATTTTCGTAAAAAAACGGCGGCGGACATTTTAATGAAAAACGAACGATATTTTCCCGTCTCTTTTGTTTCGGCTTTAAATTTGATTTTGACGGAAGCCGAAACAATCAAACGGCAATACTTGTCAGTATTCGGGGAAAACGCACGAATAAACCTGAAATTAAAACGCGGCAGTTTTATTTCTCTATGCACTTTTTGCGCCAATGAAAAAACATCATTTCACAAGCATATGAATACCGATGACATACAAAAAATGTTTTGCTGAAAATTTTTTCATCACTGACTTTTATTTGAAATTAACAGCATAAAAAACTTCAAACAAAAGAAGAATCTCAAAAAGGGTATGTATATAAAGTCTCAAATAAAATATCCGAGATTTCTTTTTTTCAGGATATATGATTAAATATGATCAAACATAAGGGGTTCATATGAAAATCACTTATAACAAACTTGTCAGA
>CALXOZ010000035.1 GCA_944390195.1 uncultured Alphaproteobacteria bacterium
GCTAATCCGCTTTGGCGTGCCGGTTTGACGGATAAATATTTCATTTCAAACAAAGTCTTCCGGTTCAACAAAGCAAATATTTCGGGGGTTGGTTGTTCAAAAAGGTAAAAGTCGGATTTTACATTTTCCCTTTGTGAACAGGTCGTCATTCCAGATTCTTTACGCTAATCCGCTTTGGCGTGCCGGTTTGACGGATAAATATTTCATTTCAAACAAAGTCTTCCGGTTCAACAAAGCAAACATTTCGGGGGTTGGTTGTTCAAAAAGGTAAAAGCCGGATTTTACAGCGGATAAAAATTTGAATTATTCCGAATCTTTATTACAGGTATCAGCATCTTCAATGGCATGAACCAATTCGACAATCAGTTCATTGCAAGGTACGCTCAGATGATGTTTGCGAGCCAGTTTGACAACTGCGCCATTAATGGAATCTATTTCTGTTTTTATTCCTTTTTTCCTGTCTTGAAACATAGAGGAATACCCTTTCAAATGGGATGAGGATATTTCTTTGATAAACTCAATAACGTCAGTGGTATCGAAATTGAAACCTTCGGCTCGTGCGACAAGAACAGCCTCGGAAATGATCTTTTCGACAACTTGCAAAGCATGACTATTTTGATAGATAAAGCCTATAGGGCTACAGGTAATATAAGTGAATGCATTGATGGCGAGATTGACAAAAAGCTTTTTCCATAAGAAAAAGCCGATATTATCTGAAAAAGTGCAATGAAATCCCGCATTTCCAAAAAGAGTTAAAACTTTTTGAATATTTTCTTGCGAGATGTTTTTTCCTCCGATGGTTGTTGTTCCTTCTCCGCTGTGAAAGACTTTGCCGCATTCCAATAAAACGGAATTATGATTGGTTGTTCCTAAAAACAGTCGATTGTCTTTGATGTATTCTGAAATCGTTTCGTAATTGCCAAAACCGTTTTGCAATGTTATCAGCAACGTGTCGTTACGAATTATTGGGTGATTTTGTTGTAAAGCTTCTTGGCTTTGATTTGTTTTTACTAAGAGAATGACCAAATCAACTGTCTGAGGGCATTTCGCACTGCAATAAGCGGTCAAGTTTTTATGATAATGATGCTCGATTTCGTTTTCTTTAACGTATAATCCGTTGTGATTGATGATCTCTGCGTCCTGTTGTCGATGGGTTATCAAAATAACGTCGTTGTTTGAACTGAGCTTTGCTCCGAACAGACATCCTAAAGCGCCTGTCCCGATAATGGCAATTTTCATAAAAGACCTCATAAAATCAGGGAAGATAATATTTTATAATGGTATATATTTTTTCATTTTAAATAAAAAATCAAATTTTGTTAAAGATATAAAAATATGCTGTGTACAAATTTTTATAAACAGCTTTAAAAGGTTGTCGTTTTTGTAAGAAAACTTTTAAAGGTGTTTTTTTGTTTGTATTGATGATAACGTTTGTTTTTCTTTATTTTGAAAGAGTTTGTTTGAAAAAATATAGACAACTTTTCCTATTCGCATATTGAGTTAGACATAATGTGGGATAAAATTTTTTACATCAAGCAAAGTATAAATGACGAAACAATATTTTGCTGTGAAACGGTTTTTATAAAGATATTCACCAGTTTAAATCATTTGATTTTATAAAGAATCTGTTATTTTTAGTTTTATATAAAGTATCTGGAGATTTTTACGTTTTTCAAACCATTTCCTTATTTATGGCTGTAGATGTTTTTGGAATTTGAGTTTGCGGATAGTTTCCTGTTGTGTCGTTCAAACGGGGGAAAGTTCAAAAAAGTGTAGTTTACCCTTTGAACGTTGTGTGTTTTTATCGGCTGAGTCTTTCAATTGCTCTATATTACTGACATTTAATGCAAACTTGTTTTTTGAAAAGCATATCCTTTGCATATCGGCTTTCAAACGAAAAGTCTTTTCAGGTATGTGAATTTTTTCCTTACAAAAAAAAGGAAGCCAACAAGCTTCCTTTTTATTTGGGTGCGGGAGTGGGATTTGAACCTCACGACCTTCAGGTTATGAGCCTGACGAGCTACCGGACTGCTCCATCCCGCGTCAAGCAAGTACTTATATATCACTATAAGAATAAGATATCAATACTTTTTTTTGTAAAGGTCATGATTTTTTGATCGGTTTGGCAGAGGAAATAAAAAAATAAACAATAAGTATATTTATAATAATGAAAAGTAACGGCTATATTAATTAATCCAATGAAAAAAATATATATAAACTATTTTTATGGAATATAATATGAACAAGAATAAAAATATTGAAAGAAAAATTTATGATCGAAAAAATAGATTTTTGGTTTTCACCCGCTCATCAAAACCGACGATTACATATATATTTACCAAATGATTATTTTAACAGTAACGAACGTTATCCTGTCATGTATATGTTTGACGGTCATAATTTGTTCTATGATTCAGATGCGACTTATGGAAAAAGTTGGGGATTTAAAGAGTTTCTGGATAATTGGAGAAAAAAAATCATTTTAGTCGGACTGGAATGTTCGCATACGGGCAATGACCGTTTGAAGGAGTATTGTCCGTATTATTGGGATTCGTTTGCCGGTCCGGTTTATGGTATCGGGCATTTGACAATGCAATGGATAGTCTATGAGCTGAAGCCTTATATTGATAAAACCTATCGGACTTGGGGGCATAGGGAAGCCACAGGAATTGCCGGCAGTTCAATGGGGGGATTGATGGCTTTGTATGCAGCGATCACCTTTAATTCTTTTTTTTCAAAAGCAGCATGTGTTTCTTCCGCTATTGGTTTTTGCGGGAAAGAATTAAGGAGGGCTATAGAGCAAAATGAGTTACATCCCGATACAAAGGTGTTCTTAAGTTGGGGCAGTCATGAAAGCTGTACCCCACGGGGAAAAGCCATTGCAAACGCTTGTAATAAATCAATTAATGAGCGGCTTTACCGCAAAGGCGTTCAACCTTATATGTACCGGCAGATCGGCGGACGTCATTGTGAAGCAGATTGGGAAAAACAAATTCCATTATTTATGAATTGGTTATGGTTAAATGAAACAGATTGATTTTTGATAAGCTTTTATAGCGTTTTTTTTAGTTTCTTCTATTTTTTTAAAAAAAGGCTGCCCGAAAGGCAGCCCCAAGGAAACAAGGAGAAAATTTTTCAAACGAGAATATTATAGGAAAAGCCATATAACTGTACTGGCAACAGCAGACTATTCCGTTTCTGTAAGGAGGGGGTCGTTTTTTTTATCTTCCCGATCACTGGAACAGTTAAATCTGAAGAAGGCTTTAACTTCACTTGTTCAGGAAGCTGTTAACGACATCAGAAACGTTCATTAAAGAATTCCCGCTTAAATGATTCCCTATATCCAATAATCAGTGTATCATTTTTTTATATGAAATCTACAATAAAAATAAAAAAATTATAAAAAAAAGAACAATTCCAATGTTGATATTTTTTTTATATAAAGAATCCAATGCGATGGAACAGATGGTGAAGCGATGTGTCTTGCGGTGTTTTTTGTGGCATTAAAGGTTTTTGAAAAAAGACATTTCAGTATTATAACTCCATTATCGTAAAAGAAGTTTTTGTAATCATAATAACTGTAACTTTGTATTTTGTCTGAAGATATCGTTAAAGTGCGTTTTCTATAATGGCGGATGGAATAAAATTGCTGGCTGAGGATTCTATAATATTGGGAAAAAGAGTTTCTTGGGGTTATTCAAAGTAACAGATTGAAATTTTTGCCTGATTGATAAAGACGGGGAAAGCTTCAAACAATTGGTTGTTTGAAGCAATCAAGTCGGATTTCATAAGTTTGTTTGATGAAAGCGTTCAGCTCCAAGATTAAAAAAAAAGATTAAAAAAATCAGGCGCGGCTTTTACTTTCAAGCTGCGCCTGTCATCAAATATTTAACTGTACAAGCTTGTTTTCAAGCTATGGCTCCGTGACAATGCTTGTATTTTTTCCCTGAACCGCAAGGACAAGGGGCGTTGCGTGACACTTTTCCCCACGTTGCCGGATCATTCGGATCGACTTCGTCGGAATTTGTATACCGGAAGGGGCTGTTATCCAAAGACGCTTCTTTTTTATGCTCACTGTTGTTAAAAGTGTCTTCGGGGTCGTCATGACGGGCTGTCATTTTTTGTTGATGACGGCGGGATATTTCAATTGCCTCTATTGTTTCCGGCGCCAATTCGACATGCATCAAGAAACGCGTTACCTGTTCCCTCATATTACCGATCATCGAACTGAACAAATAGAAAGCTTCTTTTTTATATTCGTTTAACGGGTCTTTTTGCCCATAAGCGCGCAAAACAATGGTGTGGCGCATATAGTCCAAGACTTGTAAATGTTCTTTCCATGATTGATCGAGAATTTGCAAAGTGATGTTCTTTTCAATCATGTTCATCAGATCGTTTCCGAAATCATGACGTTTCTTTTGCATCTTTTCATCAGCGGCTTTTTTAATGCGATCGGTTAATTCGTCAGTTCCCACCCCTTCATTAATCCATTCATCGACGGGTAGATGTAAATCCAATATTTGTTCTATATCTTCTTTTAAAGCGGGTATATTCCAATCGTCGACCGCGGCATTATCCGGAGTGTTGGTTTCAGTTATTGCTGAAATGATTTCATCGCGCATATCTTGGATTGTTTCACTGATTGTGTCAGCCAACATTAATTCTTTACGTTGGTCATAAATGACTTTTCTTTGATCATTCATGACGTTGTCATATTTCAACAGATTTTTACGGATGTCAAAATTTCTGGCTTCCACTTTTTCTTGGGATTTTTGTAAGGTTTTAGAAATCCACGGGCTGGAAATGACGTCGTCCTCTTCCATTCCCCCGAGCGGTTTTAGAAACTTTTCTATACGATCCGCGCCGAAAATACGCAACAGGTCGTCTTGCAAACATAAAAAGAACTTGGAAGCTCCCGGATCACCTTGCCGCCCTGAACGTCCGCGCAATTGATTGTCAATCCGCCGGCTTTCATGACGTTCCGTCCCAATGACATATAACCCGCCGGCTTTTAAGGCGATTTCTTTTCCTTCTTCAATTTCTTTTTTGATTTTTTCAATTTTTTGTTTGCGTTCGTTTTCGTCAAAGACGTTGGCAAGCTCTTGAGCCACACGCATATCAAGATTCCCGCCCAACTGGATGTCGGTACCGCGCCCCGCCATGTTTGTTGCGATAGTGATGGCTCCGGGCATGCCGGCTTGAGCGATAATATAGGCTTCTTCTTCATGATGACGAGCGTTTAAGACATTGAATTTGAGTTTTGTCTCTTTTTTCAATCTTGCCGCCAGTTGTTCCGATTTTTCAATTGATGTCGTGCCGACAAGAACAGGTTGTTTTCTTTCCGCGCATTCTTTGATCAGCTTTATGACAGCTTTTAATTTTTGGTCTTCCTTCCAATAGATTTCATCTTGATGATCAATACGGATGCAAGGCTTGTTCGTAGGAATGTCGATGACTTCCAAACCGTAGATTTCTGCAAACTCCGCCGCTTCCGTCATAGCCGTTCCCGTCATGCCCGCCAATTTGGGGTAAAGACGGAAATAATTTTGGAAGGTGATTGAGGCTAAAGTCTGGTTTTCCGGTTGGATTTTGACACGTTCTTTCGCTTCAAGAGCTTGGTGCAACCCGTCCGAATAGCGTCGTCCTTCCATCATTCTGCCCGTAAATTCGTCAATAATGACAACTTGCCCGTTGCGAACGATATAATCGACATCGCGTTGGAACATTTTGTGGGCTTTTAAAGCTTGGTCGACATAATGGATGATCGGGGCGTTGATCGCATCATACATAGCTCCATTTAATAAACCAGCTTCTTGCAACAGGTTTTCCATAAACAACGTTCCGCTCTCGGTTAAAGAAACAGTCCGTTGTTTTTCATCTTTTTCATAATGTTCCGGTTTCAATCGAGGGATCAGCGCATCAATTTGTATATACTTTTCCGAAGAATCTTCAGCTTGTCCGGAAATGATCAAGGGTGTTCTGGCTTCGTCAATCAAAATGGAATCGACTTCGTCGACAATGGCGAAGTTAAACGGGCGTTGAACCATTTCCTGCATTGAAAATTTCATATTGTCCCGCAAATAATCGAATCCGAATTCATTGTTTGTTCCGTAAGTGATATCGCAAGCATAGGCGGCTCTGCGTTCATCATCGGATAAGTCGTGCAAAATCGTTCCGACGCTCATGCCCAAAAAACGGTAAATCTGCCCCATCCATTCCGTATCGCGTTTGGCAAGATAGTCGTTTACCGTTACGATATGAACGCCTTTTCCGCTTAAAGCGTTCAGGTATACGGCCAATGTCGCCACCAGCGTTTTTCCTTCCCCCGTCCGCATTTCAGCGATCTGTCCGCGGTGTAAAACGATTCCCCCGATTAATTGGACGTCAAAATGGCGAAGACCGATTGTTCTTTTAGAAGCTTCACGGACGACAGCAAAGGCTTCTGGCAAAATGTCGTCTAAAGTTTCACCGTCTGCCAGCCGTTTTTTTAACGCCGGTGTTTTGTTTTTCAATTCCTCGTCGGATAAGGCGGAAATTTCTTTTTCCAAAAGGTTTATTTTTGAAACGGTTTTTTGCAGCCCCTTGATATATCTGTCATTGGCGCTGCCGAAAATTTTGCGCATTAAAGATCCGATCATCAGTTAGTCCTTTATTCTTATCGAAAATGAAATCAAACAAGTTAAGCCTACACATGCCGTTGTGTCAATGATTCTGTTGGACGGATATTTTTTATCATCTTTTTTTGATATAAGTCATTTAAAACTTTACGCCCCTTTGAAAGGTGATATGATAACACCTTTAAAAGATGATATCAATTTTAAGGAAAGGCCGTTTATTTATGTCAATGAAAGTAGTTACAGGAGCTTTGGTCGCTTTATGCATGGCTTTGCCGGTACAGGCCGCCGAAGTGAAGGAAAATCCGGCGGATGTGGTTGTCGCAACGGTTAACGGTGAAAAAATCACTTTGCAGGAAGTGGAAAAGGTTCATGCCAACAATGCCCAGTTGAGTTCCGTGCCGTTAAAGAATATCTATGAACCCTTGTTGGACAACATGATCGATTTGAGTATTGTTACTTCGGAAGCCAAAGCGCAAAAAATCCAAGATACGCCTGAATTCAAAGAAATGATGCAGGAGTTTGAAGATCAGCTTTTAGCGCGTTATTATCTGGAACAACAAGCGAAAAAAGATCAGACAAAAGAAAAATTGCAAAATCTGTATGAACAATTCAAGAAAGACAATCCACCGCAAGAGGAAATGTCTGCGGCTCATATTTTGTTGAAAACGGAAAAAGAGGCGCAAGATGTTATAAAACAGTTGGAAAAAGGAGCGGATTTCGGCGAATTGGCAGACAAGGTTTCCGAAAACAAAGGTTTGGAAGGCGGAGATTTGGGATATTTTTCGCGTGAATTGATGGTTCCCGAATTTTCAGAGGCGGCTTTTGCCATGAAAGAAGGTGAAATTTCCAAAAAACCAGTAAAAACGAAATTCGGTTATCATGTCATCAAAGCGGGACCGCGCCGTTTGGCAGAACCTCCTAAATTTGAAGATGTCGAAAATGAATTAAGACAGTTGCAAGCCGCTCAGAGCATCGAAGAAACAATGCAAAGTTTGCGTGGAAAGGCGAATATCGTGAAAACGCCGGTCGAATTTGATGCAGACGGAAATGTCAAAGTGAAATCAAAATGATTGTTGAAAAAAAATGTTGTTGATTATTTTGATCATTCTTTTGACGTAACTTAATAAAACCCTCTACACGGCGGTGCAGAGGGTTTTTTTATAATATACCTTTCAATACTTTGTTTGACTTTGATGCTGGAACAACGGAAATTGTCCGGCGGGCAGAATGGGATTCTGTGAACGGCGGAATATTTGTCAAAAAAACGGTTTTGCATCTTTTGGACAACCCAAATTATACATCAATAGAAATTTTATTACCATGCATTCATTATTAAGTGTCTGTTTTTCAATCTTTTTTGTAAGATAGATCGGAAAATGAGTATATTAACCAACAGATTGAGCGATTATAGAGATGGCTTCCTTAATGGATCTATCAGTTATGTTAAGATATAATTCACAGTTTCGTTCGTCTCTCCATATCTAATTCGTATAAAACCCATGATATTGAGATTTAGTTTGGTTAATTTTAGCATCATTCTTGTACATTTATTTTTCGGATAACACCCTGTCCTTAGGGACTTTTTCGCAACGGCGTTTCATTTTACTTGCTCGTTCAGCAGATACAAAAATGCGAAATGGCTTTTGGTTACATAAAATAAAATCAGCACACCTTTCAATAAGGACACAACGAGAGTTCCGTGCCATCTCCTTTATAATCTCTTTTTGTTGCTGGTATGGTTATATATTTTGCTCTATCCAATAATTATCGGTAATCGCAAGACTGAATATAGTTCTTCGAAAGTCTGATGCATTTTACAATTTCTAAAATAATCTTGTAGTTATAGTAAGCATAGCCCAAATGGTCTGCAAGTGTTTAGCAAGTTCACCCCCCCCCCCCCCCCCCCGCAACGACTCGGCCACCTGCAGTAAATCTGGGCTGCCAACTCACTTCGTCTCCTCGAT
>CALXOZ010000036.1 GCA_944390195.1 uncultured Alphaproteobacteria bacterium
GCCGCCCCGACAGAATAACCAAAACAGACATGGGCAAAAAGCTTCTCGGTCGGGCGAAGGTCATACAGGAATTGTTGAGCCTCGGACGCAGTTTGTCTTCTTTAACGCTTGATGATTTGCAAAAAGCGGCAAACAACATTGCTTATATCCCTTTGTCTTATGCCCATGACCATAGCAAGAAAAGTATCTTTGAACATATTAAACAAGGCAAGAAACATCCTCAACAATGCATTAAACAGGAAACAATCGACGAATATAAGTCCTGTATGAAAACGCTGTTTGCGGAGGCTTTGCGTAAACGGGTAATACAGGAAAACATCATTGACGCGATTGACTGGCCTGTTTCGCATAACGAGAGCCAAACAAAGAAGTACGCTCCGTTCAGTATCGAACAATTAAACGCAATGTTTAGGGCGCCGTTATATACGGGCTGCATTGACGACGGTCGCAATTACAACAAGGTCGGCAACAACCACCCGCGTCGCGTTCGTTTTTGGTTGCCCTTGATTGCCTTGTTTACGGGAGCGCGCATCAATGAAATCTGCCAGTTGCATACGTCAGACATTCAAGAAAAGAACGGCATTGCCTTTATTTCCATTAACGCGGAAGACGATAAGCACGTTAAAACAAAAGCGGCCGTTCGTCAGGTACCGATCCACGACGAACTGATTAAAATCGGATTTTTGGATTATGTGTCGGAGATCCGAACCAAAGGAGAAACGATGCTGTTTCCCGAAGTGATGACCGACTTATCCAGAGGGACGAAGCGTGCCGGTCATTTATCGCCGTCAGCCCCGTTGTCGAAATGGTTTAATCATTTTATTGAATCGGTCAACGCCGTATTGACGAAGCGGAACATAAGTTTACTTCGGAACACGTGTTTCACAGTTTTCGACATACGGTCAGAACGGAGTTCCGCCGCAACCGCGCACCGGAAGACGACGTTTGTCGCATCTGCGGATGGGAGAACGGTTCGAGGAATAAAAGCTTGGCGGATCATTACGGCGAAAGCGTCATCGAAAACCTGCACGAAACCGTCAATTCCGGACTTATTTACAAGGGATTGGATTTAAGGCATTTGTATACGTGATACGCTGGGGTGGGTAATGCGTCGAAAACCGTCCGTAATCTACGCAAAAAATGCGGAGATTATTTGTGAAGAAACGCTCTCAAAAAATTAGTCCGTTGCTGAATAGATAATTGTTCTTTGATCTTTTTCTGGCATTCTTTTTTTGATAATGTTCCCAGATATTCCCAGATAAGCTTTTTTGAAAAAAGAACTTTCCCTCGAAACAAAGGTGGCGTCATTAGCTACCTAAACACGCCTAAAAAAAGTGGTATGGGTATCTCTTTCTTAATTTCATATTCTGCGCATTATCCGCTGTTTGTTAGACTCCGTCATTAAGATCAAAGAGTATTTTTATACTTCAAATATGTTTTATGGTCTCTTTCATAAAAGATCCTGAAATATCTAATAACGATTCATATGTTTTTTTAAAATAAGGAATCAATTCTTCCTGACCTCTTTGGAGTTTTTTGTCTATTGTTGACTGATATTCAAAAAACGGCTGAGATAATACGTTGTGATTTCCCCAATATACATTATAAAGAAAAAATATGTTTTCTTTATAATTCTCAGGGTGGCTTATAGCGTTTCTAATTGCTCGTACTTTTGTATCTATCTCGTTGAGTGTTTGAAACAGTTTAATTGTTTCCGGCGGATTATTTTCTTTTTTTATAATATTGAGGCACTTTAATGTACCAATATTTCTTGAATTTATCGTTTTTCTTTGAAAGTAAATTTTAAACATTGTTAATATATCTGAAATTATATTTTTACATTCTACAAAATATGCGTCAACATTTTCTTTTAGTAATGGAATTAAAGGTAATGTTTTAGAAGTTGTTTCATAATTCTTTATATCTTTATTTACTTCGTTCTCTATTATATTCCATTGAAAAAATAGGAATTCTGTAATTTTCAACAAAGAACTTAGCTTTGACATAATGTCATAAGCAAATATTTTCAACAAAGTATTATTTGTTTTTTGAGCTATCCCATATGTATTTTGAAATAAAGGATGATCCGGTGAAAAATCAAATTCTTTTGTGATTTGCTGATAGGTGTTATACTTCTCTCCTGTTTCAACAACAATTCCTTTGCCAAACATCCATCGATAAATAGCTTTATTCGTTAATATTAGAATGGGCAGTCCAACTTCTGAAATCATTCCAACAATGATCTCTTCAGAACTAAAAATTTTTGACATATCAATGAGCTGAACAGATTCTGATTTGATTGTTTGAGGCATGTTATATTCCTTAAAATCTATCTAAAACATGATATTAAATAGTATATGTAAAAAATTTAAACCTCTTTACCAAAAGTCCGCAAAAGAGGCTACTTAAAATAAAATCGGGCGTTCCTCTGAACTCATTTAGAAAACGTTATTTTGTAGGTTTTTAAGGAATTAAACCTTTACTTTCTTTTTGAGAAAGTAAGGAATAATGGTACATCTTTTACTTTTTGTCTTGATTTGTTAAGGATATTTTTGCAAACTCTTTCTAAAAGAGGAGTTCCTATGAAAAGATCTGTCCCCGGCAAATTCGTAACCTGTTCCATAACTTCTGAAGAATATCAGGCTTTTGTTCCCGATCCTTTACCGCCTAAACCAGCTGTCGATTTGGCGGAGGTTGCGATCTTGTTGGAAAAAGCCAATCAAGCTGTCGGAGAACTCAACGGTATCGTTGAAGGAACGGTGGACGTATCCATTTTAAATTACACCTATGTTCGTAAGGAAGCAGTTCTTTCTTCGCAGATTGAAGGAACGCAATCCACTCTTGACGATCTTTTAAAGTATGAATCAGAGCAAAGCGAAGGTATCTCTATTGCCGATGTGACGGAAGTTTCATCTTATGTGGCCGCATTAAATCATGGGCTTGCTCGGATTGCCGAGGACTTTCCTCTGTCTTTGCGTTTAATCAGAGAAATTCATCAAATTCTGTTGGCAAATTCAAGGGGAAAGACTAAACGTCCCGGAGAGTTTCGCACCTCCCAAAATTGGATCGGAGGAACCAGACCGGGGAACGCTCGCTTTGTACCTGTACCACCGGATAAGCTGATGTCTGTGTTAGGGGATTTAGAGATTTTTATGAACACGGAAGACGATATCCCCAATCTGATAAAAGCAGCTTTGATACATGTTCAGTTTGAAACGATCCACCCGTTTTTAGACGGTAACGGTCGCTTGGGAAGACTTTTAATTACCTTCTTTCTGTGCGTAAAAGGGGTGTTGAACTCTCCGTTCTTATATCTGAGCTTGTTCTTTAAGAAAAACCGCAATCTTTATTATGACAAGCTCAACGGCGTTCGCAAAGACGGTGACTGGGAAGATTGGATTAAGTTTTTTCTTGAAGGAATTATTGAAACGGCCAAAGACGCAAAGGACACGTTATTGGCAATTCAAAAGATCTTTAATCAGGACGCTACAAAGATACAGATACTCGGACGAGCAACTGAATCAGCACAAAAAGTGTTTGCCGTATTTCGTCAAAAACCGATGTTAACCGTTGCTGAAATAACAGCCAAAACCGGATTGTCCAAACCGACTGCCATTAAATCGCTTCAGAATTTGATGAAGCTTGGCATTATTGCTAACACTTCTGAAAGGAAATGGGGACAAGTTTATTCGTATCAAAGATATACGGAACTGTTGTCGTCCGACTTAAACCCTCTATAAGGCCGCGAGGAGCTTTTGAAAGAAAAGAGGTGTTTAACGCATTACTGACTAACGCAAACAACGAAAGGAAGATCGGTGATTTAAAAACCACCACTCTTAAAAAGAAGTTTTCTATTTCCTTTGCTGTTCAAAAATTGAAGAACTTTTTCAAAACGGGCGTAATCAATTTTATTTCGGCAGAAATCTCTTTTTAATTGAGACAAATCTTGTTCTCGATAAAGAATGACTGCTTTTGCATTCTCTCCGTTACGAGCGGCTCGCCCTGTTTCTTGGGCATATTCTATCAGGTTAACCGGAGCATCGATATGAACAACCAATCGGACATTAGGGATGTCAACTCCCATTCCTAACGCTTTTGTGGCGACGATAACGCAAGGAGTTTCTTGGGCTACGGCAAGAACTTCCGTATTGTTCTTTGTGTCACCCCCTAAAAATGAATAACAGTTGATATTTTTTCTTCTTAATGCGTTTAAAACCGCTATAACATGATCACGATAAGCGCAAAATATCAAGACGGTACTTTTTCCGACCCGTGAGCGTATCAATTCGTACAAAGGCTTGATACCTGTCGTTTTACGTTTCATAACGTCATAAGATATTTCCGGTCTGTCAAGTTCGTGTGCCAGTATGTTTTCTTTCGGAATATTAAGTTCCGTACAAATCAGATTTCTACCGATTTTATCAATGCTTCCGGTCAATGCGGTAACTAAAGCTTTCGGAGAGATTCTATTTATAATTTTTAAAAGTTTTCCATATTCAGGTCGAAAGCCTTGATCGCCTTTTTTATTTTCACGAGAATATAAATCGATACAATGAGCTTCATCAATGACGAACAGGCCGACACCGACCTTGTGGAGAGCTTCCTGAACAGATTTGTTTTTAAGTATCTCAGGTGAAACGAAAACAAATTTTACTTTCCCGCTTGAAATGTCAATTAGGCGTTTTTGCCTTTCAGCAAAAGACATAGTACTGTTAATCGTCGTCGCAATATCCGGAATTTGCCTGTTTAGTTTTTCCACCTGATCTTTCATAACGGCAATTAGAGGTTCAAATACGACACAGACACCTTTTGTTTTTAATCCGGCTACCGCAAAACACAAACTTTTCCCAAAAGACGTCTTTAAAACAAGCAGAGTTCGTTTTTTCTTTAAAATGTAACGAACCGCAATTTCTTGCTCATTACGGAACGATTTGTATCCAAGGCGTTGTAAAGCTTCTTTTCGCGTTTTTATAGGGGTAATGACCGTATTGTTTTGAATACAGTTTTGCTCTCTTTTTCCCATTCTTTGAGGTTTTTGAGCCTTTTTAAGGCATTTACAGTCATTCTTTCCGTTTTTAGCGATGAAATCACATTTCATTGCATTTAATATTTCGCTTTGAAACGGAGACATTACATATTTCGGTGACAAATGATCAAGCCACAATAAATGTTCAACAGACGCATTTAGTGGAGGTCGAACATGTGGATGCTTTTTGTCCTTTCGAATTTTACACCGATAAAGGGCATACTTTTGACAGTAAGTCGTGCACTTCATTACATAATGACAAGCTTCATCAGATCTGACTTTTTCAATTATGTAAGGTGTTAAAGATATAGGCATGTACCTTAAAAGGGGATCGGCTTTTTTGTGTTTTTTTATAAAACCCTGCGATAGGAAGACCTCTTCTTTTTCAGGATAAAAACGTTTGCACCATACTTCTAAAGCCCTTTCAGTCGTTCCTAAAATCAGAATATGAAAGTGAGGAATAAAGACTTCAAATCTTTCATCATATTTAACTTCAAGAGTAATATAACCGCAGGCGTTTTCCAATTCCTCCAACCGTTTTCGAAGACTGTTAAGCTGCTGAGAAATGTTAAAATCCAGAAGTTTTGACGGCGGTAATAAAATGGTTTTCTTGGTGCTTGGCGTCTTACCTTCCATAATATTGACCGTCAAGAAAAGTGCGCTCGATAAATCAAAACCCTTGATCTCCTTCATCCTTTTGTCCGCAAAAATCTTGACATAACGAGGATCGGCAAAGGTTTCATGCGGTGTGTGACTGACAAGATTATTTTTCAATTCAGTCAGAAGGGAACGCCGCTTTCGCGACGCCCCCTTTCCCTGAAAAATCGCCTTAGAGATCAAATCAACACGTTTTTCTAGTTCAGACTGTTGGATTTTTTTCATATTTTCACTCCCTTCAGTCTTCATCAAATAAGAATATTTGATTACAGTGCCTCTTGGCGATTAATGAGCACAGTTTCCTATAAATATCCTCTTGGGTAATCGCAATGTATTTCCCATCATACTTTAGGATTATCAGTGTTTTTTTTAAGGCGTTCTTCTGCTTTAGCAACGTCCTAAATTCTTTTTCCGTAGGCAAGTTCGTGTTTTCAAGTTCCTCTGGTTCGGCGTCATATTCATCATCAACCAGATCAGAAACATCATTTACATCAACACCTGCAGTGCGGTCGTTTCTCGAAAGAGTATATACCCCTTTTTCATCCAACAATATTTCAGCATCTCTTAGCGTTTCTGCGCTAGTCAGCTTTTTTAAGGCTCTGATATACATATTACGACGTTGTCTTTCGTCGGATTTTTCATATTGTTTTGGGGGAAAGAAATACTCTATTACTCCCTTCTCGATATCATCATTATCAATTTTTAGCTTTTCTTTTACCTCCTCTTTATAGTTAAAGATCAATTTGCAAGCTTCATACATAAAGTTGTGTAAAGCTCTGTGACCACGTTCGATCGTCTGAGCGTAGTTTTTCATCTTTTTAAGATGATTTGAAATTTTTTCATAACTCATTTAAATACCTCCGCTTTGATTGTTAAAGAAGCCTCAGGAAGAAAAGAACCTTTTCATCCGCTTCATAGTCAGTTTACTCAAATAGAGGAGAGAAAATAGACGGGGAAAAATCCCGTATAATTTTAAAGAACTACTTTTCTTTCTTTTTTAGATTAAATCTTTTTTTAAACGAAAAATATTTTCGTACTTTTTCCTGGCTCTTTTTTTCTTCTTCTGTTTTTTTCTCTGTGTCTTGTTCTGCTTTACTGGCTGCTTCTTCTTGTTCTTTTTCTGTTTTTTTATCATATTTTCTTAATGCTTTGGCAAGTTTAATGGTGTCAGAAATAACCGTATCAAAATTTTTAATTAGGACATCTTTATTCTTGAAGAAAAAGTCTTTTTTGTTTGTTTTTCCATCTTCTTCTTTGTAGGGAATGTAACGCTGTTTTCCCTCATCTGTCATTTTTCCTTCGGTAATAAAATCATTTAAATTTTCAACAGAAGAGGTTTTTATGCGGTCAAATTGGATAAATCTTTTTGTCTTTCTTTCTTGGTAGTTGCGGATGACATAAAAACGAATAGGTTTCTCATCTTTTAAACTATAAAATAATGCGTAGACAAGCGGCATTAAAGGCATAAGCTTTTTATCGTATAGGAAGTCTGCCCTTTTATCATTGGGAAATTGAATTTTCGAGGCTCTTATTAAGGAATATGCCTTTTCTTCTTTAATGGCTTTTTTACATTCTGCGGCAACAAAAAATTCTTTAAGAAAAGAAGGCATACGTTCCATCAGACTATGGATGATGTCTCTTTTACTATACTTGTATTTAAACTTTTCGAGTCCTTGAAAAAACAGTATTTCTTCCCTTAAGACCAGTTCGTATTGATCAAGGCTATCCTCTTTTTCTCTAATAACAGTTAATGGAATAACTTGTTTTAGTAAAAGCCTTTCCTGTTTGCGGATATTTCTTTTATCTGTATCCTTTCCAAATTTATTTTTTGAACTTCTTTGGTACTTATTTTTATAAATATAATTAATAATATTATCTATCTTTATTTGGGAGCATAACGCTTTACATTTATTAAATTTTGATCTTTTTTCTTTTTTACAAGTAGAAGGGCTTTCACATAGATAAGGAAGAATGCTGTAAAACAAACACTCTTTTCCAATATCCGTTTTTAAAAAAGCTTCAGGATAGTTAGGTATTTTAAAGTATTTTATTTTCGCCATCTCGCATTCCGAACGATTAGTTCCTAACCATTCAATTCTATCATAAAGGCTCTTGTTTTCAACGTTACTTTTGTAGCAAAATGATCAAATTTCTAGTTATTTACTAATCGTCATTCTTTTACTTTAAAGTACTTCAAGAAGCTGAATTATACAATCTTGCACTCTCAGTTTTATCGATCTCGGCAAATTTAGACCTTGTTAAACCTTTTTCATGGTTAGTAACTAACCGATTTTTTGATGTTTTTATAATTGCATTTCTCTATTAGTTACAATCACCCAATCGACTGCAAGGCTTGAATAATGTTTTTCGGATTTGACCGGTAGTAACCGGATAAGGTACTGACTGACGAATGTCCGGATATCTGCTGAAT
>CALXOZ010000037.1 GCA_944390195.1 uncultured Alphaproteobacteria bacterium
AAATTCCCGCACTTGAGATTTTTTCCAATTTTTCCCTTGTCGCGTCCGTCCGGCACCCGCCCAATCGCAAATCATTTCACGGACGTCCTTTTCAGACATATCCAGAACTTTGAAAGATATGCCGTTAGCTAAAACCCAATGTTGCCAGTGATGTCTGGAACGGTTGAAATGCGCCAAAATCGCCCTTTGATAATCTTCGGGGGCGGAGCAGGGGTCGTAATAGCCGTTTGTCTTGCGGATTTTCTTGATTTGAGGATAATATTTTGAATAAACATACAACATGGACGGAAGAAGTTTATCCCAGTCGTGAACAATCCCTCGCCAAAACAACCCGTGTTTAAAGCAGAAATACATGACCCAAAACTTATGCCGCATCAAATAAAAGATATACATAAATCTATTTTAAACAAGCAATGATATCTTGTGCAATCATATTTTTCGGACATTTTTCAGCGGCTTGTGAATGCAAGCGGACACCGGCGCAGGCGGCTTGGAATGCGGGCATTCGTTTTGATAACATGGCTCCGATGATGCCGTCCAAGACATCTCCGCTGCCGGCTGTCGATAAATGAAAGGCGTTCGTACTGTTAATGACCGCTTTTCCTTCAGGAGAAGTAATAACTGTGTCGGCTCCTTTTAACACAACAGTACAATTAAGCTCTTTTGCGGCGATTAAAGCCTGTCGTAACTTGTTTTCTTTTTGCAAATGGGGAAAAAGACGCAGAAATTCTCCTGAATGCGGTGTTAAAACGATGTCAGGACGTCCTTTTATCCCTTTGATAAAAGGCAAGGCTCCCGCATCAAGAACAACGGGCTTGTTTAACTTTCCCAAAGCTTCAACAGTTTTTCGGGTTGCTTCTGCCTCTATAGCCCCCATTCCGAAAATGACGGCTGTGATTTTCGGATCACGGGCTTGGCTGTAGAACTCTTCGATTGTATCAGCTGTCTGCAATACAATATGCGGATCGTTTTGAGCAAAAAGAGGATACTCTTTTTGCGGACAGGAAATGGCAACCCAGCCGGCGAAAGCTCTGCTTGCCGCAGATGCCGCCAAACGACACGCCCCTGTCATTTCTGCACAGCGAACCAAAACGGCTCCGCGTGTGTATTTGTGATCGTAAGGGGTTGCTTCCGGAATATGAAACAGGTCCGGCGTGTTTTCAAAAAGCGAAGGATTCTGCTCTGTTATGAAAGCGTCGGGTATGCCTATTTGACAGACTTTCAACTTTCCGACATATTCTTTTGACGGGTAAAGGAAATGGGCGATTTTCGGGCGACAAAACGTAATCGTCATTTCACAGATCGGGGCTGTCGGTAAAAGTTCTCCCGTATCGGCGCGGATGCCGCTGGGAATGTCCAAAGCGACACAGGAAAAACCGTTTTCGTTTAAAGCGTTGAAAAAATCCGCAAGATCTTTTGGCAAAGGACGGCTTAAACCGATACCGAAGACGGCATCGACGAACAAGTGTTCTGCCTTGCGTCTTTTTAAAGTATTCATGGTTAAGGGGGATATTTTTCCCTTAAATTTTTTTGCTTTTTCTTTTGCGCCGGCAGTCATGTTTTCTTCTTTTCCGAAAAAAGCGATGTCCGTATCCCATCCCCATTCGTATAAGATACGAGCTAAAGCAAAACCGTCCGCGGCGTTGTTGCCCGTACCGCAAAGCACTGTGACAGGGCGTTTTGTGTAGTTTTTTGAAATTTGACAAGCGCTTGCAAACGCAGCATTTTCAATTAACAGGCTTTCTGAGATGAGTTGGGCGTGCGTTTTTTTGTCTGCTGTATACATTTGTTGTGCAGTGAGAATTTCCACAGGTTGACGCCTCCTTTAAAAGTTTGATGTTTATTAATTTCTTCATTATACTACATTTGCTTCAAGAAAAGGGAGTTTTTAAATATGGTCGACAGGTTGCCCGAAAATATAGAAGTTATAAAAAAAGAAACTCTGTATAAAAAATTTTTCAGGGTTGATGAGTATTATTTAAAATATCCCCGTTATAACGGAACGATGAGTCGTGTTGTTTCCCGCGAGGTGATGGAACGGGGAAATTCGGCAGGTATTTTATTATACGATCCGGATGCGGATTGCTTGATTTTTATTGAACAGTTGCGTGTTGGTGTTTTTACCGCCGGAGAATATCCTTGGATTTTGGAATGTGTTGCCGGTATTGTCGATCAAGGCGAGACGCCTGAACAAGTCGTTATAAGGGAAGCAAAAGAGGAAGCGGGAGTAGAGGTGTCTTCGGTTGAACCGATTGCGACATATTTTGCCTCTCCGGGCGGAATATCTGAAAAATTGTATGTTTTTTGCGGGCGTGTCAATATTACTCAAGTGCCTGAATATGCCGGATTGGAAAATGAAGGAGAGGATATTCGGGTTGTTGTTTTGTCGGCTCAGACGGTTGAAAAAATGTTGGCAGACGGAAAGTTTAATAACGCACTGACGATTATTGCGGTACAGTGGTTTGTCTTACATAAAGAAAAGTTACGGGAAAAATGGAAAAAAAAATGAAAATGTCCTGCTTTTTCAACCGTGTCGTCTGTCTTGCCGTTTGGGCGGCTTTTCCTTTTATTACGGGATGCGCCGGAAGTTCTTTGTTTAAAAATGACACGGAACAATCCATTCTGAAGTGGTCTTACGGGGATCGTGAAAATGCGATCCATTATGCCCGAAAAGCTTTGCGCGCTAATTCCGAAGATGTCTATGCCATGATGGTTGCAGGGTTGTCTTATGAAAGTCTTGGGGAAAAAAATCAAGCGCGTGTGTTCTACGAACGGATTGTCGCTATGCAAAGCGATGAGGAAAGCATGCTTGGGACAGAATATGGTCTTTCCGCAAAAAAACTCAAAAACATCGCTGAAGCGCGTTTAAATGCTTTGAATTTTATGCAATCGCCGTTAACGGAAATTGATCCGAAAACAAGAATGCCCGTTTTTAAAACGACAGAAAAAGATATAAATGCTCCTGTTTCCAAAATGCCTACTTCTGTCCGGACAATCAGGGGAGGCTTGGATATGCTGGACGAGGCGGATAAAAACGTCGTGATGCGATTTTTGACTTTCATCCGGCTTCGCGATGAAAATTACGTTACGGAAGAAGAATGGCAGGCAAGAAGAACCGCCAATCTGGGAGGGTTGTTGCCGTATACGTTAACGCCTGCCGCTGCCGGATTAGATATGCCCGCACCGAAAGCCGAAGTCATTATTGCTCGTTTGACGGCTTTGCGCGATGCGGTGGAAATCAGAGCCGTTACACCGCAAGAACACGCGGCGGAACGGGAAATCATTCTGGAAGCCTTATTGCCGGAAAATCCGCAATACCGCATGAAACCGCTTCCTTTTCCGCAAGATGTCTTGCAAGCGGCAACAGCTTTACGCCGTATCGAGATGTTAAAAAACATGAACTTGATCTCCGCACAAGAAGCCGGTCGGGAAAAGGCGGCTGTTGAAAAGTTGCTTTATGCTAAAATCGGTATGAATGACAAAAACGGACAATCCCGTCCGGAGGTTACTCAGTGCATTCAAAAATGTTTGAGTGTTTCTGAAAGTTCCTGTGTTCCGTGTGCGCCTTGCCCTGCGGTCAGCACAACGCCGGTCAGGAAAAAAACAAATTCGGCGAAAGCGACACCAGTCAAGAAAAAAACAAGCTCGACAAAAACAACACCGATTAAGAAAAAAACAACTCCGGAAAAACCGAAGCAGCTGTGTCCGTGTTAATGTATTGCTTTGCTGAATTTTTTAATGGAAATTGTTTCATTATAGAGACGGCTTGAAAATAAGACGTCGAGTTGTTTTAATCTAAAAATATCCTGAAAGGCAACAATGTCATGTTTTCACAATCCGCTTTTTTTGCTCTTTTAATATCTTTTGCCGCCGGATTATCGACCTTGTTCGGAGCCGGAGTGATTTTTTTTTCTTCCGGCAAAAACGAACGTATGCTTTCAATCGCGCTGGGATTTGCCGGCGGTATAATGTTAAGCGTTTCTTTTATGGATTTATATCCAAATGCCGAACACTTGTTCAAAGCGGTTTATAGTGAACGTCAGGCCGTTTTGTTTACGGTTTTGTTTTTTATAATTGGTTTGTTAATGGCCGGTTTGATTGATCGTTTCGTTCCTCATGAAGCATACGATCCTTCAATCGGAGAAAAGCCTCATAAAAACTTGTTTCGTGTGGGGCTTGTTTCGACAATAGCCATCGGTTTGCATAATTTCCCGGAAGGAATTGCCACTTTCATGGCGGGCTATAAGGATGTTTCTTTGGGAATATCAATAGCCATCGCCATTTCCTTGCACAATATTCCGGAAGGGATTGCCGTTGCAATGCCTGTTTATTATGCGACAAACAGTAAGAAAAAAGCCATCTGGTACACATTGCTGTCAGGCATGGCGGAACCGGTTGGCGCATTGTTGGCTTTTTTATTTTTACGCCCTTTCATCAATGATACCGTTTTGGGAGCTGTTTTTGCCAGTGTTGCCGGAATTATGACCTATATTACAGTCGAAGAACTGATACCTTCATCCCGTCAATACGGGCATGATCGTGATGCTTTATTGGCGACTTTTTGTGGAATATGTCTGATGCCGGTTACTCATGTTATTTGAACATAAAGAATTTCCGCTTCGTTTCCAAATGACAGGAATAAAAATCGGTATGCAAGACTGATTGACCGTTTTGCATTTTTACAAAGCGTATGATCTTTTGACCGGAAAAAGCATTATAAAAAAAACCGTTATTCCTTCAATCTTTTAAGAACGGAATTCGCGTGAGCCGTCAATCCTTCTGCTTCGGCAAGTAAAACGGCTGATTCGCCGATTGTGTCGATCGTTTCCGGCGTACAGGATAAAAAGGTGGTTCTTTTCATGAAGCTCTGTACGCCTAAGCCGGAGGAAAAACGGGCGCTTCGTCCCGTCGGTAAAACGTGGTTCGGACCACCGACATAATCTCCGATGGCTTCCGGTGTGTAATGCCCTAGAAAAACAGAGCCGGCATGATGAAAACGTCTGCATAATTCTTCGGGATCTTTTATGCTTAACTCCAAATGTTCCGGAGCAATCCTGTCAATCAAATCGCCGCTTTGACGGATCAGATCTTCAACGATAATGATGGCGCCGTTGTCTTGCCAGCTTTTTCTTGCAATATCCTGACGTTTCAGAGCCTGAAGCTGTTGTTCGATTTTTTCTTCAACGTTTTGGGCAAAAGCGGCAGTATCGGTAATTAAAATGGATTGAGCGGAAATATCGTGTTCCGCTTGAGATAACAAATCCGCCGCGACCCAATCGGGATTGGCAAAACGATCGGCAACGATCAGAATTTCCGAAGGACCGGCAATCATATCAATTCCGACATGCCCGAAAACATGACGCTTTGCCGCGGCGACAAAAGCGTTTCCGGGACCGACGATCATATCAACGGGGTTTATTGTTTGTGTTCCGAATGCCAGTGCCGCAATGGCTTGAGCCCCTCCGATACGGTAGATTTCATTGATCCCGACATAATCCGCGGCGGCTAATACCAGCGGATTAATCTTTGAATCCGGTGCCGGAACAGCCATGACAATACGTTTGACACCGGCGACTTTTGCAGGAATGGCGTTCATTAAAACAGACGAAGGATAAGCTGCAGTACCTCCGGGGACATACAGACCGGCAGCTTTGACCGGTGTCCAGCGCCATCCGAGCAAAGCGCCCGTTTCATCATTAAAAAATTTATTTTCCGGACATTGTTTTTTATGGAATATTTCTATTCTTTCCGCTGCTTGGTATAAAGCTTCCAGTGTTTCAGGAGCACATTCGGAAACGGCTTGTTTTATTTCATCGGTACTGACGCGCATTGATTGTGCGGTTAAATTCGTCCGGTCGAATTTGTTTGTATACTCCAAAAGAGCTTCATCGCCTTTTTTGCGTACATTTTCCAATATTTCAACAACAACGGCATTGACATCGGCGGCGTTTTCCCGTTTTGAATTTAAAAAAGACTTGAATTGTTTTTCAAAGTCAACATCTTGAATATTAATCCTTAATGTCATTGATAGCTCCTTTGAATTTGTCCAGCCATAAAGTTAATTCCGTTGTTCTTGTTTTAAATGCCGTCCGGTTGACGATTAAACGGGCGGAAACATCTAAAATATGTTCGATTTCAACCAATCCGTTTGCTTTAAGTGTAGCTCCGGAAGAAACAACGTCGACAATCCTGTTGCATAAACCGATTGTGGGTGCCAATTCCATGGCACCGGATAATTTGATACATTCCGCCTGAATGCCTTTGGATTGATAATATTGTTTTGTGATATTAGGGTATTTTGTGGCGACACGGACATGCCCCGTACGCGTTAAGTTATCTTTTTCATAACCGATCGGAGCTGCGGAAGACATATGGCATTTTCCTATTTTCAGATCGATAGGGGCGTAAATTCCCGGATAATCGAATTCAGCCAGAACGTCATTTCCGCAAACGCCAAGTTGAGCCGCCCCGAAAGCGACAAATGTGGCGACATCAAAACTTCTGACACGGATAAGTTCAATATTGTCATGGTTTGTTTTAAAGCGAAGCAGACGGGAATTTTTATCAAAGAAAGCGTCTTCCGGCATAATGTCGATTAATTTAAAACAGGGTAGAAGTTCTTCCAGAATGCGCCCTTTGGGCAAGGCGATAATTAACTTTTGCATATGAT
>CALXOZ010000038.1 GCA_944390195.1 uncultured Alphaproteobacteria bacterium
ACGATCAGCATGAAAGTCCTTGAGAAGACAATGGTTGAAAAAGTCCGGTATGACGGTCTGGATTTAAGCCATTTGTACAAGTAAAAAAGCTTACTCAGATTAAAGCACATTCTTTTAATCGGTTGAAACGATAAAAAGCCCCCTATGCAGGGGGCTCTTTAGTTTTAGGCTAATCCTAATCGCTCCAACAGCTTAGCTTGGCTAAGCACGACACAGTGTTTACGGAATCCTTTCGATTTTTCATTGGCAGGTAAAATTCTTACTGCTGACCAACCGTCCGGCTTTTTTTCATTTAAGATGCAATCTGCCAATGCCGTTAAAGCCCCTTGAGCCTTTGCTTCTGACCCGAAAAATTTCGTCAACTTTTTAGATGGCAGAAGCAAAGTTCCTTTACTTTTAAGAATCATTCCTTCGTCATATGCGTTTTGAATCTCTTGTAAGGTCGTATCCTGTTGAATGGCAAAAATTCGTTTGTTTTCAAGACAAGCCGTCAAAGATTGCATGCCTAATTTGACCAAATCTCGCGGGTTGGCTGCATAATCCAACGTCCGATGATACATTTCATTCACCGATGCAAAGATTTTGGAATTATTCCAAGGAACAAAACCATTCTCAGCGGCAAATATTAACGCTGCATAGATTAACCCAAATCGCAGAGCCAGACGTTCGGCATAGCTGCCTTTTCCTCTTATATGTTCTTCGGCTAAGAAAAATTGAATATACCTCTCTAAACGTTGTTTCAGCGGCTCTTTTTCCCCTTTATTAATCAGAGAAATCAGTAGTCGCAGGTAATGCAATCCCAAATAGCCATAATCAACAGAAACGCTTTTCTCCAATTTTTTAATTAGCCTTGCGCCGCTCTGTTGACCGGCAGGAAGGTCTTTAAAGATACCTTTTCTGCCGCCCTCGGGTGTGTCCCCATAATCAACAGGAATATCGATCATACGCAGTGTTTCGCCAGCATCCCGTTTAGTCTCGGAAGCTAAAGAAAGTTCTCGCAAAGAATGCTCGTTTGTACATAAGAACAAAGAATTCCAATTTTTATTTTGCCGGTCTAGCTCGATATACGTTTTTGATCTGCGTTTAGACACGCCGCTTGTTAATGTGTAGGAAAGGCGGCTAATGCGTTTGGCAACCTGTTTGAAATCAGATTCGCATGTACGCCCTTCATCTAAAATGGTGAACAAATCATTGTTACGCTCAGCTTCCTCCTGTAAAGCATTATCCGTGGCATACCATGTAGGAAGCTTTTCGCGATGTCCATAGATGGACGTCGCCAGATACAGTAGTTTGGACTTCCCTGAACTTGATCGACCAAAAAACAAAAGCCCGAAGCTATCAACACCTAAAATGCTGATTAATGGAGCAAGGAATGCCATTCCGACAGCCAAAAGAGCCGGAGGACTTCCTGCTAAATTTTTCAATAGCTCTTTTTGCCCCTCAGACTTTCCGGATGCCGTACACCACTCTGATTCATTGTTTGCAACAAAAGCGGCGTTTGATGGAATGATGCGACTTCCTAAAACAAAGCTGGTCTTTCCGTTAACCGGATGATACCCATTTGTCTGGAACAAATAATAGGGAGAGGATGCAACTTTTAATAAGTAATGTATTTCTTTTATTTCCTCGTCAATCATAAAAAGCGGGAAACCTTCATTTGAAAGAAATGACTTAAGTTTATTTCTTTCCAATGCAATATCCATCGGCACACATATTCTTTTTAAGCTTCCGGAAACTGTTGTGAACTGAAGCATCACGAAATACTTTTCTTGTTCATTTTTGCAAGTCGCTACTGCCGTACCTTCTGTGGTACGATGACACGATGAAAAAATATCGTTTTTGCGTTTTTTACGCCCTGATTTCAAGTGCTGTGTGTTGCACCTACTTTTTTAACTTTTAACGACTTAGAGGCTTCGTTTGCCTTTTTCTTAATAGTTTTCATAATAAATTTCCTTTTCTAAAAATACTTTTTTTTCACGTTAAATTTTCGATTTATACCGTATAAAAACAGCAAATCGTACCCTGCAGTATCGGAAAAAATACCGGCAAGTTCTCTGATTTGATTTGCTTTTAATCTGTATTCTGCAGATGTATGGTAAGCATTTCTTGCTACTGTTTCAGGATGAAGATATCGGGTTCTTCTTGGGAAATATGCAGGATAACAGTATGAAAAAGCCTTATCCTCTTCTCCCTTACGAACTGAAGTAACCTTTACCGGACGAGATATCTCATTAGTTGTATAATAATAGATGGCGAAACGCTTATGGATTTCTTGTTGGGTAAGTCCCGGTGCAGATACTATCAGATGCCAATGCGGACTCCAAAATGTATCAAATTCGCCTGTACTGTCTTCATTCAGACAAATGTCGTAGGATCCGATAATTTTAATATCAACATCGGGAAAAGCACGATTGACTCGTTGCCGCAATCGGTTGTTCAAAGTCTTGACATCCGTCGTTCCATATTCGGAATTGACAGGTTCGATCAGATCGACTTTATATAGTTCATCGGCATCCATTGATGCTTGAATGAATGATACAAAAGAAGTTCTGATATTTCTACGACATAGGCTGCATAACACATCCCCACAGGGATCATATTTATCGCATTCTCTGATTTTGTTAGCCCTATCGTGCCATTTGGGGTCGTCGATCAATGCATCGACTATCTGAGCGTTACGTTCCGAACATTCTTTTGGTGTTTCTGGCCACCATACATTGATATTTTGCATTTCGTTCCTCCGTCATGCTTGTAAAAATTTAAGTATTCAAAGACGGAGAAAAATAAAGATTGCCCGTCCTTGAAAAAGACGGGTTTGAATTTTTTAGGCTAATTGGAACCCTAAGTGCAAGCCGCGTTTTGTCTTTCAGACAAAACATTTCGGGAAATAAATCCCGCGCCTCTGTATAAAAGGCAGGTTTGGCGTATTTATAGTCTGCGAAACCTTAATCAGACTGGCGTCTTAAAAAAAAGACTCGAGGATCACGAAGTGATCTTTATATTATGGTAGAATCAAAATAAAAAAACTCAAGAGAAAAAATACGTTTTATGTCATTTCAAAGATTTTGCGCGCTTTTATAAATACGACACAGGTATCACAGATACGTTCGATGTTATGGGCAGATGCGTCGACGCCAAACAGACAACGGCTCCGTCCCCCATCTTTACGCCGGCTTTTTCCAACACGTTGAAATTCTTGATATCACCTTTGTCGGGATTGGTTTTCTTTTTGATTTCTATCGGATAGACCAAGCCGTTTTCTTCCAAAATAACATCAATTTCTTTTTTGTCTTTGTCTCGATAGAACGAAATGTTCGGTGTTCTGCCATTATGCAGGTAGCTTTTCAGAATTTCCGAAACAACAAAGGTTTCCAGAATCTCTCCGCTTTTTGCACCTGCTTCCAACGTTTCGGGGGTGTTCCATTTTGTCAGGTAGCAAACAAGCCCCGTATCCATAAAGTAAATTTTCGGCATCTTTGTCATTCGGTTGCTGATATTTCTTGAAAACGGATAAAGCAAATAAATTAAGCCTGATGTTTGTAGTATGGAAACCCAGCGTTGAACCGTTGCAACCGGTTTGCCGATATCTCGTGCAACATCAGAAAAATTCAGCAGTTGTCCGCTTCTGGCAGCTAAAGCGGTTAAAAGCGCAAAAAACTGCATTTCATCACCGCCGGTCGTTAAATCGCGAATGTCCCGTTCTATATATGTCCGAACATATGAACCGTAGAAATCTTCCCAATCGACGTTATCCCCTTTATTCAAGGCAGGGTATGAACCTTTCCATATAATTTGATACAATTCCTTTAAATCGATATTTCTTGCCGTTTTCGACCGTTTGAGAATCCATTCCTGTGTGGGCAGAAATTTATCATAGAACGGTTGTTTTTCGATTTCAGGTAAGGACAACCCCTCCAGATTTAAAATACCGACACGACCGGCCAGACTTTCAGAAACACCTTTCATCAAGTGAAACTGTTGCGAACCGGTAATCCAAAACAGCCCTTTTTCCTGCTTTTCATCAACAATGGCTTTGATATAAGGCAACAGTTCGGGGGCATATTGAATTTCATCAATCAACAAAGGAGGTTCAAAGCGTTGCAGAAACAAGGCCGGATTTTCTTTGGCCAGTTTTCTGTTTTCCAAAGTATCCAAAGAAACATAATGACGTTCAGTCTCACAACATTTAAAAACGGTCGTTTTACCAACCTGTCTTGCCCCCGTAATTATTACAACAGGAAAAGAAGCATTCATTCTTTTAATGGCTGTTTCGATGGTTCTTTGTATATACATAGTTAAAATCCGACTAATTTTTAATAAAATGATAAAATAGTCGGAAAATGTAAAGATGTCAACACCACACCTCTGCGAGAGCAGCTTTGATATGCTTCGGATTAGCTCGGTAATATATAGAAAGGGTACTGACTGACGAATGTCCGGATATCTGCTGAATTAAAGGCAACGGGTATCCGGCGTCCATCAGTCGGGTTAACA